>NZ_JBDJKW010000019.1:0-71671 GCF_039673065.1 Allobosea sp. TWI1241 | reverse complement strand
CCAGCGGGGGCGTATGCTGTACCGTCGGCGCTCCGGGCGCGCCGCTCGCCCAATGCGGGACCGGATCCAAGGGACCAGGACTGCGCGATGACGATCGAGACGCCTGCCGAGATGCCCGCCGAGACCGCTGCCGACACCTCCGGGCAGCACCGCGCCGCGTCCGCCCCGGGCCCGGCCGTGCGCCTCGAACGCGAGGGCGCGGTCGGCGTGGTCGTCATCGACAACCCGCCGATCAATGCCGGCTCGCTGGCGGTGCGCCAGGGGCTGATCGCGGCGCTGGCCGAGATCGCGGCGGATTCCGCCCTGGAGGCCGCCGTGCTGATCGGCGCCGGCACGACCTTCGTCGCCGGCTCGGATTTGCGCGAGTTCGCAGCGCCGCTCGCCGACCCGCAGATGCCGGCGGTGATCGCCGCGATCGAGACCTGCCCCAAGCCGGTCGTAGCCGCGATCCATGGCGCGGCGCTCGGGGGCGGCTACGAGATCGCGCTCGGCTGCGACGGGCGCGTGGCGGTGGCCGAGGCGGTGATCGGTCTGCCGGAGGGCACGTTCGGCATCATTCCCGGCGCCGGTGGCACGGTGCGCCTGCCGCGCCTCACCGATGCGGCGACGGCGCTGGAGATCGTTTCGAGCTGCCGGCGCGTGAAGGCGCAGGAGGCGCTGGCGCTCGGCCTGATCGACGCGCTGGCGGGCGATCTGCGGGCCGAGGCCGCGGCCTTCGCCCTGGCGCTGAAGGGCGAGAAGCGCGCCTTGCGCGCGCGGCAGCCGCAGCCGACCGACCCGGCCGCCTTCGCGGCGGCGGAGGCGGCGGCGCTGAAGCGCGGCCGCGGGCGCCCCTATGCGCAGGAACAGGTCGCGGCGCTGCGGCGGGCGCTGACCGAACCCTTCGACGCCGCCTTGGCGCAGGAGCGCGCGGTGTTCCAGCGCCTGCGCCAATCGGCCGAATCGGCGGCGCTGCGCCATCTCTTCTTCGCCGAGCGCGAGGCCGGGCGCGTCGCGGGTCTGGACGGGGCGCGCCCGCTACCGGTGGCGCGCGTCGGCATCGTCGGCGCCGGCACGATGGGCTCCGGCATCGCCGCCGCCGTCCTCGCCGCCGGCCTGCCCGTGACGCTGCTCGACTTCAAGCCCGCGGTGCTGGAGGCGGCGCGCGCGCGTATCGACGGCTTCCTCGCCAGGGCGAAGAGCCCGGCCGCGCTCGCCACCACGGGCGATCTCGCCGATCTCGCCGCCTGCGATCTGGTGATCGAGGCGGTGTTCGAGGACATGGCGGTGAAGCGGGCGCTGATGCGCGATCTCGACGCGGTGGTGCGCCCCGACGCGATCCTCGCCTCCAACACCTCCTATCTCGATCTCGACGCCATCGCCGCCGCCAGCGCCCGGCCGGAGCGAGTCGTCGGCCTGCACTTCTTCGCCCCGGCCCATGTCATGAAGCTGCTGGAGATCGTGCGCGGCGCGAAGACGGCGCCGCAGGTGCTGGCGACGGCGCTGAAGCTCGGCCGCAGCCTCGGCAAGGTCGCGGTGGTCTCCGGCGTCGGCGACGGCTTCATCGGCAACCGCATCTACAACGCCTACCGGACGCAATGCGAGGCTATGCTGCTGGCCGGCGCGCTACCCGAGGAGGTCGATGGCGCGATCGAGGCGCTCGGCTTCGCCATGGGCCCCTTCGGCGTCTCCGACCTGTCGGGGCTCGACATCGCCTGGGCAAACCGCCGGCGCAAGCAGATGGAGAGCGGCGACCGCAGCGACCTGCCAGTGCTGGAATGGCTGGTCGAGGCCGGCCGGCTCGGCCGCAAGACCGGCGCCGGCTGGTATCGCTATGCCGAGGGCGGGCGCTGCGCCGACCCGGAGGTGACGGCGCTGCTGGCGCGCGCCCGCAGCGAGCGCGGCGCGGTGCCGGAGGCTCTCTCACGCGAGACCATCCAGGCGCGCGCCATGGCGGCGATCGTCAACGAGGCGCTGCTGGTGCTGGAGGACGGCATCGCGGCGCGCGCCTCCGACATCGATCTCGTCCTGGTCAACGGCTACGGCTTCCCCCGGCATCTCGGCGGGCCGCTGCACTGGGCCGCGACGCGCGCGCCGGCGGCGCTGGCGCGCGACCTCGCGCTCGTCGCCGGCGACGGACGCCGCGGCGACCCGGCCCGGCTCGCCTGAACCGCAATCGACCATCCGAAGGAGGCCACGATGGCCGAAGCCTATCTCTGCGACTATGTCCGCACGCCGATCGGCCGCTTCGGCGGGGCGCTCGCCGCGGTGCGCACAGACGATCTCGCCGCGGTGCCGCTCAAGGCGCTGCTGGCGCGCAATCCCGGGCTCGATCCCGCCGCGATCGACGAGGTGATCTATGGCTGCGCCAACCAGGCGGGCGAGGACAACCGCAATGTCGCGCGCATGGCGGTGCTGCTCGCCGGCCTGCCCGAGAGCGTGCCGGGCACGACGATGAACCGGCTCTGCGGCTCGGGCATGGACGCGGTGATCGCCGCGGCGCGCGCGATCAAGGCGAACGAGGCCGAGCTCGTGGTCGCCGGCGGCGTCGAAAGCATGAGCCGGGCGCCTTTCGTGATGCCGAAGGCCGAGAGCGCCTTCTCGCGCCAGGCCGAGATCCACGACACCACCATCGGCTGGCGCTTCGTCAACCCGCTGATGAAGGCGCAATACGGCGTCGATTCGATGCCGGAAACGGCGGAGAACGTCGCCGCCGACTACCGCGTCTCCCGCGAGGACCAGGACGCCTTCGCGCTGCGCTCGCAGCAGAAGGCGGTGGCCGCGCAGCAGAACGGCCGCCTGGCAAAGGAGATCGTTCCGGTCGCGATCCCGCGGCGCAAGGGCGATCCCGTCCTGGTCGAGAGCGACGAGCATCCGCGCGGCGACACCACGCGCGAATCGCTGGCGAAGCTGCCAACGCCCTTCCGCAAGGAAGGCGGCAGCGTCACCGCCGGCAACGCCTCGGGCGTCAATGACGGCGCGGCGGCGCTGATCGTCGCCTCGGAGGCCGCGATCCGGCGCTTCGGCCTGACCCCGCGCGCCCGCATCGTCGCCGGCGCGACCGCCGGCGTGGCGCCGCGAATCATGGGCATCGGCCCGGTTCCGGCAACGCGGAAGCTCTGCCGGCTGATCGGCGTGCAACCGACGGACTTCGACATCGTCGAGCTCAACGAGGCCTTCGCCAGCCAGGGCATCGCCGTTCTGCGCGAACTCGGCATCGCCGAGGACGCCGCGCATGTGAACCCGAATGGCGGCGCCATCGCGCTCGGCCATCCGCTCGGCATGTCGGGCGCCCGCATCGCCGGGACCGCTGCGCTGGAGCTTTCGCTCACCGGCAAGCGCCGCGCGCTCGCCACCATGTGCGTCGGCGTCGGCCAGGGCATCGCCATCGCGCTCGAACGCGCCTGACGGCGGTTTCAGGGCGCGAAGGCGCTATCGCGGAGCAGAAGCGGCAGCAGCGGCCGTGCATGCGATGCAAAGCGAGCCGACGAAAGAGGGCCGTCGCGGTCGCGACGGCCAGGGCGCCGTGGCGTGAGACCGCTGCCGAGCCGGAAAATCCCGACAACAGGGCGCACTTTGACCGCCCACACAGGCGCGGTCGTCGTCATGCTCGCTGATGCTGGGGAAAGGCCGGCGTTGCGTCCGGCGTCGCGGTCGAACCGCTGCGCAGCAACGGCTGCTCACCATCGCGGCGAACCGCGATGTCGTGTGAGCTGCCGTTGTCTGGCAAGGTTTTCGAGGTTGGTAGTCCTCGAAAGTTGGTGCCCAGGAGAGGACTCGAACCTCCACGCCCTTGCGAGCGCCAGCACCTGAAGCTGGTGCGTCTACCAATTCCGCCACCTGGGCAACGGCGGTTCGTTTACGGGGGACGGATGGCCCTGTCAACGGGCTCATGCTGGCAAAATGCTGGGGGTGTGCCGGGAGGTGTGGATGGCCTGTGCAGCCGGGTCACCGCGCCGCCTTCACAGGCGCGGCCCGATCGACTAGGACAGGGCCCGCAGCAGCAGTTTTCAGCGCTTCCAAACGGAGCTTGCGCGATCATGGCGATCCAGTCTCCCGCTTCGCAACTCGTCACGGTGTTCGGCGGCTCGGGCTTTCTCGGGCGGCACGTGGTCCGGGCGCTGGCCAAGCGCGGCTATCGCGTCCGCGTCGCGGTGCGCCGGCCGGATCTCGCCGGCTTCCTGCAGCCGCTCGGCATCGTCGGGCAGGTCACCGCCGTGCAGGCCAATCTGCGCTATCCCGATTCGGTCGAGGCGGCGGTGCGCGGCTCCGACGCGGTGATCAACCTCGTCGGCATCCTGCGCGAGGGCGGCCGCCAGAGCTTCTCCGGCGTGCACGCGGCCGGCGCCCGCGCCGTGGCGCAGGCCTGCGCGGCGCATGGCGTCACCCGGCTGGTGCATCTCTCGGCGCTCGGCGCCGACGGCGAGTCCGGCTCGCTCTACGCCCGCAGCAAGGCCGAGGGCGAGCGCACCATGCTGGCGCAGGTGCCCCAGGCCGTGGTGCTGCGCCCCTCGGTGATGTTCGGCCCCGAGGACAGCTTCTTCAACCGCTTCGCCGCGCTGGCGCGCTTCCTGCCGGTGCTGCCGCTGGCCGGCGCCGAGACCAGGCTGCAGCCGGTCTTCGTCGGCGACGTGGCCGAGGTCGTGGCGCGTGCCGTCGACGGCACGGTGGCTGGCGGCAAGGTCTACGAGCTCGGCGGGCCCGAGACGCGGACGCTGCGCGAACTCGTCGACTATGTCTGCGCCGAGACCGGGCGCCGCCGCCTCGTCGTCGGCCTGCCGGCGCCGCTGGCGCGGCTGCAGGCGCGCATCCTCGAGATCGCCGACATGCTGACGCTCGGCCTGATGCCCGACGCGCTGGTGATGACGCGCGACCAGGTCGCGCTGCTGCAGGTGGCCAATGTGGTCTCGGCCGCGGCCGCCGCGGACGGGCGGACGCTCGAGGGTCTCGGCATCGCCCCGGTGGCGGTCGAGGCGGTGACGCCGTCCTATCTCTGGCGCTTCCGCCGCACCGGCCAGTTCGACACCGCCCGCGCCGGCTGAAGCGCAGGGCCCGGCGAGGGGCGCCGCGCGAGGCCGCGGGGCGCTCCCGGCGCCGGCGCTCAGAGCATGCTGGGCAGGACCCGGTTCGGCGGCTTGTGGCCGTCCATGAAGGTCCGGATGTTGACGATGACCTTCTCGCCCATCTCGGCGCGGCCCTCATGCGTCGCCGAGCCGGTATGGGGCAGCAGCACGACGCGGTGATTGCGGGCGAGCTTCAGCAGGCGCGGATTGACCGCCGGCTCGTGCTCGAACACGTCGAGGCCGGCGCCGGCGAGCTCGCCGGCCTCCAGCATGCGCGCGAGCGCGGTCTCGTCGACGATCTCGCCGCGGGCGGTGTTCACCAGGATCGCGTCCGGCTTCATCAGCTTGAGGCGGCGCGCCGAGAGCAGGTGATAGGTCGCCGGCGTGTGCGGGCAGTTGACCGAGACGATGTCCATCCGCGCCAGCATCTGGTCGAGCGAATCCCACCAGGTCGCGTCGAGCGCCTCCTCGACGCTCGCATCGAGGCGGCGGCGATTGTGATAATGGATCGACAGGCCGAAGGCGGCGGCGCGGCGGGCCAGCGCCTGGCCGATGCGGCCCATGCCGACGATGCCGAGGCGCTTGCCGGTGATGCGGCGGCCGAGCATCCAGGTCGGCGACCAGCCGTCCCAGCTCTCGTCGGTGATGATGCGCGCGCCCTCGGGGATGCGCCGCGCCACGGCGAGGATCAGCGCCATGGTCATGTCGGCGGTGTCGTCGGTGAGCACGCCCGGCGTGTTGGTGACGGTGATGCCGCGCTGGATGGCGCTGGCGACGTCGATATTGTCGATGCCGTTGCCGAAATTGGCGATCAGGCGGAGCTGGTCGCCGGCCTGGGCGATCAGCCCGGCGTCGAGCTTGTCGGTGACGGTCGGCACCAGCACGTCGGCGGTGCGCAGCGCCTCGACCAGGGCGGCCGGGCTCATCGGCGTATCGTCGAGATTGAGGCGGGCGTCGAACAGTTCCCGCATGCGCGTCTCGACCACGGCGGGCAGCTTGCGGGTGACCACGACGAGCGGCTTCTTCTTCGACATGCGAGGCTCCCGGGCTTGCGACCCGCCACCGGCGACGCCGTCTCCGTTTCGCCTCAACCCCCCGTTAACCGGGGCGTTTCAGGAATGGATGGCGGCGGCCGATCTCGGGTGCCCTGTTGTCTAAGCAGCGTTTCGACGGAACACAACCTGACCGTTCGGACAGGTGCCGCCGCCGCAAACGGCTCTGAAGGAGTTGACTGGATGGCCCTTTCCGCGACGCGCGCACTCCGGGGCGCGGCGATCCTGCTGGCGCTCGGCCTGGCCTCGGCGGCCGGCGCGGCCCAGGACCTCGCGATCGGGCAGGTCAGCAAGCTGCCGATCCCGCGCTATGTCAGCCTGAAATCGGACCGGGTGAACCTGCGCGAGGGCCCCTCCAAGGAGCACCGCACCAGCTGGGTGTTCCAGCGCGCCGGGCTGCCGGTCGAGATCACCGCGGAATTCGAGACCTGGCGCCGGGTGCGCGACGCCGACGGCACCGAGGGCTGGGTGCTGCATTCGCTGCTGTCGGGCCGGCGCACCGTGCTGGTGGCGCCCTGGGTCAAGACCAAGGGCGAGACCTTCGCGCTCAGGGCCTCGGCCGATGACGGCTCGGCGGTGCGCGCCACGCTGGAGCCGGGCGTGATCGCCAATGTGCGCTCCTGCACCGGCGGCACGGACGGCTGGTGCCGCGTCACCGTCGGCAAGGTCGAGGGCCATATCCGCCAGGACCGGCTCTGGGGCGTCTATCCCAACGAGAAGATCGACTGAGCGCTGCGCGTCCGGGCGGCGACGGTCGGGGCGGCGATCCGCCGCCCGCGCCGGCCGATCGCCGTCAGGCCTCGATCTTGCAGGCCTCGATCTTGCGCAGGCGCACGACCACGTCGACGCGGGCGATCTCGTAGCCGGCCGGCGCCGCCGGCAGCTCGGCGACGTCGATCGCCGCGGCGGGAATGTCGATCACCGTGTCCTCGCCATCGACGACGAAGTGGTGATGGTCGCTGTTGTCGGTGTCGAAGAAGGTCTTGGCGCCGTCGATCGCCAGCTCGCGCAGCAGCCCGGCCTCGGTGAACTGGTGCAGCGTGTTGTAGACGGTCGCCAGCGAGACCGGCACGCGCGCCTTCATCGCCTCCTCGTAGAGCATCTCGGCACTGACGTGCCGGTCGCCCCGGGCGAAGAGCAGCCAGCCGAGCGAGACGCGCTGGCGGGTCGGGCGCAGGCCGACGCGGCGCAGGCGCTGGCGCACGTCGTGATAGGGGCATCCCTGGCGCGCATCCGCCGCGATGCCCGGCACCTGCGGGTTCGGTTCGCTCATCTCCAAGGCCTGCCCTTCAACCGTCGGGGCGCCGCGAGGGCCGCCGCCTGATGCTCATGATGGTCATTCAAATCTAGGGCCTGGCGCCGCCCGTCGCAAGCAGCGGGCGCAAGGGCGGGCCGTTCCGGCCGGCGCGAGCGGTGCCGGGCCGGGGATTTCCCGCCCTTCGCAAGGCCGCTTGCGCGCCGACGCGTCACCTGCGCCCTTCCGTTTCGCGGCGCGCCCGTGTTAGGCACGCGCTCAACGATGCAGGATCGCCGGACAGGGGCGGCCGGAACGGAGCAGGACGGGAATGGAGCGGCAATCGTCTTTCAGCTACGAGGAGATCCTCGCCTGCGGTCGCGGGGAGCTGTTCGGACCGGGCAATGCGCAGCTGCCGCTGCCGCCGATGCTGATGTTCGACCGCATCACCGAGATCAGCGAGACCGGCGGGCCGAACGGCAAGGGCTGCGTGCGCGCCGAGCTCGACGTGCGCCCGGACCTCTGGTTCTTCGACTGCCATTTCAAGGGCGACCCGGTGATGCCGGGCTGCCTGGGCCTCGACGCGCTCTGGCAGCTCACCGGCTTCTTCCTCGGCTGGCTCGGCCTGCCGGGCCGCGGCCGCGCGCTCGGCGTCGGCGAGGTCAAGTTCGCAGACCAGGTGCTGCCGAGCGTCAAGCGGGTCGTCTACGGCGTCGACTTCAAGCGCGTCTTCAAGTCGAAGCTGGTGCTCGGCATCGCCGATGGCTGGCTCGAGGCCGACGGCAAGCGAATCTACACGACGACCGACATGCGGGTCGGCCTGTTCAAGCCCGAGGAGGGCTGATCCCGGCGGCGATCGTCGCCCTGCGGCCTTGCGCCGGCCATGGCGGCGGTCCATTTGCGGGGCTCTATCTCTCGAGGCACGCCGGGCATACGCTTTCCGGCGCGCGACCGAACACCGGAGTAAGCGAGCAATGAGACGCGTAGTGGTCACCGGGATGGGCATCGTCTCGTCCATTGGCAACGATACGCAGGAAGTGCTGGCGTCGTTGCGGGAGGCGCGCTCCGGCATCGTGACCGTGCCCGCCTTCGTCGAGCACGGCTTCCGCAGCCAGGTCGCTGGCGTGCCGACGCTTGACCCGGCGACGGTGCTCGACCGGCGCGCCATGCGCTTCCATGGCGGCGGCTCCGCCTGGAACCAGGTCGCCATGGAACATGCCATCGCCGATTCGGGCCTTGAAAGCGGCGACATCAGCAATGAGCGCACCGGCATCGTGATGGGCTCGGGCGGCCCCTCGACCCGCGCGCTGATCGACGCCTACGACAAGGCGCGCGAGAGCGGCTCCTCCAAGAAGGTCGGTCCCTTCGCCGTGCCCAAGGGCATGTCGTCGACCGCCTCGGCCACGCTCGCGACCTGGTTCAAGATCAAGGGCGTGAACTATTCGATCTCCTCGGCCTGCGCGACCTCCAACCACTGCATCGGCAACGCCTACGAGCTGATCCAGTGGGGCAAGCAGGACATCGTCTTCGCCGGCGGCTGCGAGGAGCTCGACTGGACGCTCTCCGTGCTGTTCGACGCGATGGGCGCAATGTCGTCCGACTACAACGCAACGCCGGCCGTCGCCTCGCGCGCCTATGACGTCAACCGCGACGGCTTCGTCATCGCCGGCGGCGCCGGTGTCCTCGTCCTCGAGGAGCTGGAGCACGCCAAGGCCCGCGGCGCCAAGATCTATGGCGAGATCGTCGGCTACGGCGCGACCTCGGACGGCTACGACATGGTCGCCCCCTCCGGCGAGGGCGCGGTGCGCTGCATGCGCATGGCGCTGAAGGACGTGACGGCCAAGGTCGGCTACATCAACCCGCACGGCACCTCGACCCCGATCGGCGACGGCAAGGAGATCGAGGCGATCCGCGAGGTGTTCGGCGCCGGCGAGAAGAGCCCGCCGATCTCCTCCACCAAGTCGCTGACCGGGCATTCGCTCGGCGCGACGGGCGTGCAGGAGGCGATCTATTCGCTGCTGATGCTCAACCACGACTTCATCTGCGAGAGCGCCCATATCGACGAGCTCGACCCGGCCTTCGCCGACATGCCGATCGTGCGCAAGCGCATCGACAATGCCGGCCTGGAATGCGTGCTGTCGAACTCCTTCGGCTTCGGCGGCACCAACGCCACCATCGTGATGAAGAAGCTCGAGGCCTGAGGCCTTCCCGGCCCGCGGGACGCCATGGCGCTCCGCGGGTCTTTCCCTCCGGCCCCTTGCGCGGCCACCGTTCGGACGGTCCACATGCTTCCCCTGATGCACAACAAGCGCGGCCTCGTCATGGGCGTCGCCAACCAGAACTCGATCGCCTGGGGCATCGCGCGCACGCTCGCCGCGCAGGGTGCCGAGATGGCCTTCACCTATCAGGGCGAGGCGCTGGGCAAGCGGGTGAAGCCGCTGGCCGAGAGCATCGGCTCGAAGCTGGTCATCCCCTGCGACGTCGAGGACATCACCTCGGTGGACGCCGCCTTCGCGGCGATCGACGCGGAATGGGGCGGCGATCCCGCCCGCAACACGCTCGACTTCCTGGTCCACGCCATCGGCTTCTCGGACAAGAACGAGCTCAAGGGCCTCTATGCCGACACCAGCCGCGAGAACTTCTCGCGCACCATGGTGATCTCCTGCTTCTCCTTCACCGAGGCGGCGAAGCGGGCGGCGGCGCGCATGCCCCAGGGCGGCAGCATGATCACGCTGACCTATGGCGGCTCGATGCGCGTCATGCCGAACTACAACGTCATGGGCGTCGCCAAGGCGGCGCTCGAGGCGAGCATGCGCTATCTCGCCGCCGATTACGGCCCGCAGGGCATCCGCGTGAACGCGCTCTCGCCCGGGCCGGTGCGGACGCTGGCCGGCGCCGGCATCTCGGATGCGCGCGCCATGTATTCCTGGCAGCGGGTGAACTCGCCGCTGCGCAAGTCGGTGACGCTCGACGAAATCGGCGGCGCGGCGCTGTATTATCTCTCCGACCTCTCGGGCGGCGTGACCGGCGACGTGCACCATATCGACGCCGGCTACCACATCACCTCGATGCCGGTGCTCGACGGGCTGCGCGCCGCCGATGCGGGCAATGGCGACTGAGGGCGCAGCCCCGCCGGCGCGCGAGGTCCTCCTGCGCATCGGCGAGGGCGACCTGCTCGACGCCCAGCGGCTGATCACCCGCGCCAGGCTGCGCGAACCGCGCCGCCGCGCGCTGATCGCCGTGGCCTGGCTCGTCGTCTCCGTGGTGCTGGTGCAGATCTTCCGGCGCGAGCTGCCGCAGGCCCTGCCGCTGGCGCTGGCGATCGGCGGCGTCATCGCCGCGGCGCTGCTGGCGGCGACCTCGCTGCTGACCGTCAGGCTGCTGATCCCGCGGCTGGTGCGGCGGCATCTGCGCGCCGTGCCCTCCTTCCAGGACGATCTCGTCTACGACTGGTCGCCGGAGGGCATGCGGTGCCGGACCGTCGCGGGCGAATCGCAGATCCGCTGGGCCGGCTATCTGCGCTTTCTGGAGGATGAGCGGATCCTGCTGATCTGGGCCGGGCGGGTGAGCTACCAGCTTCTGCCCAAGCGCGTGTTCGCGCCGGGGCAGATCGACGAGATCCGCGGCTTCCTCGCCGCGTCGCGGCCCGGAACCTGAGGCCGCCCCGCCGGGTTCTCCAGCTTTCAGGAGAATCCCATGGCAGTGGTCAGATATGAAGTGGTCGAGCATGACGGCGGCTGGGCCTACAAGGTCGGCGACGTGCTCTCCGAGACCCATCCCAGCCACGCCGCGGCGCTGAAGGCCGCCGAGGACGCCGCGGCGCGCCAGACGCTGGCCGGCGAGACCGACGGCATCGTCTATCAGGACGCCGCCGGCGGCTGGCACGAGGAACTGGCCGACGGGCGCGACCGCCCGCAAACCCGCGTCGTCGACGAGGAGTGAAGCCAAGGGCGGGCGCAGGCGCGCCCGCCTTCTCGACCTCAGCGCTGGGTAAAGAAGGTGAGCAGCACCTTGCCCTTCTCGCCGAGCAGGCAGAGGAAGCGGCGCGGCTTGTCGGAGCGATCGGTCTGCAGATAGGCCTCGCCCATGATGATGCGCGTCACCGGCGTATCCTCGACCTTGGTCTCGGCGACCGCGATGGTCAGCCCGTCCTCGTCGATGAAGATGTCCTTGATCTCCGGCTCGCGCGCGGTGATCGCGGCCATGGCGCCGGCCTTGCAGGTGGCGACCTCCGGCGAGGCAGGCTTTTCCATCTTGGCAGGCTTCTCGGCGGCGGGGGCCGGCCTGTCCGGCGCTGCGGGCTTGGCGGCCGGGGGCTGTTGCGGCGCCGGCGCCTGGGCGAGCGCGGCCGGCGCGGCCAGCAGGAGGACGAGGGCGGCTGCGGCGGGCATGCGGAGCATGGAAACCTCGTGATGCGGCGAAAACGGATGCCGGCGGCCGGCATGATGCCCGCCTTGGCCTTCGCCAACGCGCGACCCGCCGGATGGTTCGCCGGCCGGCCCGACATCCGACGACAGCGCTCTCGGCAGGCACCGCGCCTGCCACAGTATTCGCCATGCGATGCGCTGTATTCGCTGCGCCCGCACGGCTTAGCCGGCCTCCGCGGGGCAGGCGCCGCAATGCCGGTGTAGCACGATAATCCTGATAAAATCGGGTTGTTTCGGGCCGAAACAGCGCTATCCGACCGCTTGGCCGACGGCGCGATAACGAAGTGTTAACCAAGAACTCGGCATCGTATGACGGAGAGATGACAACACAGAGCGCCTGCGACGACGCCGATCATTGCAAGAATCTCAGCCGGGAGCTGATGTCATGCGTCCGTTTTTGCCTGCCGCTGCCCTCTTCCTCGTCGCTGTCCTGTTCGCCGCGCCGGGCCGGGCCGCGACCGCCACCGGCAGCTTCCAGGTCCGGATCAACATCGAGGCCGGCTGCACGGTGAACAGCGCGACGACGCTGGACTTCGGCAATGTCGGCGTCCTGGCCGCGGACACCGACGTCGCCAGCACGATCACCGTCCAGTGCACCGCGACCACGCCCTACTCGATCGGCCTCAGCGCCGGCCTGCACGGCGGCAGCGTCACCACCCGCCAGATGAGCAACGGCGCCGGCACGATCGCCTATTCGCTGTGGCGCGACGCGGGCCGCAGCCTGAACTGGGGCAACACCGTCGCCGGCGACACCGTCGACGCGGTCGGCAACGGCGCCGCCCAGGCCCACACCGTCTATGGCCGCGTGCCGCCGCAGACCACGCCGGCCCCTGGCCTCTATACCGATACGATCACCGTCACCGTGACCTACTGACCGCGCGGCCCTTCCGGGCCGGCCTGCCGCCTTCAGCCTTCGCCTCCCGCCTACCGATATCGACCGACGGACCGCGCTCCCCCGATGGCGCGGCCGGCCGATCCCCTGCGCGCCCGAGAAGGAGGTCCCGCGATGGCCCACAGAACCGTCCGCCTGGCGAGCCTCGTCGCCCTGCTGCCGCTGCCCGCCCTGGCGACCTCGCTGCAGGTCTCGCCGGTCCTGCTCGACGTCCCCGCCCCCGGCGCCGCCACGACGATCACCCTGCGCAACACCGACACCGAGCCGCTGACCGCCCAGATCCGCGTCTTCCGCTGGCAGCAATCCGGCGGCGTCGAGCGCTTCGAGCCGACCGACGAGGTGGTGGCGAGCCCGCCGATGATCGACCTGCGCGCCCGCCAGGACTACACGGTGCGCGTGGTGCGCACGGCGCGGCGGCCGGTCTCGGGCGAGGAGGCCTACCGGCTGGTGATCGACGAACTGCCCAAGCCGCAGCGGCGGCCCGGCACGGTCTCGCTGGTGCTGCGCCATGTCGTGCCGGTGTTCTTCGCCGAGCGCGCCGCCAGGGCGCCGGAACTGGCCTGGAGCGTCGGCCAGCAGGGCGGGCGGCTGGTGCTGAGCGCGACCAATCGCGGCGACAGCCGGATGCGGCTTTCCGCCCTGCAGCTGCGCGACGAAGCCGGCCGGGTGATCGGCGGCGGCAACGGGCTGTTCGGCTATGCGCTCGGCCAGGGCTCGATGCGCTGGACGCTCCCGGCGCGCAGAGCAGCGCTGAAGCCCGGCAGCCGGGTGTCGATCCGCGGCATGGCAGAGAACGGCGCCTTCCATGCGACAGCGCCCGTCCAGGCCGTCCGCTAGCCGGGCGCTGCTGCTGGTCATGGCCCTGTCGGTCGCGACATGGTGCAGGGCAGGCGCGCAGGAGCCGGGCTTGCGGCCCGCGCTGCCGGCGCGTCCCCTGCAGCTCGACGTCCGCATCGGCGGGCTGGCGCTCGGCCTGATCGGCGCCTTCCAGCGGGACGCGGCGGGCGCGCTGTCGGCAACCGGCGCCGAGCTGGCCGAGCTCGGCATCCGCACGCCCGCCGGCTACGGCCCGCGCCAGCCGGTGCCGCTCGCGGCGATCCCCGGGCTGACCTATGCCTATGACGAGCCGGCGCAACGCCTCGACATCACCCTGCCGGAGGCGCAGCGCCTGCCCAAGGTCTACGACGCCGCGCCGAAGACCGCCGACGGCGCGCCGCCCGCCGCGACCACCACCGGCGCCGTGCTGAACTACACGCTGTTCGGCAGCTCGGAAGGCACGCAGCCGCGCGATTTCTGGCGCTATCCGGCGCTCTCCGCCACGCTGGACGGGCGCGTCTTCGGGCGCTTCGGCGTATTGTCGCAGACCGGCATCGCCGGCAGCCGCGCCGGCGACGGCGATCGCGGCGAGCTGCTGCGGCTCGATACCAGCTGGAGCTATTCCGACCCGGCCTCGATGATCAGCTACCGCGCCGGCGACACCATCTCCTCCGGCCTGGCCTGGACCCGGCCGATCCGGCTCGGCGGCGTGCAGGTCCAGCGCAATTTCGGCCTGCGGCCCGACCTGATCACCCTGCCCTTGCCCTCCTTCGCCGGCAGCGCCGCCGTGCCCTCCACCGTCGACGTCTTCGTCAACGGGGTGCGCACCGCCTCGCAGGAGGTCGGCACCGGCCCGTTCCGCATCGACAACCTGCCGATCCTCTCCGGCAACGGCAATGCCAGCATCGTGCTGCGCGACGCCTCGGGCCGCCAGACCGAGACCACCCTGCCCTTCGTGGTCTCCGGCAAGCTGCTGCGGCCGGGGCTGCTCGACTTCTCGGCCGAGGCCGGCATGCCGCGCCTGGCCTACGGGCTGCGCTCCAGCCTCTACGCCGAGACGCCGGCGGGCTCGGGCAGCCTGCGCTACGGGCTCAGCGAAAGCGTGACGCTGATGGCGCATGGCGAGGGCACGCGCGGCTTCGGCAATGGCGGGCTGGGCGCCGCGGTCGGGCTCGGCTCGTTCGGGCTGGTCAGCGCCGCCGGCAGCGGCAGCTGGCATGACGGCGCCTCGGGCGCGCAGGCCTATGCCGCCTTCGAGACGCGCTGGCAGGGCATCTCGCTCTTTCTCTCGAGCCAGCGCAGCTTCGGCGACTATCGCGACCTCGCCTCCGTCACCGCCGCGCCGCTGGCGCTGGCACCCGGCTCGGTCGGCGCCGGGCTCGGCCTCGGCGCGCTGGCGGGCGACCCGCTGGGCTGGACCCGGCTGCTGCTGCCGCCGCGCGCGCTCGACCGCGCCTCGCTCGGCTTTCCGGTGCCGGCGCTCGGCGGCGCGCTCAATCTCGGCTATGCCCGGATCCGCAGCGTCGGCGGCCAGAGCAGCCGCGTCGTCAATGCAAGCTATACGAGGCCGTTGCCGCGCGGCGGCTCCTTCTACGTCACCGCCTTCGGCGACATTGACCAGCGCGACAATGCCGGCGTCTTCGCCGGGCTGTCCTTCCCCTTCGGCGGCAACATCACCGCCTCCACCGGCGCCAGCCGCTCCGGCGGGGCCTGGTCGATCGCCGCGGACATCGTCAAGCCGATCGAGCGCGAGCCGGGCAGCATCGGCTGGCGGGTGCGCGACGTCGAGGGCCGCGAGCAGCGCCGCAGCGCCGCGCTGGCCTATCGCGGCAGCCATGGCCAGGTCGAGGGGACGCTCAGCCAGCAGCGCGACGGCCGCGTCGCGGCGACGGGCCAGCTCGACGGCGCGCTGGTCATGGCCGGCGGCGGCGTCTTCGCCGCCAACCGCATCGACGACGCCTTCGCCATCGCCGATGTCGGCGCCCCCGATGTCGATGTGCTGCTGGAGAACCGCGTCGTGGCGCGCACCGGCGCCTCGGGCAAGGCGCTGGTGCCGGGCCTGCGCGCCTACCAGGCGAACCGGCTGGCGATCGATTCGCGCGGCCTGCCGGTGACCGCCATCGCCGAGACGACGCGCGAGGTGGTGGCGCCCGGCGATCGCGGCGGGGTGGTGGTCGATTTCGCGGTGCGCTCGGTGACGCATGCCGCGATCGTGCTGCTGCACGGCGCCGACGGGAAGCCTCTGCCCGCCGGTTCGCGCGGCACGCTGCAGGCCGGGCTGCGCGGCGCCGCGGCCCAGGCCGCGGACTTCGCGGTCGGCTATGACGGGCGCGCCTTCATCGAGCATCTCGCCGCGCAGAACGAGGTCGTCGTCCAGCTCGGCGAGGGCGAATGCCGCGCCAGCTTCGCCTTCGCGCCACGCGCGGGCGAGCAGGTCACGGTCGGACCGGTGCCATGCCGCTGAACCCCGCCCGCCTGCTGCTCCTGCTCGGCCTGGCGCTGCTCGCCGGCCTCGCGACAGGCGGGCGGGCGCAGGCGCAGAGCTGCACCTTCAATGTGACGCCGCTGGTCTTCGGCCCGGTCGACGTCACCGCCAATGTCGTGACGGAAGCGACGGCGACCGTCTCGGTGACCTGCACCGGCCTGCTCACCCTGCCCGTCACGGTCGGCGTCTGCATCGATTTCGGGCCTGGCTCCGCCGGTGCGGCCAGCGCCACCGACCGCTACATGGTCAATGGCAGCAACATCCTGCGCTACGGGCTCTACACCGCCGGCGGCGTCACGCCCTGGGGCTCCTCGGCCTGGCCGGGCGGAGGCGCCGCCCCCGTCGGCTTCAACCTCAACCCGCCGATCGGCGGCAGCGTCACCCGCACCGAAACCCTGGTCGGGCGCGTCCATGCCGGACAGCCGACCGCGGCGCCGCTCGCCTATAACAGCGTGCTCAGCGGCATCGACGCGCGCATCCGCTACGGAGCGCTTTCCTTCCTGCTCGGCTGCGACCTGCTCACCGCGACGCAGACCATCTCGTTCTCGGTCGCCGCCACTGTGCCGCCGACCTGCCGGGTCACCGCCTCGACGCTGGATTTCGGCTCGACCGGCGTGCTCTCGAGCGCGCGGGACGCCAGCTCGACCCTGGCGCCGACCTGCACCAACGGCACGAGCTACCATATCGGCCTGAACGGCGGGCTCTCGGGCGCCAGCGACCCGACGCTGCGGCGCATGGTGAAAGGAGGCGAGTCCGTCATCTACGGCCTCTATCGCGATCCGGCCCGCGGGCAGGCCTTCGGCAGCACCCAGGGCGTCGATACCGTCGCCGGCACCGGCACGGGGCTGGCGCAGGCGCTCAGCGTCTACGGCCGCGTCCCGGCCCAGGCGACGCCCTCGCCCGGCGCCTATTCCGACACGGTGGTCGCGACCATCACCTATTGAGCGCTTGCCGGCGCCGGGGAGCGCGCATGGGGGCTGCGGCAAGCCATCGCGCGCCGCGACGCGCTTTGCCGCTTCCCGCCGGTGCGGCGAGGGACTAATCATAGGGGCGACAGGGAGCAGGACGGGTGTCGCTCAGCACGAAGACACGAGGCAGGATGTGGGTCGCGATCCTCGCGGCCTATGTGCTCGTGCTTCAGGCCCTGCTCGGCGGCCTCGCCGGCGGCGCCCGCGCCGACGCGGCCCGTCTCGACCAGGCGCTGGCGATGAGCCTGTGCCTGCCCGGCGGCGACCTGAACGGCCTGCCCGGCGACACCGGCAAGGGCCTCGCCCATGCCGACAAGAGCTGCTGCACCGCCGGCTGCCCGATGCTGGGCGGCACCGGCCCGGCGCCCGCCGGCTTCAGCCCGCTGGCGCATCGTCCCGCCGACCATGTCGCCTTCAGCCGCCGGCTCGACCGCCCGGTCGGCTATCTGGCGATCCGCTCGCCCGGCAGCCCCCGCGCACCACCGTTCGCCGGCTGAGCCGCCGTCCGCCGCCCTGAGGCGGCCGCGACCGCCGCTCGTGCCGCGCCTCCGCCGTCGCAGACGCGGCCGCGCGACCTGACGCCCGCAATCCCGTGCTCTCCCCGCCAACCGGTCGCATGGCGCCGGTTCGCCCGCCCGACGCATCGGCACGCCGCATCGCCCCAGGCCCGCGCGAGGCCCGACGAGCGGGAGGCCGGGCCCCGCCCTCACCCCGCGCCGACATGGCGCTCATCCCTTCGCCACCCCCTGCCAGCGGCAGGCCATCCACCCAAGGAACAGACATCATGACCAAGCCGATCTCGCTCCTCGCCGCGCTCGCGCTGACGCTCGCCGGCGGCGCCGCCCTCGCCCATGACTACACCGTCGGCCCGCTCAAGATCGGCCATCCCTGGACGCGCGCCACGCCGGCCGGCGCCAAGGTCGCCGGCGGCTATCTCAGCGTGCGCAACACCGGCGCGGACGCCGACCGGCTGGTCGGCGCGACCTCCGAGATCGCCGGCCGCGTCGAGGTCCACGAAATGGCGGTAAAGGACGGGGTGATGACCATGCGCCCGCTCAATGACGGCCTGCCGGTCAAGGCCGGCGAGACGGTCGAGCTCAAGCCCGGCGGCCTGCACATCATGTTCCTCGACCTGAAGCGCCAGCTCAAGGAAGGCGAGAAGGTCAAGGGCCAGCTGCGCTTCGAGAAGGCCGGCACCGTCGATGTCGACTTCGCCGTGCAGTCGGTCGGCGCCCGCGAGGGCGGCCATGCCGGCCATGGCGGCGGCGACGCCGGCCACAAGCACTGATCCCCGGGCGAGGAGCGACGCGTGCTCCTCCGCACCGAGCCGGGGTGCGGCGGCGGCACGGACGTCTTCGCCGGAAAGCACAGCGCGCGCCCGCGCATCGGCGGCAGGCCGCGGAACCTCGCCGCGCAAGACGGCGGCCGGAGTGGTCCAGGGCACCCCGGGCTTCCGCGGCGAGGGAGCCTGCGGCCGGCACGCGACGGGACAATTCGCGCCCTTGACCTGGGGGCAGGCGCTCGCCAGAGTGCCGCCATCCAGGGAGATCCCCGGCAAGGGGCTGAGACACCGCTGGCTGACCGGACATCTCCGGAGAAGCGCGCGGAAATCCTTCGAACCTGATCCGGCTCGCACCGGCGGAGGGATGGAGATCTCGGCCCGGCCGCTCGTGCCCCGCGACGATCCCCGCCTCTCCCGACCAGAGGAGATGGCGATGAGAGGCCCCCCGTCCACCGTGCTGCGGCGCGTGCCCGCGCCTCCCGATCCGGGCGGCGACGCTCCCGCTCTGCCGGCCCATGTCGACGTCGCCATCATCGGCGGCGGCGTGATCGGCCTGTCGATCGGCTGGCGGCTGCTGGCGGCCGGCCTCAGCGTGGCGATCCTCGATCGCGGCGCGATCGGCGGCGGCGCCAGCCTCGCCGCCACCGGCATGCTGGCCGCCGCGGCCGAGTTCGAGCCGGGCGCCGAGCAGCATCTCGACTTCGCCCGCGACAGCCAGCGGCTCTGGCCCGGCTTCGCCGCGCGGCTGGAGGCCGAAAGCGGCCTCTCGGTCGATTATCGCAGCGACGGCGTGCTGATCGTCGCCCAGTCGCGCGACGAGGTCGAGCGACTGCGCTTCCGCCACCGCCTGCAGCTCGCCGCCGGGCTGCCGACGCGCTGGCTCGCCGGCGCCGAGTGCCGCGCGCTCGAGCCGGCGCTGCGGCCCGCCATCACCGCCGGCGTCTTCTGCCCGGACGACCACCAGGTCGACCCGCCGCGCGTGGTCGCGGCGCTGGTCGAGGCCGTGCGCCGGCGCGGCGGGCATATCCTGCCCTTCTGCGCGGCGGAGCCGGCCATCGCGGGCGAAGCGGTCGAGGGCGTCGAGACCCCGCAGGGGCTGCTGCGGGCCGGGACGGTGATCGCCGCCGGCGGCGCCTGGACCCGGCTGCCGGAGGAGACGCTGCCGCTGCGCCCGCTGCGCGGCCAGTCGCTGGCGCTGGCGATGGAGCCGGGACGGCCGCTGCTCGGCCGCATGGTCTGGACCGACGAGGTGCATCTCGCACCCAAGGGGGACGGCACGCTGGTCGTCGGCGCCACCATGGAGGAGCGCGGCTTCGACGATGCCGTCACCGCCGGCGGCCTGTTCGCCCTGCTCGACGGGGTCAGGCGCGTCCTGCCCGGCGCGGAGGAGCTTTCGGTCGAGGCGGTCTGGTCCGGCTTCCGGCCGACCAGCGTGGACGACGCGCCGATCCTCGGCACCACCGAGACGCGTGGGCTGCTGGTCGCCACCGGCCACCACCGCAACGGCTATCTGCTGGCGCCCGCCACCGCCATGGCGATGGCCGCGCTCGTCCTCAACGGCACCATCGGCGAGCCGGCGGCCCCCTTCGCCACCGGCCGCTTCCGCAAGCAGGAGCATGCGGCATGACCGGGTCCGCGATCAGCCTGACCCTGAACGGGGTCGCCCATGACAGCAGCGCGCCCGACCTGATGGCGCTCTGGCGCGAGCACGCCGCCGCGCGCGAGATCGCCGAGCCACGCGGCTTCGCCATCGCCCTCAACGGCGCCGTGGTGCGCCGGGCGCAATGGGCGCAGACGCCGCTGGCCGCCGGCGACCGCGTCGAGATCGTGCGCGCCTTCGCGGGAGGATGAGATGAGCAGCAACGATGACGGCTTCACCATTGCCGGGACGACCCTGTCCTCGCGCCTGCTGATCGGCACCGCCGGCTATCCGACGCAGGCGATCATGACGGAGGCGGTCGCGGCCAGCGGCGCCGAGATCGTCACGGTCTCGCTGCGGCGGATCTCGCTGGCCGGACACGGCTCCGACACGGCGCAGCTGCTCTCGGGCTACCGGCTCCTGCCCAACACAGCCGGCTGCGAGACCGCGCGCGACGCGGTGCTGACCGCCGAGCTCGCCCGCGAGGCGCTCGGCACCGACTGGGTCAAGCTCGAGATCATCGGCGACCGCGAGGCGCTCTATCCCGATGTCGGCGAGCTACTGGCGGCAACCGCGACGCTGGTCGACGCCGGCTTCACCGTGCTGCCCTATTGCAGCGACGACCCCGTGGTCTGCGCCCGCCTCGCCGATCTCGGGGCCGCGGCCGTGATGCCGATGGGCTCGCTGATCGGCTCCGGCATGGGCGTCGCCAATCCGGCGCAGCTCGAGCTGATCTGCGCGCGTTCGCCGGTGCCGGTGATCGTCGATGCCGGCATCGGCACCGCCTCCGACGCGGTGATCGCGATGGAGTGCGGCGCCGCGGCGGTGCTGCTCAACACCGCGATCGCCAAGGCGGCCGATCCGGTGCGGATGGCGCGCGCCATGCGCCATGCCGTCGAGGCCGGGCACCATGCCCATCGCGCCGGGCGCATCCCGCGCCGCGGCCGGGCCGAACCGTCGAGCCCGCAGCTCGGCCTGGTCGGATCGTGAGCCGGCTACCCGACCGGCTGCTGATCGTCACTGACCGCCATCAATGCGCCGGCCCCCTGCTCGCGCAGGTCGAGGCACTGCTCACGGCGGGCGCCCACTGGATCTGGCTGCGCGACAAGGACCTGCCGGGCGCGGAGCGGCTGGCACTGGCCCGCCAGCTTCGCGAGGCGACCGCGCATCATCGCGCGACGCTGACCATCGGCGCGGATCTCGCGCTGGCGGAGGCGGTCGAGGCGGACGGGGTGCAGCTGCCGGCCGGCGCCGACATCGCGGCGGCCCGCCGGCGGCTCGGGCCGACGGCGCTGATCGGCGTTTCCTGCCATGGCGGCACCGAGGCACGCCGAGCGCTGGCGGCCGGCGCCGATTATGCGACGCTGAGTCCGATCTTCGCCTCCGCCAGCAAGCCGGGTTACGGGCCGGCGCTCGGCACGGGCGCGCTGGCGGCGGCGACGCCCTCGGTGGCGCTGGGCGGCGTGACGCCGGAGACGGCCGGCGCCTGCCTCGCCGCCGGCGCGAGTGCGGTGGCGGTCATGGGCGAAGCGATGCGCGCCGCCGATCCGGCCGCCTTCCTCGCGGCGATGCGGCGGGCGCTCGCCTAAATCGCGGCGCGTCCGAACAAATGCGGGAACGGTGATCTATGACCTTGGCATCGCGTCGGATCAGTCCGGAGAGCGGACGCCGCTTTTCGGCCCGATGCGCTAGCCGCGCAGCGCACCGGCGAGCCGGAGCGCCCCCGCGACGAAGGCGTCCTGCGGGTCGGTGACGGAAGGCGCGAGCCCGGCGGCGGCGAGCGCGGCGCCATAGCTCCGCGCCAATGCGCCGTCCGCCACTAGCGCCAGCCCGTCGAGCGATCCGAACAGCGCCCGCGCCCCGGCGATCTCCTGCGCAACCAGCAGCGCCGAGAGGAAGGGGCCGACCATGCCGCCGCTCATGCGCCCGGCCAGCACCTCGCTGCGGGCGGCGAAGGCGGCGTTGAGCAGGCCGCCGGGACGAGCGGCGGCGGCGATGCCGAGCCGCGCCCCGGCTTCGGCCTCCGCCGGGCTCGGTTCGGTGGCGAGCCGGGCCAGGATCGACTGGCCAGCGAGCAGCCCGTAGACCTCGCCGGTCATGAAGCTGGCGAAGCCGGTGATGACGCCGCGCTCGACCCGCGCCCATTTCGAATGGGTGCCCGGCAGGCAGACGATGCCGTCCGCGAGCCCGAGGCCGACCAGCAGCGTCTCCTCGCCGCGCATCACGTCGAAGGCGCCGTCGTCGCAGGACAGGCCGGGCAGGATCGTCGCGCGCGCGCCGTCCTCCAGCGTCACGGCGATGCCGGCGGCGGCGATCGCCTCCGGCGAGGCCGGGCAGGCGACATAGGGCGCCTCGACCCAGCCATTGCGGCTGCCGACCATGCCGGCGAGCAAGACCGGCGCCTCCGGCGCCATGCGGCGCAATTCGCCGGCGATCTCGGCGAAGGCGGCCGGGAAGCCGCCGGCCGGCACCGACTGGATGCCGCGATCGGCGCTGCGCCTCGCCTGCACCGTGCCGTCTGCCGCGATCAGGACGGCGCGGGCACGGGTGGTGCCCCAGTCGAGCGCGATCAGGGGTCGGGACATGGCGGGCTCCGGCGGATCGAGGCGAGATGAGAGCCACGAGCAGGCGCGGCCGGCCGACAGTTTCCGGGTGGACGGGCGCCGGTCAAGCGCCGAGGCGTGCGGGGCGCACGGCGATCTTGCCCACGGCGGCGAAGCCGGGCATGGCTCTGCGCCGTCCGTCGCCGCCAGAACCGGGATCCGCGCCATGCTCACCCTCGCCCACGGGCCCTATACCTGCCGGATCGCGGCGGAAGCCGGCGGCACGATCGCCGCGCTCGACTGGCAGGCACCGGACGGACGGACGCTGCCCGTGCTGCACGCGCCAGAGGGCGTCGTGCCCTGGACGCAGGCCACCAACAAATTCGGCTGTTGGGCGATGCTGCCCTTCGCAAACCGCGCCTTCGGCAGCCTGGTCGACGACGGCACCACCCGTTTCACCGTGCCGGCCAACGATCCGTCCGGCACGATCCACGGCTTCGGCTGGCAGGCGGCCTGGGAGGTCACGGAGCAGGCGCCGGACCGCGTCGTGCTGCTGCACCGGCGCGTCGACGGGCCGGACCCGTATCGCTATCGCGCCCGGCAGGAGATCGCGCTCGGCGCCGACGGGCTGACCATCGGCCTCGACCTCACCAACGAGGCCGGCGAGACCCTGCCCTATGGCATGGGGCTGCATCCCTGGTTCCCCTGCGCCGACGATACGACGCTGGCGATGCGGGTCGAGGGCGCGCTGGTCTTCGGCGAGGCCTTCCGCGCCAGGGGGGCCGAGCGCTTCACCGATGGCGGCCCCTATGCCGGCGCGCCGGTCTTCGCCACCGGGCGGGAGACGGCCTGGAGCTTCCTCGGCTGGGACGGCCGCGCGCGGATCGAGACGCCGTCGCGCGGGCTTGCGATCGCGATCGCCGCCAGCGACAGCCTCGCCTGCCCGCTGGTCTGGCAGCCGGCCGGCGCGGCGTTCCTCTGCGTCGAGCCGCAAAGCCACGCCGCGGGCGCCCCGAGCGAAGCCGCGGTGCGGGCGGTCTCGCCGCTGGCGCGTCTCGCTCCGGGCGAGACGCTCTCCAGCTGGATGCGGATCGCGGCGGCGGCGCTCTGAACCGCCTCAGCGCCAGCTGGGGCCGGCATAGGGCTGGAAGCCATAGGCCTCCGCCGGGATGGCCGGGCGCAGCAGGATCCGGCCGCGCGCCTCGCCCCAGCCGGGGGCGGTGCGCATGCCGGCGGCGAGCGCGGCCGGCTGGCCACCGCGGGCCCGCGCCTTGGCGAGCTGCGGCTTGCCCTGCGCGCCGCCGCGGGCGAGATGCGCCTTCTGGCCGGAGCGGGACTTGGCGAGCGTCGTCTTGGCGCCCGCACGCGCCGTGACCACGCCGTGCTTCTTCGCCGGCGCCGCCTTGGCGAAGCGGGAGAGACCGTCCGGCGCCGTGCCGCCGAGCGCGATGCGGGTGGCGCCGGCGCCATGCTTCCTGACCAGCGCGAAGAGCTTGGCGGCGTTGGCCGGGTGCAGGCGGATGCAGCCATGCGAGGCTGGGCGCCCGAGCGCGCCGACCGCGGTGGTGCCGTGGATGGCGTAGCCGCCGCGGAAGAACACCGCATGCGGCATCGCCCCGCCATATTTGCGCGAGTACCAGTTCTTCTCGAGCCGCGTCGGGCGGTAGACGCCGTTGGGCGAGCGGAAGCCCTTGCGGCCGGACGAGATCGTCCAGACATGGCGCTCGCCGTCGCCGGTGGTGACGCTCATGCGCTGGGCGGCGAGATCGACGCGGATGTCGAGACCGGCGCGCGCCGGCGCCAGGCCCGCCAGCGATACGAGGACGAAGGCGAGGAGGCCGAAGAATCGACGCATGACGCTACTCCCGAATGACGCAACCCTGACCGGCTCTCCTCTTCGCCGCACCGGCCGAAATCATGCCGGACGCGACGAGATCATGGCCGTTGCCATGAAGTGAACGGCGAAACGTTGCGGCTGTAAAGCCGGATCGCCCGTCATGGTTTTCCGCCGCCGCACGGATTGCCGCGCGAGGCGGCCGATGCCAGAAAGAGCGCCCCATCCGGACGCCGCCATGCCCGAGACCCTGCTGCCCGCCGGCCTGTCGCCCGCGATCGCGCTCCTGCTCGTCGCCTTCAGCTTCCTGACCTCGGCCTTCACCGCCGCCTTCGGCATCGGCGGCGGGGTGGCGATGCTCGGCGCGCTGGCCGGCACGGTGCCGCCGGCCCTGGTCATCGCCGTGCACGGGCTGGTGCAGTTCGGCTCGAATATCGGCCGCACGGTCGTCCAGCGCGCCCATGTCGCGCTGCCGGTGATCCTGCGCTTCACCCTGGGCTCGGTGGTCGGCGTGGCCCTCGGCGCCTGGTTCGTCACCGCCCTGCCCGAGCGCCTGCTGCTGCTCCTGCTCGGCGGCTTCATCCTGGCGATGACCTGGGTGCCGAAGCCGCGCCTGCCGGGCCTCGGCGCCGCCGGGCTGGTGATCGGCGGGGCGCTCGCCAGCTTCGTCACCATGTTCGTCGGGGCGACGGGGCCCTTCGTGCAGGCGCTGCTGCTGCCGCTCGGGCTCGACAAGCGCGGTCTCGTCGCCACCCATGCCGCCTGCCAGAGCATCCAGCATCTTTTGAAGGTCGGCGCCTTCGGGGCGCTCGGCCTCGCTTTCGCCGACTGGCTGCCGCTGGTGGCGGCGATGATCGCCGCCGGCTTCGCCGGGACGCTGCTCGGCACGCGGCTGCTGGAGCGGATGCCCGAGCGCTGGTTCCAGATCGCGATCCGCACGATCCTGACCGTGGTCGGGCTCGACCTGCTGCGCCGGGCCGCCGGCTGGTAGGCTCAGTCCCGGCCGAGCCGCAGTCCCGATTCCGCGTCGAAGACATGGACGCGCTCGGCATCGACCGTGACCCAGACGCGCCCGCCCTGCACGCCGACCTCGCCCGTCGCCGCCTGCATGACGAAGGGCTTGCCGGCAAGCCGGCCGTGGAAGAGCTGCGTCGCGCCGAGCTCCTCGACGAACTCGATGTCGAAGGGCAGCGAGCCGGCCTCGCCCTCGGAGACCAGCTCGACATCCTCCGGCCGCAGGCCGATCTCGACCGCGGTGCCGGCCGGAAGGTCCTCGCGCAGGTCGCGCGCCTGCAGGATGGCATCGCCGAGCGCCACGATGCCGGGCCCGTCGACGAGGCCGGGCAGGAGGTTCATCGGCGGCGAGCCGATGAAGGTCGCGACGAAGCGGCTCGCCGGCTTGCGGTAGACGTCGGCCGGCACGCCGATCTGCTCGACCTGACCGCCATTCATCACCACGAGCTTGTCGGAGAGCGTCATCGCCTCGACCTGGTCGTGCGTGACGTAGATCGACGTGACGCCGAGCGTGCGCTGCAGCTTCTTGATCTCGACGCGCATCTGCACGCGCAGCTTGGCGTCGAGATTGGAGAGCGGCTCGTCGAACAGGAAGACCTGCGGCTTGCGCACGATGGCGCGGCCCATGGCGACGCGCTGGCGCTGGCCGCCGGAGAGCTGGCGCGGGCGCCGCTGCAGGAAGGGCTCGATGGCGAGGATGCGCGCCGCCTCCTGCACGCGCCGGTCGATCTCGTCCTTCGGCGTGCCGCGATTGCGCAGCCCGTAGGCCATGTTGTCGTAGACGCTCATATGCGGATAGAGCGCGTAGTTCTGGAAGACCATGGCGATGTCGCGATCGGCCGGCTCGATCTGGTTGACGACGCGGTCGCCGATCGCGACCTGGCCGCCCGAGATCGTCTCCAGCCCGGCGACCATGCGCAGCAGCGTGGACTTGCCGCAGCCGGACGGGCCGACCAGCACGCAGAAGCCGCCGTCGGGAATGTCGAAGGTCACGCCCTTCACGGCCTCGACGCCGCCGGCATAGACCTTCCTGACATTGGTGAGCGTGACCTGGGCCATGGCGGCTTACTTCTCGGTTTCGACGAGGCCCTTCACGAAAAGCCTCTGCATGGCGATGACGACGATGACCGGGGGCAGCATGGCGAGCATGGCGGTGGCCATGGCGAGCGACCATTCGGTCAGGGCGTCGGAGGTGACGATCATCTTGCGGATGCCGATCACGATGGTCTGCATCGAGTCCTTGGTCGTGATCAGCAGCGGCCAGAGATACTGGTTCCAGCCATAGATGAACTGGATGACGAACAGCGCCGCGATGGTCGTCAGCGAGAGCGGCAGCACCGTGTCCTTGAAGAAGCGGAACGGGCCGGCGCCGTCGATCTTCGAGGCCTCGAGCAGTTCGTCGGGAATGGTCATGAAGAACTGGCGGAAGAGCAGCGTGCCGGTCGCCGAGGCGATCAGCGGCACGGCCAGGCCCTGGTAGCTGTCCAGCATGCCGAGATCGGAGACGACCTTGAAGGTCGGGAAGATGCGGACCTCGACCGGCAGCATCAGCGTGACGAAGATGATCCAGAACGCCGTCATCCGCAGCGGGAAGCGGTAATAGACGATGGCGTAGGCCGAGAGCACCGAGATGAAGATCTTGCCCAGCGCGATGGTCATCGCCATCACGAAGGAGTTGAACATCATCCCGAGCACCGGCTCGCGCGTCGAGCCGGTGGTGCCGACGAACAGGATGCGGTGGTAGTTCTCGAGGAAATGCGGGCCGGGCCAGAGCGGCAGCTGGCCGTTGATGATGGTGGCGTTGTCCCAGGTCGAGGCGACGAAGGTCAGCCAGACCGGAAAGGCGACGACCAGCACGCCGAGCGTCAACACGACATAGGCGATCGCGTCGCCGAGGCGGCGGTCCTCGACCATCAGCCCTGTTCCTCGCGCGCATCCAGCAGGGCCGCCAGGCTCGACGCGGCGGCGTCGAGGAAGGCCCTGCCCTTCTCGGGCGTGGCGCGGCGCGCATCGCCGATCACGCCGGCCTCGGTCATCTCGCGGAAGGGCCGGTAGCGCCCGACCGCCGGCCGCGTCAGCGCGGCGAGATCGGCGCCCAGCATGCCGAAGGCCTCCGGGAGGCGCTCCGGGCGCACCAGATCGGGGGCGACGGCCATCATCATCGCGGTCTCGACCTCGCAGGCGTGCAGCACGCTGACCTGGTCGTCCATGAAAGGCGCCATCGCCTCCTGCGCCAGCACGAAATAGGTGGTGGCGCGGATCGCGAGCCCGGTCTCGCGGGCAAAATCCGGCAGGAAGGCGCCGAGCGCGGCGATGTTGCCGCCATGGCCGTTGACGATGACGACGCGGTGGAAGCCGTGGCGCTCGAGGCTCTTCAGCAGCGCCAGCAGCACGGCGCGATAGGTCGGGATGTCGAAGGTGAAGGTGCCGCCGAAGGCCATGTGGTGCTCGGCCATGCCGCACCAGAGCGTCGGCGCGACCACGACCTCGGTCCCGGCGCGCTCGGCCGCCAGCCGGCAGACCGCGCCGCAGAGCACGGTGTCGACGCCGACCGCCAGATGCGGGCCGTGCTGCTCCATCGAGGCGACGGGCAGCACCACCACCGCGTCGCGCGCCGCCAAGGCGCGCAATTCCTCGGCGGTGAGCTCCTGCCAGAGAACCGATGCCATCACACCATCCTTCCGCGCGGGCCGCGGGCATCCCCGCCGCGACCGGGCCATGACGGGCGCGTGCGCGGGGCCGCCATCAATAGGTCACCTTGCGCTCGATGAAGCGGAACTGCACCGCCGTCATCGCCACGACCATCACCAGCAGGATCACCGACTGCGCCGCCGAGCCGCCGAGATCCGTGCCGCCCTTGCCGTCGGAATAGACCTTGTAGACCAGGGTCTCGGTGGCGCCCGACGGGCCGCCGCCGGTCATGGTGTCGATGATGCCGAAGGTGTCGAAGAAGACGTAGACGAGGTTGATCACCAGCAGGAAGAAGGTGGTCGGCGAGAGCAGCGGGAAGACGATGGTCCAAAAGCGGCGCATCGGCCGGGCGCCGTCGATGACCGCCGCCTCGATCACGCTCTTCGGAATCGACTGCAGCCCCGCCAGGAAGAACAGGAAATTGTAGGAGATCTGCTTCCAGGTCGCGGCGAGCACGACCAGCGTCATGGCGTCCCGGCCGTCGAGTCGCGGATTCCAGGCGACGCCCAGATTCTGCAGCCCGCGCGCCAGCATGCCGAGCGAGGGATCGAACATGAAGATCCAGAGCACGCCGGCGATGGCGGGCGCCACCGCATAGGGCCAGATCAGCAGCGTCTTGTAGATCTCGGCGCCGCGGATGTGCCGGTCGGCCATCACCGCGAAGAGCAGGGCAAGCGACAGCGAGAAAAGCGCCACGAAGAAGGAGAAGATCAGCGTGTTGCCGAGAGCGCGGTAATAGTCCGGCCGCGAGAACAGGTGCCGGTAGTTCTCGAACCAGACGAACTCGGTCGAGATGCCGAAGGCGTCCTCCATCAGGAAGCTCTGCCAGACGGCCTGGCTCGCCGGCCAGTAGAAGAAGACGATCGTGATCACGAGCTGCGGCAGAAGCAGCAGCAGCGGCACGGTCAGCCCCTTGAAATGAGCGTATTTCTGCATCGGCACCTGCAGCGGAAGGACGAAGGCCGGGGCGAGGGCCCCGGCCTTGCAGGCTGGATCAGCGCGAGGCGGTGCGCTCGAACTGGCGCAGCGCCTGGTTGCCGCGCTCGTTGGCGGCGTCGAGCGCCGCCTTCGGGGTCTTCTGGCCGTTGAGGGCGGCCTCGATCTCCTCGGCCCAGATGTCGCGGATCTGGACGAGCCCGCCGAAGCGGACGCCGCGGGAGTTCTCGGTCGGCTCCTTGTTGTTCAGCTCGAGCAGCGGGATCTCGAGATAGGGCTTCTCCTTGTAGAAGCCGGAGGCCTTGACCTTCTCATAGGCCGCCTTGGTGATCGGCAGGTAGCCCGACTGGGTGTGCAGCTTCACCTGGCGGTCGACGTCGGAGAGGAAGGTGAAGAACTTGGCGACACCCTTGTATTCCTCGGCCTTCTTGCCGCCCATCACCCACAGCGAGGCGCCGCCGATGATCGAGTTCTGGGGCGCGCCCTTCACGTCCGGATAATAGGGCATCGGCGCGTTCGACCAGGCGAACTTGGCGTTGGCGTTGACGTTGCCGAAGAAGCCCGACGAGGTCAGGAAGATCGGGCATTCGCCGGAGGTGAAGCGGCCCTCGCCGGTGTTGGTGCGGCCGGAATAGGAGAACACGCCCTCCTTCTGCAGCTCGGCCAGGTTGGTCAGGTGCTTGACGAAGAGGTCGCTGTTGATGCGGAACTCGGTGTCGAAGCCGTCGAAGCCGTTGGCCTTGGTGCCGACCGGCACATTGTGCCAGGCGCCGAGCTGCTCGATGTTGGCCCAGGTGGTCCAGGCGGTCGAGAAGCCGCATTTGTCGTAGCCGGCGGCCTTGAGCTTGCGGGCGGCTTCGAAGGTCTCGGGCCAGGTCTTCGGCGGGGTCTCGGGGTCCAGGCCGGCCTTCTTGAAGGCGTCCTTGTTGTACCACATCACCATCGAGGACGAGTTGAAGGGGAAGGACAGCATCTCGCCCTTCGTCGTCGAGTAGTAGCCGGTGATGGCCGGGAGATAGGTCTTCGGGTCGAAGTTCTCCCCGGCGTCCTTCATCATCTCCTGGACCGGCTTGATGGCGCCCTTGGCCGACATCATCGTCGCGGTGCCGACCTCGAAGACCTGGATGATGTGCGGGGCGTTGCCGGCGCGGAAGGCGGCGATGCCAGCGTTCAGCGTGTCGGGATAGGAGCCCTTATAGGCGACGACGATCTTGTAGTCCTTCTGGGCGGCGTTAAATTCCTCGGCCAGCTTGACGATGACGTCGTTGTTGGCGCCCGTCATGGCGTGCCACCACTGGATCTCGGTCTGCGCCAGCGCGGGCGAGGCCGCGCTCAGCGCGAAGGTCGCGACCGTCGCCAGAATCGTGAATTTCGTGGTCATGGCTTGCTCCCTCTTGGGGTCCGCCCTTCCCCGGGCGGCGCTTGTCGTTGGTGCGCAAGCTAGCATGAAGATCGGGTGACGCTTCAACGACAAAAGGATGACGGTTTGCTCCGACGAGGGGCGGGCATGCCGCCATGGCCTCTTGCCTAACCGAGCGGAAGCGGGTGTGGTCGCGCGTCTCGTGCGACAGCCATGGATGAACCGATGCCGACGATTGCCCTGACCCCCGCCAGCTCGCTCCCCGCCGACGCCGCCGACGCCGCGCTCGCCGGCCGGATCTGGCGCCCGGATCTCGACGGCCCCTCGGTCGTCGTGCTGCGCGGCGACGACGTGATCGACGTCAGCCGCTCCTACCCGACCATGCGCGACCTGTGCGAGACTGCCGATCCGGCAGCCGCGCTGCGCGCGGCGACAGGCGAGCGCGTCGGCAGCCTGGCCGAGCTGCTGGCCAATTCGGTCGCCGACGCCCGCGACGCCGGCAAGCCCTGGCTGCTCGCGCCGATCGACCTGCAGGCGGTCAAGGCGGCGGGCGTGACCTTCGCCGTCTCGATGCTCGAGCGCGTGATCGAGGAGAAGGCCCGCGGCAACCCGGCCGCCGCCGCCGAGATCCGCACCGAGATCGGCAAGCTGATCGGCGACGACCTCTCCAAGCTGAAGCCCGGCTCGGCCGAGGCGATGCGGCTCAAGGAGGTGCTGATGGCGCAGGGCGCCTGGAGCCAGTATCTCGAGGTCGGCATCGGCCCCGATGCCGAGATCTTCACCAAGGCCCAGCCGATGTCCTCGGTCGGCACCGGCGCCGATGCGGGGCTGCACCCGGTCTCGACCTGGAACAATCCCGAGCCGGAGATCGTGCTGGTCGTCGCCTCCGACACCCGCATCGTCGGCGCCACGCTGGGCAACGACGTCAACCTGCGCGACGTCGAGGGCCGCTCGGCCCTGCTGCTCGGCAAGGCCAAGGACAACAACGCCGCCTCGGCGATCGGCCCCTTCATCCGCTTCTTCGACGCAGGCTTCACGCTCGACCATGTCCGGCGCACCACGGTGACGCTGACGGTCGAGGGCGAGGACGGGTTCCAGCTGGAGGGCGCGTCCTCGATCGCCAAGATCAGCCGCGACCCGGCCGATCTCGCCGCGCAGATGATCGGCCCGAATCACCAGTATCCTGACGGGGCGGTGCTGTTCCTCGGCACCATGTTCGCGCCGATCAAGGACCGCGACACCAAGGGTGGCGGCTTCACCCACAAATACGGCGACGTGGTCACCATCGCCGCCCCGGAGCTCGGCGCGCTGGTCAACCGCATGCGCCGCAGCGACGAATGCGCGCCCTGGCGCTTCGGCACCTCGCATCTGATGCGCAACCTGGCCAAGCGCGGCCTGCTCTGAGCCTCGACGCGCCTGCCGCAGCCTCAGGGCGGCGGCAGGCCGTTCGGCGCTTTCGTCAGTAGCCGACGGTGAAGCGGCGGCGCGGATGAGCCGGCCTCTCCAGCTCGTCGACCAGCGCCACCGCGAAATCCTCGGCCGAGATGCGGCTCTCGCCGTCCGCGCCGACCAGCAGAGCGTCGTCGCCGAGGCGGAAGCGCCCGGTACGCTCGCCCGGCGCGATCACCGCGGATGGCGACAGGAAGGTCCAGTCCAGCGCCCGCTCGGCCCGCAGCAGGTCGAGATAGGCGGCGCCGGCCCGCGCCTCGCCGAGATAGATCTCCGGGAAGCCCTCGGTGTCGACCAGCCGGACGCCGGGCGCGACCTCGAGGCTGCCGGCACCGCCGACCACCAGATAGCGCGGCACGCCGGACTTCCGGACCGCGGCGAGCAGGGTCGGCCCGTCGCTGGCGAGGAAATGCACCGCGCTGATCACCGCATCGTGCCCGGCCAGCAGGGCGGCCAGCCCGTCGCGGTCATGCACGTCGCCGGCGCGGGCGGTGACGCCGTCCAGGGCCGGGACCTTGCCGGGGTTGCGCACGATGGCGGTGACGCGGTGGCCGCGGGCGACGAGCTCGGCCAGCAGGCGCGCGCCGACGAAGCCGGTGGCGCCGATCAAGGCGACGGTCTGGGGCTTGGCGGTGCGGGCAGCGCCAGCGGCGGTGGGCGACGTGGTCATCGCGACGATCCTCTCGTGGTATCCAGAAGGAACCAGGGTTCCGATGGACACCAGATGGCAGCCATGGGACAAGCGCTCAAGAAGGCACTTTCCCCGCATCTGGTCACCTGCAGGATACCGTCCGCCATGCTGCATCGCCCCGACCCGTTCGACGCGCGCTGCCCGACGCGGCAGGTGCTCGACCGCATCGGCGACAAATGGGCCGTGCTGATCCTGATCCTGCTGGAGCGCGAGACGCTGCGCTTCAACGCGCTGCGCCGGCGCATCGACAATATCTCGCAGAAGATGCTGTCGCAGACGCTGAAGAGCCTCGAGCGCGACGGGCTGGTGGCGCGGCGCGCCTTCGCCACCGTGCCGGTGACGGTGGAATATGCGCTGACGCCGCTGGGGCGCACGCTCGCCGTCACCGTGGCGGGGCTGACGCGCTGGGCCGAAGAGCACGTCGCGGAGATCGAGGCGGCGCAGCGCCGCTACGACGCGGCGGCGGGCGACGGCGACGGCGACGGCAAGGCTGAGGCGGCTCCGGCCAGGGCGCAGCGGTAGCGCTGGCGTTTCGCCGTATTTCGTGTATATGCCCGGCCCAACCGGCCGATCATGCCGGCTGCGCATCCCTTCCACGATGAGGCGGATGCGGGATCCGGACCGCGCTGGACGACATCCCGGCCCGGCCCGCCACAGCAACACCCAACCAAAGGATCATCCCGATGTCGATCACGCCCGAGCGCAAGACCGAGCTCGTCAAGGAATACGCCACCAAGCCGAACGACACCGGCTCCCCGGAAGTGCAGATCGCGATCCTGACCGAGCGGATCAACAACCTGACCGGTCACTTCAAGTCGCACGCCAAGGACAACCATTCGCGTCGTGGCCTGCTCAAGCTGGTCTCGCAGCGCCGTTCGCTGCTCGACTATCTCAAGGGCAAGGAAGAGGCGCGCTATCGCACGCTGATCGGCCGCCTCGGCATCCGCCGCTGAGCACAGACGACAGGATCCGCCCGGTGCGTCACCGCTCCGGGCGGTTCTGCTAGAAGCCCCGACGGCGGCGCGCCGGAAGCGCATCCCGCCAGGGGAGAGGCCAAGGGGGCCGCTCACGTCCCCCCGGCCACACGGGTCGCCGCAATGGTGCGGCCGGCCATCACGAAGTGCGGCGGCCGCATGGGCGGCCTTCCCCGCATGATCCGCCGGCGTCCGCGACGTCCATGGCAGGATCGCCGAGCGCCCGGGCGCGCTGCTTGAAAGCCGCCGCCCCGGACGCTCCGCCGTCTTGCTCATGGGCTCGAACGCCGGACGGATCGCATCCGACCGAAAGAAGACATTCATGTTCGATGTTCAGACCGAAGAGCTGATCTGGGGCGGGCGCAAGCTCGTGCTCGAGACCGGCAAGATCGCCCGCCAGGCCGATGCCGCGGTGCTCGCCACCTATGGCGAGACCGTCGTGCTCGCCACCGTCGTCTCCGCCAAGTCGCCCAAGCCCGGCATCGACTTCTTCCCGCTGACGGTGAACTACCAGGAGAAGACCTTCGCGGCCGGCCGCATCCCCGGCGGCTATTTCAAGCGCGAAGGCCGTCCGACCGAGAAGGAGACGCTGGTCTCGCGCCTGATCGACCGGCCGATCCGCCCGCTCTTCGTCGAGGGCTACCGCAACGAGACGCAGGTCGTCTGCACCGTGCTGCAGCATGACCTCGAGAACGATCCCGACATCGTCGCGATGGTCGCCGCCTCTGCGGCGCTGACCCTGTCCGGCGTGCCGTTCATGGGCCCGGTCGGCGCAGCGCGCGTCGGCTATTTCGACGGCGCCTACAAGCTCAACCCGCTGGTCGACGAGGTCAAGGAATCGCAGCTCGACCTCGTCGTCGCCGGCACGCCCGACGCCGTGCTGATGGTCGAGTCCGAGGCCAAGCAGCTCTCCGAAGAGGTCATGCTCGGCGCCGTGATGTTCGGCCACAAGCACTTCCAGCCGGTGATCGAGGCGATCATCCGCCTGGCCGAGAAGGCCGCCAAGGAGCCGCGCGATTACGTCCCGGCCGACAATTCGGTCGTGCTCGACGCCGTGCTCAAGCTGGTCGACGCCGATATCCGCGCCGCCTACAAGATCACCACCAAGGCCGAGCGCTACAAGGCCCTCGACGCCGCCAAGGCCAAGGTCGCGGAGCTGGTCTCCGAGACCCCGGACGGCAAGACCACCTTCACCAAGGAGCAGGTCGCCAGCCAGTTCAAGGAAGCCCAGGCCAAGGTCGTGCGCTGGACCATCCTCGACGACGGCGTGCGCATCGACGGCCGCGACCTGAAGACGGTCCGCAAGATCGTCTCCGAGGCCGGCATCCTGCCGCGCACCCACGGTTCGGCGCTGTTCACCCGCGGCGAGACCCAGGCGCTGGTCGTGACCACGCTCGGCACCGGCGACGACGAGCAGTACATCGACTCGCTGGAAGGCACCTACAAGGAGACCTTCCTGCTGCACTACAACTTCCCCCCCTATTCGGTGGGTGAAGCCGGCCGCATGGGTTCGCCCGGCCGCCGCGAGATCGGTCACGGCAAGCTCGCCTGGCGCGCGATCCGTCCGATGCTGCCGGCCAAGAGCGAGTTCCCCTACACGATCCGCGTCGTCTCGGAGATCACCGAGTCGAACGGCTCCTCCTCGATGGCCACCGTCTGCGGCACCTCGCTGGCGCTGATGGATGCGGGCGTTCCGCTGAAGGCGCCGGTCGCCGGCATCGCCATGGGCCTCATCCTCGAGGGTGAGCGCTTCGCGGTGCTCTCCGACATCCTCGGCGACGAGGATCATCTCGGCGACATGGACTTCAAAGTGGCCGGCACGGCCGAGGGCATCACCTCGCTGCAGATGGACATCAAGATCGCCGGCATCACCGAGGAGATCATGAAGGTCGCCCTCGAGCAGGCCAAGGGCGGTCGCGACCACATCCTCGGCGAGATGGCCAAGGCGCTGTCGGCCTCGCGCAGCCAGCTCGGCGAGTATGCGCCGCGCATCGAGACGATGAAGATCCCGGTCGAGAAGATCCGCGAAGTCATCGGTTCGGGCGGCAAGGTCATCCGCGAGATCGTCGAGAAGACCGGCGCGAAGGTGAACATCGAGGACGACGGCACCATCAAGATCGCCTCGGCCGACGGCAAGTCGATCGAAGCCGCGATCAAGTGGATCAAGTCGATCGTCTCCGAGGCCGAGCCGGGCATGATCTACGACGGCACCGTCGTGAAGATCATGGAGTTCGGCGCCTTCGTGAACTTCTTCGGCGCCAAGGACGGCCTGGTCCACATCTCGGAGCTGGCCGCGCGCCGGGTCCAGAAAGTCCAGGACGTCGTCAAGGAAGGCGACAAGGTCAAGGTCAAGTTCCTCGGCCAGGACGAGCGCGGCAAGATCCGCCTCTCGATGAAGGTCGTCGACCAGGAGACCGGCGAGGACATCACCGAGAAGCTCAAGGCCGAGCGCGACGCCGAGAAGTCCCGCGAGAAGCAGGGCGAGTGATCTCGCCCCGGCCTCCGGGCCGGCGTTCCACGTGAATCAGACGCCCCGCATCGCGAGATGCGGGGCGTTTTCGTTTGGGGCGTCTTCCGCGTCGGCCGCCGGAGGAGGCTGAAGCCACCGCGGTCGCCCGCGATCATCACCCTGCCCGGATGGCGTCGATGCGGCCGCCAAGACGGGACGGGCTGGCCTTCTGCACCGATCCCCAATAGTCTAGACTTATCTCAACCGGGATCCGCCATGACCACCGACCGCATCACCACGCCCGAGCAGCTCGCCGCGCTCTATCCGGCCCAGCCGGCGCCGGCCTCGCTGCTCAAGGAGCTCGACCATGTCGACGCCAACTACGCCGCACTGATCGCCGCCTCGCCCTTCATGGTGCTGGCGACGCAGGGTCCGGGGGGCCTGGATTGCTCGCCGCGCGGGGATTTGCCGGGCTTCGTCACGGTCGAGGGCCCGAAAACGCTGCTGATTCCGGACCGAAAAGGCAATAACCGCCTGGATACGTTGCGAAATCTCCTGTCGGACGATCGCATCGGAATGCTCTTCCTGATCCCCGGAATGGGCGAAACCCTGCGCATCAACGGCCGGGCGGCGATCTCGGCGGACCCGGCGCTGTGCGCGCGCTTCGTCATGGCGGGCAAGCCGCCGGCCTGCGTCATCGTCGTCACGGTGGAGGCCGCCTATTTCCAGTGCTCGCGGGCAGTGGTGCGGGCCGACCTGTGGAACCCGGCGGCGCAGGTCGACAAGCGCGCGCTGCCGAGCCCCGGCGCCATGTTGAACGCGATCTCACGGCGGGCCGCCGGGCCGGTCTTCGACGGCGAGGCCTATGACGCGGCCCTACCCGCGCGCGTCAAGGCGACGCTGTACTGACCGGCGTCATACGCGGGCCCGTCGCCGCCATGGCGACCGGCCGGCGCGGGCCCCCTCTCCTTACGGGACAGGGGAGCCCCCAGCCTTACTCCAGCGTGCCGATCGCCGCCTCGACCGCCGCGACCAGCTCGCCGGAGCGGATCAGCGCCGTGGCGCGGTTCATCTCGGCGGCGTACCAGCGGTCACCGTCGAGCGCCGGCGGGATGGCGGCGCGCACCGCCTCCAGCGCGGCCTGGGTGCCCTTGCCGAGCGGGTGGGCGCTCGCGGTCTCGGCGATCAGCGAGAGCGCCTGGCAGGCCATCAGGATCTCCATGGCGACGATCATCTCGACATTCTCGACGACGGTGCGCGCCTTGCGGCCGCACCAGGTCGAGTTCGAGACATGGTCCTCGGCATTGGACTTGCCCGGAATCGAATCGACGGAGCCCGGCGCCGAGAGCGTGCGGTTCTCCATCACCAGCGCCGACATCGAGCACTGCACCGTGGCGTAGCCGGTGTTGAGCCCGCGCTTGCCGGCGAGCAGGTTGCGCGGCAGGCCGTAGCTCATGGTCGGGTCGACCAGCCGGGCGAGGCGGCGCTCGCAGATCGAGCCGAGATCGGTCATGGCGATGGCGAGCAGGTCCATGGCCTGGGCGACGTATTGCCCGTGGAAGTGCCCGCCGGAGATCACCACGAAGCCCTCGTCCTCGCCGAAGATCAGCGGGTTGTCGGTGGCGGAATTGATCTCGGTGCCGATGATGCGGCGGACATAGTCGAGCGCCTCGCGCGCCGGGCCGTGCACCTGCGGGGCGCAGCGCAGCGAATAGACGTCCTGCACCCGCGGCGCCGGCGGCTTGCCGGGCGTGCGGCCGATCTCGTCGGGATAGATCGTCTCGCGGGCAGCGGCCGAGCAGCGCCGGCTGCCCTCGGTGAGGCGCAGCAGGTTGCGGGCGACCAGCGCCTGGCCGGGATGCGGGCGGGCCCGGTGAACGCGCGGATCGAAGGCGGCGAGCTCGCCGCGCATCGCCTCCAGCGAGAGCGACAGCCCGATATCGGCGGCCTTGATCAGCCGGGCGGCGTCCTCGCTCGCCAGCACGCCGAGCGCCAGCGAGACGGTGGAGCCGTTGATCAGGGCCGAGGCATCCTTGGCGCCGAGCACGAAATCGGGCGCCAGCCCGGCCTTGGCCAGCGCCTCGCGCGCCGGCATGCGCCGGCCCTTGTACACCGCCTCGCCCTCGGCGAAGCCGCAGATCGCTGCCGACATATGCGCCAGCGGCGCGAGGTCGCCCGAGGCGCCGACCGAGCCCTTCTGCGGGATGACCGGGTGGATGCAGGCGTTGAGGCAGGCGAGCAGTCGCTCGACCAGCGCCGGCTGCGGCCCGGAATAGTTCGAGGCGAAGGCGTTGGCGCGCAGCAGCATGGTGGCGCGCGTCACGTCCTCGGCAAAGGGCTCGCCGATGCCGGTGGCGTGGGCGTAGACGGTCTTGCGCTGGTACTCCGCCATCTCGGACATCAGCACGCGCTGGTCCTTGAACAAGCCGACGCCGGTGTTGAAGGAGTACATGAACGGCGCGTCGTCATGCATGAAGTTGGCGTCGATATGGGCGCGGGTCGCCGCGATCGCCTCGCGCGCGCTCCTGGCCAGCGTCGCCTTCTCGAAGCGCCCGGATGCGGAGGGCCGCGCCACGCGCAGCACCTGCGCCCCCTTCAGCGTGCGCCCGTCGATCGATACCGCCATGACCGTCCCTTTCCTTCGCTCCGGCCCGATCTAACCAGCAGGCGCGGCGCAGGGAAATGGGCTTTCGCGCGGGCTGCCGCGGGGGAAGCGCGACAATGGCGCGCCTTTACGCCGGCCCTCCGATCGCCAAAGAGTGCAGCCAGCAGGGAAAGCACCCGGCACCGCGCGGTGCCGGGGTGAATTGTCCTGCGTTTGCGATAGAATGGAGCACCATTCCGATCCCGGGGCGCTGTCGGCCCCGCGACGCGTGCTCCGGGAGCAGCATGATGGATTTCGAGAGCTTTTTCCGTACGGAGCTGGAAACTCTGCGTCGCGAGGGCCGTTATCGCGTCTTCACCGACATCGAGCGCAAGGCCGGCGCCTTTCCGCGCGCCACCTTCCACGGGCCGGACGGGCCGCGCGAGGTCACGGTCTGGTGCTCGAACGACTATCTCGGCATGGGCCAGCATCCGAGCGTGCTGGCGGCGATGCGCGAGGCGCTGGAGGGCGCCGGCGCAGGTGCCGGCGGCACCCGCAACATCGCCGGCACGAATCACCACCATGTCCTGCTCGAGCAGGAGCTGGCCGATCTGCACGGCAAGGACGCCGCGCTGCTGTTCAACTCCGGCTACATGTCGAACTGGGCCTCGCTCTCGACGCTGGCCTCGCGTATTCCCGGCTGCGTCGTGCTGACTGATGCGCTGAACCACGCCTCGATGATCGAGGGCATCCGCCATTCGCGCGCCGACAAGGCGATCTTCGCCCATAACGACCCGGCCGACCTGCGCCGCAAGCTCGAGAGCTTCGGGCGCGACCGGCCCAAGCTGATCGCCTTCGAGTCGGTGTATTCGATGGACGGCGACATCGCGCCGATCGCCGAATTCTGCGACATTGCCGAGGAATTCGGCGCGATGACCTATATCGACGAGGTCCACGCCGTCGGCCTCTACGGCGCGCGCGGCGGCGGTGTCAGCGAGCAGGAGGGGCTGACGCACCGGCTCGACCTGATCGAGGGCACGCTGGCCAAGTCCTTCGGCGTGATGGGCGGCTACATCACCGGCTCGACCGCGCTGGTCGACTATCTGCGCAGCTTCGCCTCGGGCTTCATCTTCTCGAGCTCGCTGCCGCCGACCCTCGCCGCCGGTGCGCTCGCCGCGATCCGTCATCTCAAGACGAGCACGGCCGAGCGCGACGGTCAGCGCGACCGGGTGCGCACGCTGCGGGCCAAGCTCGACGAGGCCGGCATCCCGCATCTGCCGAATCCGAGCCATATCGTGCCGGTGATGGTCGGCGAGGCGGCGCTGTGCAAGCGTGTCAGCGACGAGCTGCTGGCGCGCTACGGCATCTATGTCCAGCCGATCAACTATCCGACCGTGCCGCGCGGCACCGAGCGCCTGCGCATCACGCCGACGCCGCTGCATTCCGACGACGACATCGCCGCGCTGGTGGCGGCGCTGAGCGAGATCTGGGGCGCGAGCGGGCTGCGCCGCGCCGCCTGAGCGTCAAAGCAGCGCCCGACGATGCCTGAAAGCCCGCCTACCGGCGGGCTTTCGCATATCAGGCCGCAGCGACCGCCCGAAAACGCGCATGGCCGGGGCGGGTCCGGCCATGACGTCATCTCTGGAAACCTCGACAGGGCGCCGCCGCAGCGGCGCGCTCTGCCTCAGAGCAGGCCGTTATTGCCGGCGAAGGTCTTGAGGTTCACGTCCGGGCGCGCGCCGACATGGCTGATGATCTCGGCAGCAGCGAGCGCGCCGAGGCGCAGGCAGTCGCGCACCTCGCGGCCCGAGGTCAGCCCGTGGAGGAAGCCGGCGGCGAAGAGGTCGCCGGCACCGGTCGCGTCGACGACGCGCTCGACCGGGAAGACCGGCTCGGCGACGATGCCGTCCGGCGTCACGGCCAGCACGCCGTTCTCCGAGCGGGTGACGACGGCGAGCACGTTCTCGGCCCGCAGCGCCTGCATCGCCGCGTCGAAATCGCCGGTCTGGTACAGGCTCTTCAGCTCGTGCTCGTTGGCGAAGACCAGATCGACCGTGCGGTTGCGGATCAGACCGGTGAACTCGTCGCGATAGCGGTCGACGCAGAAGGAATCCGACAGGGAGAGGGCGACGCGGCCGCCGGCGCGGTGCGCCAGCTCGGAGGCCTTGCGGAAGGCATCCTTGGCGGCCGGCGGATCCCAGAGATAGCCCTCGAGATAGACGATGTCGGCGGCCGCGACGGTCGCCTCGTCGACATCGGCCGGGGTCAGGTTCTGGCAGGCGCCGAGATAGGTGCTCATGGTGCGCTCGCCATCCGGCGTGACGATCACGAAGCAGCGCGCCGTCGCCGGGCCTTCGGAGGCGGCCGGCGTGTCGAAGCCGACGCCGAGCGCGGTCAGGTCGTGGCGGTAGAGGCGGCCGAGCTCGTCGTCGCGGACCTTGCCGATGAAGGCGCCGCGGCCGCCGAAGGAGGCGAGGCCGGCGATGGTGTTGGCGGCCGAGCCGCCCGAGACCACCTTGCCCGGCCCCATGGCGGCGTAGAGCGCCTCGGCGCGGGCCTCGTCGATCAGGGCCATCGAGCCCTTCACCAGCCCGTGCGTCGCGAGGAAGTCCTCCTCGGCCGTGGCGATGACGTCGACGATGGCGTTGCCGAGGGCGAGAACGTCGTAGCGCTTGGCGGTCATGGCTGGATCCGGGGATGGTGAGCGATGGGCGGCGTGTTGCATCGCGGCCCGGCGAGGTCAAGCGCGGCCGCGCCGGCGGGCGGCGCCGTCGAGGATCGAGGTCAGCGCCGCGAGATCGGAGGGGCCGAGCCATTCCACCTCGCGCGCCAGCCGGTTGGCGAACAGCGTCGCCTCGGGCTCGAGCCCGGCCGTGTCGACGGTGACGCGCGGATGCGAGAGATCGGCCAGGCGGATCAGCTCGTCGGCCTCGTCCCAGATGATGCCGAGGACATGGATCGTGCCCTGGATCAGCGAGAAGGTCGGCTGGCCGCGCTTGCCGTGCTCCAGCGCCGAGAGATAGGCCGGCGTGACGCCGAGCGCCTGCGCCATCTGCGCCAGCGTCACCCCGCGCGCCGCGCGCAATTCGCGGACGCGGCGGCCATAGGGCGTCACAGCCCGGCCTCGCGGCCGCGGCGCAGGCGGATATAGAGCGCGCCGGCGCCGCCATGGCGCTGCTCCGCCTCGTCGAAGCCGAGCACCAGCGCGCGCAGGTCGGGCAGGCTGAGCCAGTGCGGCACGTTGCGGCGCAGGATGCCGCGCTCCTCGCCGAAGCCGGACAGGCCGCCGCTGCCGCCGCCCTTGCCGGTGACGACCAGCACCAGCCTGGCGCCGCGCTGCTGCTGCAGCCGGAGGAAGCCGCGCAGGGCGTGATGCGCCTCGTCCTGGCGCATGCCGTGCAGGTCGATCGAGGCCTCGACGCCCTGGCGGCCGCGGCGCAGCTGGGTGCGCAGGCGTCGCTCCAGCGGCGCGAGCGGCGGCTGCGCCGGCTTCGCCGGGGCGGGGCGGGTGGTGAGCATCAGCGCGGCGGATGCGGTGGCGGTCACCGGCGCGGGAGCCGGCGGCGGTTCGGGCTCGGGCTCGGGCTTGGGCTCAGGTTCCAGCGCGCCGCGGCCGGGCAGGGGCGTCACCGTGCGCGCCACCTGCCGCCAGAGCGCGATCTCCGCCTCCGTCAGGGTCTTGCCGGGCCGGCGCGCCATCGCCTCAGCGCCCCTGCCCGCGCGGCCAGAGCACGGTCAGCGCGACCGGGTGGCGGATCAGCCCGGCGCGATGGCCGGCCGCGGAGCCCGAGCCGACGAAGAGATCGAGCCGCGAGGGGCCGAGAATGGCCGAGCCGGTATCCTGCGCCAGCACGAGCCGGGCGATCGCTTCGCTGCTGCCCTCACCGTCCGGGATCTCGGCGTCTATCCAGGCCGGCATCCCATAGGGCCAGACCGAACGGTCGACCGCGATGCTGCGCAGCGGGGTCAGCGGCAGGCCGGCGGCGCCGATCGGCCCGGATTCCGGCGGAAGATCGTCGCGCCGGGCAAAGAAGACGAAGGAGCGATTGAGCGCGATCAGCTCGCGGGCGAAGCCGGCATCGGCCTTCAGCCGCGCGACCAGCCGGTCCATGGTCATCTGCGCAGGCGGGATCGACTCGCGCCGGCTGAGTTCGCGGCCCAGTGAGGTGTAGGGATGGCCGTTGCGCCCGGCATAGACCAGGCGGATGACGCTTCCGTCTTGCAGGCGCACCCGGCCGGAGCCCTGGACCTGCAGCACGAAGCGGTCGACGGGGTCGCGCAGGAAGAGGATTTCGAGCCCGCGCCCGTCGAGCGCCCCGTCCTCGATCGCGGCGCGGGCGGCGAAGGGTTCGAGCCCGTCCGCGCCACGCTTCGCCGCGGAGAGGTCGGGATCAAGGCCCGGCCAGTCGTCGCCGGGCATCTTGGTGACGAGCTCGGGCGGGCGACCGTAGAGCGGAGTCGGAAAGGCCGGAGAGGGCGTCAGAGAGCCTTCGAATTCCGGCTCGAAATAGCCGGTCATGAAGCCCGTGCCCGCGCCCGGCAGGCGCACGCGCCAGAAGTCGAAATGGCTTTCGAAGAAAGCGCGCGCCGTGGCGAGATCGGGCTCGCCGGCGGCGAGGAGCGTGGCGGCCGCCGCGCAGGCCCTGGTCAGGCCCTCGGGCTGGGCGATGCCCTGGCGCAGCGGCGGATCGGTCTGGCAGCCCTTGGCGAACAGGCGCAGCACGACGCGCTGGTCGTCGCGGCTCCAGCCCGGGAGCGTGGAGGGTTCGATACGGACGAGTTCCGCCCCGGCGGGGACGGGCGGCGAAGCGGCGGCGCTCATCGCCGATCCGCCTGCGGCCAGAAGCCCCAGAACCAGACCGGCGGCACGGATCACGCGGCCGATTCGGTCGCGACCAGCAGCCAGTTCGGGTCGCGGCTGCCGAGCTGGCGCGAGAAGGTCCAGACGTCGTTGACCTCGGAGACGCTGTCGGCGCTGCCGTCGACCACGGCACCCTGGGCGTCGCGCACCACGCTGATCAGCTGGGAGACGAAGGCGATGGTGACCTGCGCCGTCTTGCCCTTGACGTCGACGGCGACGATCTCGGCCTTGTCGATCGAGACGAAATTGGACTCGGCCGTCTCGCCGCGCTTCTCGCGCTCGGAGATCGCCGCCTCGAAGCCCTCATAGACCTCCTTGGCGAGCAGGCCCTTCAGCGCCTTGCGGTCACCGCGGGCGAAGGCGGTGACGATGGTCTCGTAGGCCGCCTTGGCGCCGCCGAGGAAATTGCGCGGGTCGAAGCCGGGCTCCTGACGGTCGATCGCCTCGATGCCGGCAAAGACGGGTGAGCCTGGCGCGGCGATGTCCTTCCAGCGCTCGGCCGCCGGCAGTTCCTGGCCGGCATCGTTGGCGGCACCGGGCAGACGGATGACGTTGTCGGGGCGGCCCTCGGCGCCGGTGGCCTGGTCGGCCCCGGCCTGCGGGCGGTCTCGGCGGAAGGGGTCGGTCGGCGGCTGCTCGTGGCCGGTCTTCTGGCCGAGCACGGAGCGCAGCTTCCAGGCGACGAAAACGGCCAGGGCCAGGAAGACCAGGGTCGTCATATCGAGATTTTGCATCGCCGGCCGATCCGAACCTTGAAAAGAACACCACCTCTCGGCGATGGGTGATCGCCGCATCTCACCGCGGATATGGTGACACAGGCTCGTAACATCCACCCCCTGGGCCGACAAGGGTTCGGGTCGGCGCGCTTGTGCCGCGACGCGCTTCCGTGATAGCCGACGCGAGTCCGGCGCAGCCGCGTGGCGGACAAGAAATTCCGCCCGCGCGGACGTCACCGTCCAGCCGCCAGAAGACGATGGGACCGATGGCCAACGAAAACGGCAACGGCGCAGCAGACGCCAACCAGCAGGGGCCGAGCCTCAGCACGCTGATCCAGTACATCAAGGATTTCTCGTTCGAGAACCCCAACGCCCCGCGTTCGCTCGGCGGCCAGCAGCAGCAGGGCCCGCAGATCGGCCTGCAGGTCAACGTGACCGCCAACGCGCTCAGCGACAGCGAGTTCGAGGCCGTCCTGACCCTGGAAGGCAAGGCGACCGTCGGCGAGTCCGAGACGCTCTTCGCCTTCGAGCTGAGCTATGCCGGCGTGTTCCGCATCGTCGGCGTGCCGCAGGACCAGCTGCATGCGGTGGTGATGATCGACTGCCCGCGCCTGCTCTTCCCCTTCGCCCGCCAGATCGTCGCGGACGCCGTCCGCAATGGCGGTTTCCCGCCGCTCTATATCGACCCGATCGACTTCGCGACGCTGTATCGCCAGCGCGTCGAGGAGCTGCAGGGCCAGGACAACGCCCCGGTCTCCTGAGCGCTTCGCGCCACGAACCAAGCCTGACGACGACGAAAAGAGCCCTTCGGGGCTCTTTTTTTATGGGCTGCCGTTGCGGGACGGCGAGTCCGTTTCCATCTCGACCCGGCCGAAGGCCGCCATGACGGCGCGCCGTGCCAGAGAGGTCGACACCCTTCCATGGATTACCTGATGACGCTTGCCGCCGATCCAGCAGTCTGGGCGGCGCTCGGCGCCTTGATCGCCATGGAGGTCGTCCTCGGTATCGACAACCTCATCTTCATCTCGATCCTGACCAACAAGCTGCCCGAGCATCAGCGCTCGCGCGGCCGCAGGATCGGCATCGGGCTGGCGCTGATCCTGCGCCTGCTGCTGCTCTCCACCGTCGCCATCATCGTCCAGCTGACCACCCCGGTGATCGAGGTGTTCGGCAAGGGCTTCTCCTGGCGCGACATCATCCTGATCGCCGGCGGCCTCTTCCTGGTCTGGAAGGCGACGAAGGAGATCCATCACAAGGTCGATCCCGGCGGCGGCGACGACCTGTTCGACGGCGGCAAGGCGGTCGCGGTCACCTTCGGCGGCGTGATCTTCCAAATCCTGCTGCTCGACCTGGTGTTCTCGATCGACAGCATCATCACCGCCGTCGGCATGACCGAGCACATCCCGGTCATGGTCATCGCGGTCGTCGTCGCGGTGCTGGTCATGCTGCTCGCCGCCGACCCGCTGGCGACCTTCATCGACCGCAACCCGACCATCGTGATGCTGGCGCTCGGCTTCCTGCTGATGATCGGCACCACGCTGATCGCGGAGGGCTTCGGCGCGCATGTCCCGAAGGGCTACATCTACGCCGCCATGGCCTTCTCGGCCCTGATCGAGGCGCTCAACATGCTCTCGCGCCGTGCGGCCAGCCGCAAGCGCGAGGGCGACCCGCCCGACGCGTAAGCCGGGCTTCAGCCTTCGTCGGGAACGCCGAGATAGCCGCGCCAGAGCGGGGTCTTGAGCTTCATGACGAAGGCCTCGTGCGCCGCCTTCTCCTCCGGGGAGAGGCGCGGCGCCAGCGGGCGCTGCCTGACGGGCCGCTCGCCCGACGCCGTCAGCCCCGGCCCGCCCCGGCCGGTGCCGACCGCACCAAGGCCGAGATCGGCCTGCTTGCCGCCGATCAGCTCGATATAGACCTCGGCCAGGATTTCGGCGTCGAGCAGCGCGCCGTGCCTGGTGCGGCGGCTGTTGTCGATGCCGTAGCGCGAGCAGAGCGCGTCGAGGCTGTTGGAGGCACCGGGATGCTTGCGGCGCGCCATGCTCAGCGTGTCGACCACCAGCTCCTGCCGGACCGGCGGCCGGCCGAGCCGGGCGAACTCCATATTGATGAAGCCGACGTCGAAGGCGGCGTTGTGGATCACCAGCCTGGCGCCGTCGATGAAGCCGGCGAAGTCCTCGGCGACCGCGGCGAAGACCGGCTTGTCGGACAGGAAGGCGTCGGAGAGCCCGTGCACCTGGAAGGCGCCGTCCGACATCGGCCGCTCGGGGTTGATGTAGACGTGGAAGCTGTTCCCGGTCGGGCAATGGTTGACCAGCTCGACGCAGCCGATCTCGACGATGCGGTCGCCTTTGTTGGCTTCGACGCCGGTAGTCTCGGTATCGAGGACGATCTCGCGCATGCCGCGTCCAGCTCCTGCCTGCCTCAGCTCCGCGCCCGGCCCGGCCGGCCGGCGACGGCGGCGAGGATAGACCGGACCGCGCGCCGGGCCGCCACCAGCCCGTGCCCCGTGTCCACAAGGAAGTGGGCGCGCCGGCGTTTCTCCGCGTCCGGCATCTGGCGGGCCAGGATGGCGTCGAGCTTCTCCGCCGTCATGCCTTCGCGCGCCAGCACGCGCTTGCGCTGCACCGCGGCCGGCGCCGTCACCACCACCACCGCGTCGCAGCGCCCCTCGCCGCCCGCCTCGAAGAGCAGCGGAATGTCGAGCACCGCGACGGTGGCGCCGGCGCGCCGGCAGCCGGCGACGAAGGCCTCCTCCTCCGCCCGCACCAGCGGATGCACGATCGCCTCCAGCCGCTTCAGCGCCTCGGGCCGGCCGAGCACCGCCGCCGACAGGCTGGCACGGTCGACGCCGGCCTCGGTCGTCGTGCCGGGAAAGGCCGCCTCGATCGCCGCCACGGCCGGGCCGGCATAGAGCCGGTGCACGGCGCGGTCGGCGTCGTGGACCGGCACGCCGGCCTCGGCGAACAGGGTCGCGGTGGTCGACTTGCCCATGCCGATCGAACCGGTAAGGCCGAGCAGGAAGGTCATGGCGGCTCCTCAGCTGCGCGGGAGATCGGCCTCGAGCAGAGCGCGCAGGGCCGGCGTCACCGCAGGCCGCACGCCGAACCAGCGGGCGAAGCCGGGTACCGCCTGATGCAGCAACATGCCGAGCCCGTCGACGGGCACGCCGCCCAGCGCGCGCGCCTGCGCCAGCAACTGCGTCTCCAGCGGGACGTAGACGATGTCGTAGACGATTCTGCCCGGCACCAGCGCCGCGAGGTCGAGTTCTAGCGGCGGCTGGCCGCGCATGCCGAGCGAGGTGGTGTTGACGATCAGGCCGCTCTCGCCGACCAGCGCCGCGGCCTCCGCCAGCGGCCGGGCCTCTGCGGCCGGGCCGACCGCGGCGGCGAGCTCGATCGCCCGCTCCGGCCCGCGATTGACGATGACGATGCGTTCCAGCCCGCGCGCCGCGAGGCCGTGCGCCACCGCCTTGGCCGCGCCGCCCGCCCCCAGCACCAGCGCCGAGCGGACGCGCCCGTCCCAGCCCGGCGCGCTGGCGTCGAGATGAGCGAGGAAGCCATAGGCGTCGGTATTGTCGCCATGCAGCCGCCCGTCCGCGACCCAGAGCGTGTTGACCGCGCCGATGCGCCGGGCGGTGTCGCTGACGCTGTCGAGCAGCGGCATCACCACCTCCTTGTTCGGCACGGTGACGTTGCCGCCGGCGAACTCGCCGGCGCGCAGCCGGTCGAGGAAGGCCGGCACGTGCTCGGGCGCGACCTGGATGCGCTCATAGCTGCCGTCGATGCCGTGCTCGGCGAGCCAGTGTCCGTGGATCACCGGCGAGCGCGAATGGCGGATGGGATTTCCGATGACGAAGCAACGTGTGGCGGGCATGGGGCGGGACCGGTTCAGGCGAGAAGGCCGCAGGCGCGCAGCGACGCCAGCAAGTCGAAAAGCGGCAGGCCGAGAATAGTGAAGTGATCGCCCTCGACCGCGGCGAAGAGATGCGCGCCCAGCTCCTCGATGCGATAGCCGCCGACGCTACCGGTCGCGGTTTCGCCGGCGAGCGCGACATAGCGCGCGATCTCCTCGGGGCCAAGCGGGCGCATGGTCAGCCGGGCGTCGCGGGCGCCGTTGGCCCGGATCATGCCGTCGCGGGCGAGCGCATAGGCCGAGGTCAGGACATGGTCGCGGCCGGCGAGCGCGGCGATCTGGGCCCGCGCCTCGGCGGCGTCGCGCGGCTTGTGGAAGGCCTCGCCGCCACAGCTCAGCGTCTGGTCGGCAGCGAGGATCCAGCGCCCGGGCCGCAATGGCGAGACGGCGAGCGCCTTGGCCTCGGCCAGCGCCGCGGCGATGCCGGACGCCGCGCCACCGGACGCCAGGAAGGCCGCCTCGACAGTGCGCTCGTCGAGCTCCGGCCTGACCACCTCCACCGGCAACCCGGCGCTGGCGAGCATGTCGCGGCGCGTCGCGCTGCCCGAGGCCAGCACCAGCGGCTCGCCATCGCGCCAGAAGCCAGGCATGCCGAGGCTCATGTCGCAATGAACTTCATGCGGTGATCGCGCAGCAGGTCGAGGATGCCGGCCGCGGTCTCCTCGATCGAGCGGCGGGTCACGTCGATCACCGGCCAGCCGCGGCGGGCACAGAGCCGGCGCGACTGGGTGACCTCGTCGGCCACCGCATCGGGATCGACATAGGGGGTCTCATCATCGGCCCGCAGCGAGAGCAGGCGGTTCTGGCGGATCTGGATGATGCGCTCGGGACTGGCGACCAGGCCGACGATCAGCGGCTTCTTCAGCCGCTCGAGCTCGGCCGGCAGCGGCACGTTCGGCACCAGCGGGATATTGGCGGTCTTGATGCCGCGATTGGCGAGATAGATCGAGGTCGGCGTCTTCGAGGTGCGGCTGATGCCGACCAGGATGACGTCGGCATTGTCGAGATCGCCGCCGAGCTGCCCGTCATCATGCATCAGCGTGTAGTTCATCGCGTCGATGCGGCGGAAATAGTCAGCGTTGAGCACGTGCTGCGCGCCGGGCCGCGTCGCCGAGGCCTGGCCGAGATAGGACTGGAACAGCGACAGCACCGGATCGAGCACCGAGAGGCAGGGGCAGCCGAGCTCGCGGCAGAAGCTCTCCAGCCGCTCGGCCCACTCGGGCTCGACCAGCGTGTAGAGCACCACGCCCGGCGAGGATTCGATCTCGGCCAGCACCCGCGACAGCTGGTTCTCGGAGCGCACCAGCGGATAGACGTGCTCGATCGCCGAGACGGTCTCGTATTGCGCCGCCGCGGCCCGGCTCACCGCGATCAGCGTCTCGCCGGTGGCGTCGGAGACGAGGTGGAGATGGAAGTAATTGCGGGGCACGGATGTCCTTCGCTCTCGCCGTCTGTCGGTCCCGTCGCCGGCCCAGGCGGGCTGGCAGCGGCCAGATCGTCCCGTCGCGAGGCGGGCATTGCCCGACGCACGAAGCCGCTCGCCGATTCGCCAGATATAGACCGGATTTTGGGCCGGACCGAAGCGCTTTCGGGCGTTGAAAGGCCGTGGGAGGCCGACTTGCGGTTATACAAGGGGGTGGGGACGGCTGGGGACAAGTCGGCCCGGCCGAGGGGCCGACGATTCACCTCTGGGTAAGCCTAACGAATCGTCAACAGGCCGGAGCCTGTGCGGCGATTCCAAGTGTTTCACGTGAATCACCCGAGGGGGTCGGCGGGGCGCGCCGCCCTTAAGCCGGATTCCGCTTCGTTAAGAAAGCATTAAGGAATGTGGCGACGGGCGGGCAGGAGCCGCTGCGACTCCATGTGGCCTGTGGACAGGTTGTGGAGCGATTTGCGACGGGCTATCTGCCCCCTACCAAGAGTCAAAACAGAAGACTCTCTCAAATAAGATTCTTTTCGATATCGAGTGGCCGAGAGGCCTGATCCGAGAGAGCCATGGACAAACCCCTCTTCCTGCGCACGCTGGCCGGACAGGCTTCGCCGACCCCCCCGCTCTGGATGATGCGCCAGGCCGGACGCTATCTGCCGGAGTATCGCGAGGTCCGGGCCAAGGCCGGCGGCTTCCTCGATCTCTGCTACAATCCGGCGCTGGCCACCGAGGTCACCCTGCAGCCGATCCGCCGCTTCGGCTTCGACGCGGCGATCCTGTTCTCCGACATTCTGGTGATCCCGCATGCGCTCGGCCAGAAGGTCTGGTTCGCCGAGGGCGAGGGGCCCAAGCTCGAACCGATCACCGGCGAGGCCGATCTCGTCCGCATCGACGAGGCCCTGTCGCTGGAGCGGCTGGCACCGGTGTTCGAGGCGCTGGAGCGCATCCGGGCGGCCCTGCCCGCGGAGACCGCACTGATCGGCTTCTGCGGCGCGCCCTGGACCGTGGCGAGCTACATGATCGCCGGCAAGGGCACCCCCGACCAGGCGCCGGCCCGGCTGACCGCCTATAGAGACCCGGCCTTCCTCGACCGGCTGATCGATCTCCTGGTCGAATCCTCGATCGCCTATCTCTGCCGGCAGGTCGAGGCCGGCGCGCAGGTGCTGCAGATCTTCGAGAGCTTCGCCAGCGCGCTGCCGCCGGGGCTGATCGAGCGGCTCTCCTTCGCGCCGCTCCGGTGCATCGTCGCCGGCGTCAAGGCGCGCCATCCGCATGTGCCGGTGATCCTGTTCGCCCGCGGCGCCGGCCCCCGGCTGGAGGCGCTGGCGGCGACGAGCGGCGCCGAGGGCATCGGGCTGGACTGGAGCGTCGATCCGGCCTGGGCCGCCGCCACGCTCGACCGCAAGGCGATCCTGCAGGGCAATCTCGACCCGCTGGCGCTGATCGCCGGCGGGAAGGCTCTGGAGGACGGCGTCGCCGCGATCCGCGCCGCGATGGGGGATCGCCCCTACATCTTCAATCTGGGACACGGCATCCAGCCGCAGACGCCGGTCGCGCATGTCGAGCGGCTGGTCGCGCTGGTGCGCAGCTGAGGGAGGTCGCCATGGCCTATGAGTGGATCAAGGCCGCGCATGTGATCGCGGTGATCGCCTGGATGGCGGGGATGCTCTACCTGCCGCGGCTGATGGTCTATCACGCCGAGGCGCAGACCGGCTCGATCCAGTCCGAGACCTTCAAGGTCATGGAACGGCGGCTGCTCAAGGGCATCATCAACCCGGCGATGATCGTCACCTGGGTGCTCGGCCTCTACCTCGCCTGGAGCGTCTTCGCCTTCAAGGGCGGCTGGCTGCACGGCAAGCTGCTGCTGGTCTTCCTGCTCTCGGGCATCCATGGCTACCTGGTCGGCCGCGTGCGCGACTTCGCCAATGACCGCAACACCAAGTCGCCGCGCTTCTACCGCATCCTCAACGAGGTGCCGGCGGTGCTGATGGTCGGCATCGTCATCCTGGTCATCGTCAAGCCGTTCTGAGGCCTTCCGCGGTTTCCTGCTTGAGCGGCGTCGGGAAAACCGCTATCAAGCCCTGCGTTTCCTCGTAAACGTCCTCCCTATCGTCGACGGTTCGTGCAGGGTCTGCCTCGCGCCAGACAGCCACGACAATCCGACAAGAGCGGCCCGCTGCCGCCTTGGTGCCGTCGATCCTCAGCTGTTGCCGGTCCCTGCGCCCGCAGGGCCATTCTCATCCGGGTGCCCCATGCGGGAAATCAAGCTTCACGAACTGAAGGCGAAGTCGCCGACCGAGCTGATCGCCTTCGCCGAGGGCGTCGAGGTCGAGAACGCCAGCACCATGCGCAAGCAGGAGCTGATGTTCGCGATTCTCAAGCAGCTCGCCGCCAAGGAGACCGAGATCCTCGGCGAGGGCGTGGTCGAGGTCCTGCAGGACGGCTTCGGCTTCCTGCGCTCCTCCGATTCGAACTACCTGCCCGGCCCGGACGACATCTACGTCTCGCCGACCCAGATCCGGAAGTTCGGCCTGCGCACCGGCGACACCGTCGAGGGCCCGATCCGCGGCCCCAAGGACGGCGAGCGCTATTTCGCGCTGCTCAAGGTCAACACGATCAACTTCGAGGATCCGGAGAAGATCAAGCACAAGATCCACTTCGACAACCTGACCCCGCTCTATCCGGACGAGCGGCTCAAGCTCGAGGTGCAGGATCCGACCAAGAAGGACTTCTCGCCGCGCGTCATCGACATCGTGGCGCCGATCGGCAAGGGCCAGCGCGCCCTGATCGTGGCGCCGCCGCGCACCGGCAAGACCGTGCTGCTGCAGAACATCGCGCAGTCGATCACCACCAACCACCCGGAATGCTACCTCATCGTGCTGCTGATCGACGAGCGGCCGGAAGAGGTCACCGACATGCAGCGCTCGGTGAAGGGCGAGGTCGTCTCCTCGACCTTCGACGAGCCGGCCACCCGCCACGTCCAGGTCGCGGAGATGGTGATCGAGAAGGCCAAGCGCCTGGTCGAGCACGGCCGCGACGTCGTCATCCTGCTCGATTCGATCACCCGCCTCGGCCGCGCCTACAACACCGTGGTGCCGTCCTCCGGCAAGGTGCTGACCGGCGGTGTCGACGCCAACGCCCTGCAGCGTCCGAAGCGCTTCTTCGGCGCGGCGCGCAATATCGAGGAAGGCGGCTCGCTGACCATCGTCGCCACCGCGCTGATCGACACCGGCAGCCGTATGGACGAGGTGATCTTCGAGGAGTTCAAGGGCACCGGCAACTCCGAGATCGTGCTCGACCGCAAGGTGGCCGACAAGCGCATCTTCCCGGCGATCGACATCCTCAAATCCGGCACCCGCAAGGAGGAGCTCATCACGCCGCGCTCCGATTTGCAGAAGACCTATGTGCTGCGCCGCATCCTCAACCCGATGGGCCCGCAGGACGCGATCGAGTTCCTGATCGACAAGCTGCGCCAGACCAAGCAGAACTCCGAGTTCTTCGATTCGATGAACACCTGATCGCCGCCGCAGCAGCGGCGGAGGATGATCAAGCGAAGGGCCATGGCAGCGATGCCGTGGTCCTTTTCGTTTGGACGCAGGTCGTGTGAGCGAAGAGCATTGGCCGGGCAGGGCCACGGCGCTTGGCTCCGGCTCCGCCATGTCGAATCGGAGCCGTGACGGTCTGCTCAAGGTCAGGGGCCAGAGTCCTGAGCGGATGCGGCTGGCATGCGTGCCGGAGTGCTCAAGGGCCTGTGCGTGCTGCCAGCGCCGGAAAGCATGCCAGCCAGGCTCTGCCGCTGCCGCAGACTGAACACCGACACATGGTTTCGCCGGACGGCTTAGCGGGCCCGATGCCCGACCGAATCGGGACCGTGACGAGTGGCGTACGCTCGATGGCCCGCGGTTCCGGCGCGGCAACGACCTCCGCAGTTTGCGCGCGACGGTATGGATCGCCGCCGGCCATCATCCAGCGCCGGCGTGCTCTCTCGCCCGGCAACGGGCCGGACCTGGGCGGCCGTCACGCCGAAGCGACGGCTTCCGCGAGTCGATTCGGGTCCGTGACGGGCGGCAGGCAGCGTCCGTGACGGCAGATGAAGGCTGCGCCCGCGCCGGCGCGGGCCAGCATCGCCGCCGCCGGATGATCGGGTGGCAATGCGCCGGCCTCGCCCGCATCGGCGATCATCAGGCCAAGAGAGGGCAGGCGCAGCGCCGCCTGCCGGAAGTGCGCGCGCTCCGGGCCGGCGATCACCAGTTCGACGCCGTTGCGGGCGAGATCGTAGGCGTTGAGCGCCGAGGCATGCGCCATCGGCATCGGCATGGCGGCGCGCAGGAGAGCGGCCAGGAAGGCGTCGGCGCGCTGGCGATCCGCCTGCCTGCCGGTTGCGGCGGCGAGGCGCAGCAGCACCTGGGCGTGGATGCCGTTGGCGTTGGGCACCGCGTCGTCGTGAGTGGGCCTCGGTATGGCCGGCAGGATGACCGCGCCGGAACCGGCCTCGTCGCCGCGCGTCATCCGCAGAAGTCCGGACTCCTCGCAGTAGTACCTGTCGAGATGCGCGCTCCAGCGCTGCGCCGCGGCAAGGTAGTGCCGCGCGCCGGTCGCGTCGTGCAGGGCCATTGCGGCATCTGCCATCGCGGCGTGGTCGAGCGCAAAGCCCGGCGCGATGCGCCGTTCCCCGCGCCGGGCATGGCAGAGCCCGTCGCCATCCGCCATCGATTCGTCGACGTAACGAAAGGCGGTCTCGGCCATGGCCAGCCAGTCGGGCCGCTCCAGCAGGCCGGCCGCACGGGCGAGGCCGGCGATGGCGAGGCCGTTCCAGTCGGCCAGCACCTTGTCATCGAGACCGGGCGGTACACGCTGCGCCCGATGCGCCAGCAGCCGCGCGCGGATCGCGACCAGGCGCTGCGCCTCCTCCGGCGTCGGGTCGGGGCCGTCGAGCCGGTTGAGAATCGACCGGCCTTCCCAGTTGCCGTTAGCGGTGACGTCGTAATACCGGGCGAGCAGGGCGGCGTCCGCCTCGCCCAGCGCTGCGACCAGCTCCTGCGGCGTCCAGACATAGTAGCGGCCTTCCTCGCCCTCGGAATCGGCGTCGAGGCTGGCGGCGAAGGCGCCGCCCTCGACCGTCATCTCGCGCTCGAGCCAGGCGACGATGCCCTCGGCCGCCTCGCGCATCAGCGGGTCGCCCGTGTCGCGCCAGGCCAGCGCGTAGAGCGGCAGGAGCTGGGCGTTGTCGTAAAGCATCTTCTCGAAATGCGGCACGAGCCAGCGCTCGTCGACCGCATAGCGCGCGAAGCCGCCGCCGAGATGGTCCTGGATGCCGCCCTGCGCCATCCGGGTGAGCGCGATGCGCGCCCGCTCAAGCGCCGCCTCGCCGCCCGGCCGGGCGCCGCGGCGCCAGAGCAACTCGATCAGGCCGGGATTGGGGAATTTCGGCGCCCCGGTCAGCCCGCCGAGCTCGGGGTCGAAGCGGCCGGCGATCGCCTGCGCCAGACCGTCGAGATCGGGCTCGCCGGGCTCGGCGGCTTGCGTGCCCGGCTCGGCGCGGGCCAGCGCCGCGCGGATCGCCTCGGCATTGTGGCGGATCCGGCTGCGATCGCCGCCATGGATCGCCGCGATCCGCCGCAGCACCGAGACGAAGCCGGGCCGGCCATAGCGGTCGCTCGGCGGAAAATAGGTGCCGCCCCAGAAGGGCGCGCCGTCGCTGTCGAGGAACATGGTCAGCGGCCAGCCGCCCTGCTCGCCGAGGCTGTGCAGCGCCGACATGTAGACATGGTCGATATCCGGCCGCTCCTCGCGATCGACCTTGATGTTGACGAACAGCTCGTTCATCACCGCCGCGGTTGCGGGATCCTCGAAGCTCTCATGGGCCATGACATGGCACCAGTGGCAGGCCGCGTAGCCGATCGAGAGCAGCACGGGCCGGTCGCTGCGGCGGGCTTCGGCGAAGGCGTCGTCACCCCATTGCCACCAATCGACCGGGTTGGTCGCGTGCTGGAGGAGGTAGGGGCTGGCGGCATGGGCGAGGCGGTTCACAGGGCCGTTCCTCCGGAGCGCGCAGGGGGCGTGAGGTGAGCGAACGAGCCTATCCGACCATCCTGGCCTTGTCCTCCGCGCCGGGGCGCGCCGGTGTCGCTGTGGTCCGCGTCTCGGGGCCGCGCGTCCGATTCGTCCTCGAAACGATCATCGGTTTTGTGCCGGAGCCGCGCCGGGCCCGCTATGCCGCGCTGCGCGACGCCGACGGTGCGGTGATCGATCATGCCCTCGTGCTGTTCTTCCAGGGGCCGTCCTCCTTCACCGGCGAGGATGTCGCGGAATTCCACGTCCACGGTTCGCGCGCCGTGCTGGCGCGCCTGATCGCCCGGCTGACCGCATTGCCGGGGCTGAAGCTGGCCGAGCCCGGCGCCTTCACCCGCCGCGCCTTCGAGGCCGGCAAGCTCGACCTTGCCGCGGTGGAGGGGCTGGCCGACCTGATCGATTCGGAGACGGAATGGCAGCGCCGCCAGGCGCTGCGCCAGATGGAGGGCGCGCTCGGCACCATGGCGGCCGGCTGGCGGGCGCGGCTGGTCGAGGCACTGATGCTGCTGGAGGCGGAGATCGACTTCGCCGACGAGGGCGACGTCTCCGGCGGCCTCGTCCCGCAGGCGCTGGCGATCGCCCAGACGCTGCTGCCCGACTTCGCCGCGGCGCTCGGCAGCTTCCGCGCCGGCGAGCGGGTGCGCGAGGGCTTTCTGGTCGTGCTTGCCGGCCCGCCCAATGCCGGCAAGTCGAGCCTGCTCAATGCGCTCGCCCGCCGTGACGTGGCGATCGTCTCGCCGGTCGCCGGCACGACGCGCGACGCCATCGAGGTGCGGCTCGATCTCGATGGCCTGCCGGTACTGCTGGTCGACACCGCGGGCCTGCGCGACAGCGACGACGCGATCGAGCAGGAGGGCGTGCGCCGCACGCTGGGCAAGCTCGCCCAGGCCGATCTCGTCCTGCGCCTGCGCGCGATCGATTCGGTGCCGTCATCATCCCAGGTAGTACCGGCCGAAATCGCGCTCGCCACCAAGGCCGATCTCGCCGGGCCGATCCTGCCGCACGAACTGCCGGTCTCCGCGATGAGCGGGGCCGGGCTCGAAGCGCTGATCGGCGCCATCGGTGCTCGACTACGCGAGATCGTCACGCCGGAGCCGGCGCTGGTCACCCGCGAGCGCCAGCGTCTCGCCATCGCCGAGGCCGAGGCCGCGATCCGGCGTGCCGCTTTGGTCGATCCCGACAGCGCCGAGCTCGCCGCCGAGGAGCTGCGGCTGGCGGCGCGGGCGCTGGAACGCCTGGTCGGGCGCATCGATGTCGAGGACGTGCTGGACAGCCTGTTCGCGGGCTTCTGCATCGGAAAATAGGGCCGCATTCGGGTAGGGCCAGCCGGTCATACCGCGAGTCATACCGGGTGTGATGGCGCGCGGGAGGTCTTGGTGTGCGTTGAGGGGAGGGCGGCGTTACCGTCAGTGGCGTCAGTGTTTTCCCTCTGCGCCCAGTCGCGGGTTCCGGGCTCGCCGCTGCGCGGCGCCCCGGAATGACGGGTGGAGGCTTGCGATGGCAGGGGTGGTGGCCCGGCGGTGGCGGGTCAGAACCGCTGGACGGACCGGGAGGCAACACTGCGGCCCGATCCGGGCATGGCTTGCACCCGGCGCTGCTCATCGCGCAGAGGCTGACGCGGCCCGGCAGCCCACATTACGTCCCATATCCCTGTATCCCCCCGTATGCGCGGTATGCCTCGCCCGTCATTCCGGGGCGGGCCGCAGGCCCGAGCCCGGAACCCATGACTACGAGATCGGTCCAGCCAGCGCGCCCAGCGCCGCGCTCACCGGCTACCGTCATTCGAAGCCAAAACGTCCCGGGCTGGCGCGTGTACCGTGCCGTCGCAAGACGTGGATGGTCGGGACAAGCCCGACCATGACGGATGAGGCCGCTCAACTGGTCTGGATGATACGGTGGCGGGTTTCCCGCGCGCGCCGCGCTCCGGCATGACAGGGCGACAGCGGATTGGGGTATGGGGCTGCGGCTCTGCTGGGCGTGGCACTGGTCAGATGAGTGACAGGCCACCGCACGCTTCGACATCGCCGCCGCGCCCACTTGCCGCCTTCCCTCGCCTCCACACCCGCGAAATCGCGTTTCCACGCGAGCGGGCGATGCTGTAGAGAGATGCGGCGTTCTTCCGGCTCGCGGAGATGCGCCGGCCCCCGGATGGGCAGGCCGTGACAGCCACGCCGTCCGCGGACGGTGCGGACCGCCTCAGGCGCCTGCCGAGCCGATGTTCCAGCGGGATCCCGAGACACGATGAGCGAAGACAGCAGCTATGACGTGATCGTGGTCGGTGGCGGCCATGCCGGCGCCGAGGCGGCCGCCGCGGCGGCCCGGGCCGGTGCGCGCACTGCCCTGATCACCCATCGCCTCGACACGATCGGCGTGATGTCCTGCAATCCGGCGATCGGCGGTCTCGGCAAGGGCCATCTCGTCCGCGAGATCGATGCGCTCGATGGGATCATGGCCCGCTGCGCCGATAAGGGCGGCATCCAGTTCCGCATGCTCAACCGGCGCAAGGGCCCGGCGGTGCGCGGTCCGCGGGCCCAGGCCGACCGCAGGCTCTATCGCGAGGCGGTGCAGGCGGCGCTCGCGGCCCAGCCCGGCCTCGACCTCGTCGCCGGCGAGGTCTTCGATCTGGTGGTGAACGAGGCGCGGGTCGCTGGCGTCGTGCTCGCCGATGGCCGTCGATTCGCCTGCGGAACAGTCGTGCTGACCACCGGCACCTTCCTGCGCGGCCTCGTCCATATCGGCGAGACCCAGATCGCGGCCGGCCGTGTCGGCGAAGCGCCCTCGGTCGGGCTTTCGCTGACGCTGGAGCGTCACGGCTTTCCGCTCGGCCGGCTCAAGACCGGCACGCCGCCGCGGCTCGACGGACGCACCATCGACTGGAACTCGCTGGAGATGCAGCCCGGCGACGACCCGCCGGAGCCGTTCTCGGCGCTGACGGCGCGGATCGAGACGCCGCAGATCGCCTGCGGCATCACCCGCACCACGCTGGCGACGCATGAGCTGATCCGCGCCAATCTGCATCGCGCCCCGATGTTCTCCGGCCAGATCGAGGGGCGGGGGCCGCGCTATTGCCCGTCGATCGAGGACAAGGTCGGCCGGTTCGGCGATCGCGACGGCCATCAGATCTTCCTGGAGCCGGAAGGGCTCGACGACCCGACCGTCTACCCCAACGGCATTTCGACCTCGCTGCCGGAGGACGTTCAGCTTGGCCTGCTCAAGACCATTCCGGGCCTGGAACGGACGGTGATGCTGCGCCCCGGCTATGCGATCGAATACGACTTCGTCGATCCGCGCGCGTTGTCGGCGACGTTGGAGACCCGTGCGTTGCGCGGGCTGTTCCTGGCCGGGCAGATCAACGGCACCACCGGCTATGAGGAGGCGGCCGGGCAGGGCCTGCTCGCCGGGCTGAACGCGGCTCGACGGGCCGGCGGCAGCGAGCCGATCACGCTCGACCGGACGCAATCCTATATCGGCGTGATGATCGACGATCTGGTGACGCGCGGCGTGACCGAGCCCTATCGCATGTTCACCTCGCGGGCCGAGTTCCGGCTGTCGCTGCGGGTCGACAATGCCGATGAGCGCCTGACCGGGCTCGGCATCGGGCTCGGGGTGGTCGGCAGTGAGCGCCGGGGACATTTCGAGGGGCGGCAGGCCGAGATCGGCTGGCTGACGGCCCTGCTGCAGGAGCGGGTGATGACGCCGTCTGAGGCTGAGGCGCTGGGCCTTCAGGTCAATCGCGACGGTGTCCGCCGCAGCGCCTTCCAGATTTTGTCTTATCCGGCAGTCGGTTTTGACGATCTCGCGCGCAACTGGCCGGAGATCCGCGGGTTCGCGGCGGGCGTGGTCGATCGCGTCGTCGCCGATGCGACCTATGCGGTCTATCTCGACCGGCAGGCGCAGGAGATCGCTTCCTATCGCCGCGACGAGGCGCTGGCCCTGCCCGACGACCTCGATCTCGACGGGGTGTCGGGCCTCTCCAACGAATTGCGGCTGAAGCTCAAGGAGGCACGGCCGGCCAGCATCGCCCAGGCGGCGCGGATCGAGGGCATGACGCCGGCGGCTTTGACGTTGCTCGCCGCGCAGGCGCGGCGTAGACGGGAGAGACCCATCGAATCGGCGGCGTGATGCTGTGAACTCTGTTGATAACAAGGACAACTCCGGCCGGCGCACCGCTTTGGGCTTGACGCCTGTTTCACGTGAAACAGTGGAGCGCCTCGACATCCTCGTCGCCGAGCTGGGGCGTTGGCAGAAGGCGAAGAACCTCGTCTCCGAGGCGACGCTGGCCGAGGTCTGGACCCGCCACATTGCCGATTCGCTCCAGCTCTTCCGCCATGCACCCGACGGGGCGAGGCGCTGGCTCGATCTCGGTTCCGGCGGTGGCTTTCCGGGGCTCGTCCTCGGCATCTGCCTGGCGGAGACCGGCGGCCATATCGATCTGGTCGAGAGCAATGCGCGCAAATGCGCCTTCCTGCGCCATGTCGCGCGGCTGACCGGCGCGCCGGTCACCGTCCATGCCGAGCGGATCGAGCAGGCGATGCCGCGCTTCGTCGGCAAGGTCGACGTGGTGACGGCGCGGGCGCTGGCGCCGCTGCCGCAACTGCTCGACTGGTGCAAAGAGCTGTTGAGAACCGGGGTGACCGCGGTCTTTCCGAAGGGTCAACATCTAGATGCGGAATTGACCGAAGCGTCTAAATCTTGGACACTTCAGGCGTTAACCTTTCCTTCAGTCACTGATCCGGCCGCGCGAATCCTTGTGATCCGCGAGGCTCAGAGGCGGGCAGATCCATGAACGAACCGGGTCATCGTCACAGTCCCGGCCGGCCACGTGTCCTGGCTCTGGCCAATCAGAAGGGTGGCGTCGGCAAGACGACGACCGCGATCAATCTCGGCACGGCGCTGGCGGCGATCGGCGAGAAGGTGCTGATCATCGATCTCGATCCGCAGGGCAACGCCTCGACCGGGCTCGGCGTCGATCGCAAAAGCCGGCGCGCCTCGACCTATGACGTGCTCTGCGGCGATATCGGCCTCGGTCTCGCGATGCAGGCCACCGCTGTTCCCAATCTGTTCCTGGCGCCCTCGACGCTCGACCTGCTCGGCGTCGAGCTGGAGATCGCCAGCGCCAAGGATCGGGCGCTGCGCCTGAGGAAGGCGATCGACGAGCTCGAACACGACCAGCGCTGCAGCGAGCTGACCTATGTGCTGATCGACTGCCCGCCCTCGCTCAGCCTGATCACCATCAACGCGATGACGGCGGCCGATGCGGTGCTGGTGCCGCTGCAATGCGAGTTCTTCGCGCTGGAAGGCCTCAGCCAGCTGCTCAAGACGGTCGAGCAGGTGCGGGCCGGGCTCAATCCGCGCCTGATCATCCAGGGCGTGGTGCTGACCATGTTCGACCCGCGCAACAATCTCTCCGGCCAGGTCATGGCCGATGTCCGCGATTTCCTCGGCGACAAGGTCTACGAGACCGTGATCCCGCGCAATGTCCGGGTCTCCGAGGCGCCGTCCTACGGCAAGCCGGCGCTGCTCTACGACCTGCGCTGCCAGGGCTCGCAGGCCTATCTCCGGCTGGCCTCCGAGGTCATCCGGCGCGAACGCGCCCTGCGCGCCGCCTGAACCGCTGAACGACGCATGATTCGAGGGGAATGACGATGGCTGAGGAACAGGGACGCTCGCGCCTTGGCCGGGGCCTCGCCGCACTGATCGGCGATGTCGGCGACGAGATCGGCGCGATCGAGCGCGCCCGCGGGCAGCGCAAGGTGCCAGTGGAGTTCCTGCGCCCGAATGCGCGCAATCCGCGCCGGGTCTTCGCCGAGGAGGATCTCGCCGATCTCTCGGCCTCGGTGCGCGAGCGCGGCATCCTGCAGCCGATCATCGTGCGCGCCATTCCCGGCATGCTCGACGCCTATGAGATCATCGCCGGCGAACGGCGCTGGCGCGCGGCCCAGCGGGCCGAGCTGCACGAGGTCCCGGTCATCATCGTCGAGGCCGACGACCGCGAGGCGCTCGAGATCGCCATCGTCGAGAACGTCCAGCGCGCCGACCTCAACCCGATGGAGGAGGCGGCCGGCTATGAGCGGCTGATCGCCGAATTCGACTACACGCAGAACGACCTCGCCAAGGTGATCGGCAAGAGCCGCAGCCATGTCGCGAACACGATGCGGCTGACCAAGCTGCCCGAGCCGGTGCGCAAGCTGGTCAGCGAGGGCGCAGTCTCGGCGGGCCATGCCCGCGCGCTGCTGGCCGTTTCGGATCCGGAATTCGTCGCGCGCCGCGTGGTCGAGCAGGGCCTGACCGTGCGCGATGTCGAGCGCATCGGCCAAGACGAGGCGCGGGGCGAGACCAAGAGCGCCGTCGCCCCGAAGCCGGCTGCGGCCCGGCCCGAGAAAGATGCCGACACCCGTGCGGTCGAGAAGGCGCTGGAAGAGGCGCTGGGCCTCGGCGTCAGCATCCAGCACAAGGCCAATGGCGCCGGCGAGATGCGGATCAGCTATCGCACGCTGGAGCAGCTCGAGACACTCTGCCGCCGCCTAAAGTCTTGATTTCAATAGTATTTTAGAGACGGAGACCGCACGCACGTCGCCGGTCAGCGCCGCGCGGCCGGGCCGGTGCGCGCCAGCGTCCAGAGCGCTCGCGCCGCGAGCGGGCGGGCCATGTCGCCATCGCGCCGCACGGCCGCGATCGCGGTGCCGAGGATGACCACGGCCTCGCGCAGCTTCTCGGTGCTCCAGCCCTGGAGCGCCGCCTCGGCGGGCGCCATGCGCGGATAGGGCAGGCGCATGCCGGAGACCGCGTCGCGGGCGCTGCGGCCGGCTTCCATGGCGAGCTTCGCCTTGAGCAGCGCCAGCGCATGGCGCAGCACCGCGCCGAGCAGCACGCCCTGGTCCATCTCGCCGGCGAGCCTGCCGAAGGCCTGGTCGAGCGCGGGGAAGCGCCCGGCGAAGACCGCGTCGATCAGGCTGGCCTGCTCGCGCGCGGCGCTGTCGCCGACGATCGCCTCGACATGGGCCTGGGTGACGGCCGGATCGGTGCCGACATAGAGCAGCAGCTTCTCGATCTCGCGGCGCGAACTCTGGCGGTCGCCGCCGAGCATGCCGGTGAGGTGCTCGCGTGTGCCGCGGTCGATGCTCTTGCCGGCGGCGCGGACCATCTCGTCGATGATGGTGCCGAGATCGCGGGCGGCGTCGCCATAGCAGGGAACGGCCAGCGCCGAGCGGGCGCGTTCGCAGGCTACACGCAGCGGATTGGACTTCTGCAGGTCGCCGGCCTCGATCACCACGATGGCGTCGCGCGAGGGCGTGGCGAGCAGCGGCTCGACGGCGGCGGTGAGCTGCTTTGCCGTCTGCGAGACGCGGATGGCGCGGCGGCCGCCGAACAGGCCGATCGTATTGGCCTCGTCGACCAGTCTCAGCGGATCGGCCGCGACATCGTCGCCGTCGAGCCGGATCAGCTGGAAGCCGTCCTCGGGATCGTCGACGCTGGCGCGGGCGATCGCCGCCGCGCGCTCGGAGACCAGGCCGGAATCGGGGCCGTAGAACAGGAACAGGCGCCAGGCCGGGTCCGGCCGGGCGAGTGCCCGTTCGGCCTCATGCGCCTTGATCGATGCCATCGGCCGGCCGTCAGGCGGCGGTGATGGCGCCGGCGATGCGGGCGCGGATCAGCTGCGCCAGGCTCTTGGCGGCGCGGATCTGGGCGTCGCGGGCGGCGCGCAGCGTGGCGAAGCGCTGCTGCGAGCGCTCATAGGGCGCGCGCGCCACGCTCTGGCCCGAGACCACGACCTCGCCGGAGCCCTTGCGCTTCAGCGACCAGTTCGCCGTGGCGATCAGGATGGCGGAATCGGCGCGGCCATTGGCGTAGTCGACCGTGATGACCTCGAGGCTCTCGGTGGTGGTGATGTCGAGCGTCAGCGTCTTCGGCGCGTCGGGCGCGTCACTGCCGTCGAGATCGAAGACCAGCTCGTTGCGCAGATAGTGCCCGACGAGGCCCTTGATCTCGGGCACGTCGACGCTGAGCAGGGCCGAGCGGACGCTGCCGCCGACCGTGCTGGCGGTGCTCTCGGCATAGAGCGGGCGGAAGCAGCCGCCGGCGAGTGCCGCCAGCAACAGCACGCCGCCGAGCGCGAGAGGCCGCAGGCGGCCGGCGAGGCGGGCTTCAGACGACGACATTCACGATTCTCCGAGGAACCACGATGATCTTGCGGATCGGCCGGCCTTCGAGCGCCTTCTGAACGGCGTCGGATGCGCGGGCGGCCGCCTCGACGGCCAGAGTATCCGCATCCGCGGCCACCGTCACCTCGGCGCGCTTCTTGCCGTTGATCTGGACCGGCAGGACGATGCTGTCATCGGTCAACAGGTCCGCCTCGGTCTCGGGCCAGGCGGCCTCGCCGATCAGCCCCGGCCGGCCGAGCGCCTGCCAGCACTCCTCGGCGAGATGCGGCATCATCGGCGCCACGAGCTGGGCCAGGATGGTCGCCGCCTCGTGCAGGGCAAAGCCCATGTCGGCGGGCAGCTCGGCGCTCTCGGCGGCGCCGTCCAGCGCCTTCCCGATGGCGTTTGTCAGTGTGTAGATATGCGCGACGCAGCGGTTGAAGGCGAGGCGCTCGATATCGGCGCCGACGGTGTGCAGCGCGCGGTGCGTGGCCTTGCGCAGGCCGAGCGCGGCCTCGCCGAAGCTGGCCGGGCGCGCGACCGCGTTGCCGGTGCGCTCGGCGATCTCGGCGATCATGCGCCAGAGCCGCTGCACGAAGCGCGCCGAACCCTGCACGCCCTCGTCGGTCCAGATCACGTCGCGATCGGGCGGCGAGTCGGAGAGCATGAACCAGCGGGCTGTATCGGCGCCGTAGGAGGCGATGATCTCGTCCGGGTCGACGACGTTCTTCTTCGACTTCGACATCTTCTCGATGGCGCCGATCGTCACCGGGGCGCCGCTATCGACGTCGAAGCCCTTGCGCGCGCCGTCCAGCGTCTCGATGCGGACCTGGCCGGGCTCGATCCAGCTGCCATCCTGGGCCTTGTAGGTCTCGTGGACCACCATGCCCTGGGTGAACATGCCGGCGAAGGGCTCGTCGAGCCCGACATGGCCGGTCGCCTTCATCGCGCGGGTGAAGAAGCGCGAATAGAGCAGGTGCAGGATCGCGTGCTCGACGCCCCCGATATACTGGTCGACCGGCAGGAAGCGGTCGACGACGGCGCGGTCGGTCGGGCTCTGCTCGCGCCACGGATCGGTGAAGCGCGCGAAGTACCAGGACGAATCGACGAAGGTGTCCATCGTGTCCGTCTCGCGCCGGGCCGGCTTGCCGCAGGACGGGCAGGCGACATGCTTCCAGCTCGGATGATGGTCGAGCGGGTTGCCGGGCTTGTCGAAGGAGACGTCGTCGGGGAGCTTCACCGGCAGGTCGGCCGCGGGCACCGGCACGACGCCGCAGGCCTCGCAGTGCACGATCGGGATCGGGCAGCCCCAGTAGCGCTGGCGCGAAACGCCCCAGTCGCGCAGGCGGAAATTGACCTTGCGCGTCGCGACCGGCCGGCCGCCGCGCTCCTCGCTCTCGAGGCGACGGGAGACCTCTTCTTTCGCCTCCGAAATGGTCATGCCGTCGAGGAAGCGCGAATTGATCATCCGCCCGTCATCGACATAGGCGGTGTCGGTGATGACGAAGCTCGCCGGGTCGGTGCCCTCGGGGCAGACCACGGGCGTGTTGCCGAGCCCGTATTTGTTGACGAAGTCGAGGTCGCGCTGGTCATGCGCCGGGCAGCCGAAGACCGCGCCGGTGCCGTAGTCCATCAGCACGAAATTGGCGACGTAGACCGGCAGCGTCCAGCTGGGGTCGAGCGGGTGCACGGCGCGGATGCCGGTGTCGAAGCCCTGCTTCTCGGCCTTGTCGATGACCTCCTGCGCCGTGCCGGTCTTCTTGCACTCGGCGATGAAGCCCTGCAGCGCCGGATTGCCGGCCGCGGCCGCCTTGGCGAGCGGATGATCGGCGGCGACGGCGAGGAAGCGCGCGCCGAACAGCGTGTCCGGGCGGGTGGTATAGACCTCGACCTCGTTCTCGCCGACCGCATTCGATTCGAGCGCGAAACGAACCATCAGCCCCTCGGAGCGGCCGATCCAGTTCTTCTGCATCAGCCGGACCTTGTCCGGCCAGCGGTCGAGCCCGTCGAGGGCGTCGCTGAGCTCCTGGCCGAAGGCGGTGATGCGGAAGAACCACTGGGTCAGCTCGCGCTGCTCGACGATCGCGCCGGAGCGCCAGCCGCGCCCGTCGATCACCTGCTCGTTGGCGAGCACGGTCTCGTCGACCGGGTCCCAGTTGACCTTGGCGGTCTTGCGGTCGACCAGCCCGGCCTTCAGGAAGTCGAGAAAGAGCTTCTGCTGGTGGCGGTAATAGCTCGGGTCGCAGGTGGCGAGCTCGCGCTTCCAGTCGAGCGACAGGCCCATGGACTGCAGCTGGGCGCGCATGGTCGCGATATTGGCGTAGGTCCATTCGCGCGGATGGACCTTGTTGGCCTTGGCGGCGTTCTCCGCCGGCAGGCCGAAGGCGTCCCAGCCCATCGGATGCAGGACGGCGAAACCCTTGGCGCGCTTGTAGCGCGCGACGACGTCGCCCATCGCGTAATTGCGGACATGGCCCATATGGATGCGGCCCGACGGATAGGGGAACATCTCGAGCACGTAGTAGGGCGGCCGGGTGTCGTCGTTCCGGGTCTCGTAGAGCTTGCGCTCGTCCCAGACCTTGCGCCATTTCGGCTCGGCTTCCTTGGGATTGTAGCGTTCGGCGGCCATGCTGATCGTGTCGTTCTTGCGTGAGCGGACTGGCCCGGACTAGGACACCATCGCAGGCTCCGGGTCAATGATCGGGCCGGCGGCGGCACGAGAGACGAGGAAGCAGGCGATGACCCCGGATGCGGTGGCGAGGCTCGAGGAGACCAGGACGGCGATCGCGCGGGCCGCGCGGGATGTCGGCCGCAAGCCCGGCGAGGTGACGCTGATCGCCGTCTCCAAGACCAAGCCGGCGGAGGAGATCCTGCCGGTGCTCGAGGCCGGGCAGATCGATTTCGGCGAGAACTACGTGCAGGAGGCCAAGGAGAAGTGGCCGGCGCTGCGCGAGCGCTTCCCGCAGGCGCGCCTGCACATGATCGGGCCGCTGCAGTCCAACAAGGCGCGCGAGGCGGTGGCGCTGTTCGACGTGATCCAGTCGCTCGACCGCGAGAGCCTGGCCAAGGAGCTGTCGCGCGAGATCGCCCGCAGCGGCCGCGCGCCGCAGCTCGTCGTCCAGGTCAACACCGGGGCTGAGCCGCAGAAGGGCGGCGTCCTGCCGGCCGAGGTCGACGGCTTCCTGACGCTGTGCCGTGTGCATTACGGCCTGTCGATCGCCGGGCTGATGTGCATCCCGCCGGTCGAGGACCAGCCCTCGCCGCATTTCGCCCTGCTCAAGAAGATCGCCGCCCGCAACGGGCTCTCGATGCTGTCGATGGGCATGAGCGCCGATTACGAGGCGGCGATCCAGCTCGGCGCCACCCATGTCCGGGTCGGCAGCGCGATCTTCGGCGCGCGCGGCTGATCCCGGTCCGAACCGTTCGTCCTCGCAGCCGGCGTTCGGTTGCTCAGAGGCGCTGGCCCACATCGATGCGGTTGCCGTCCGGATCCTCGAAGACGAAGGCCCGCAGCCCGTAATCCTGGCTCTTCAGCCCCTTGACGATGCGCAAGCCCCGGCTCTGGCAGAGCGCGTGCAGGGCCTCGATATCGTCGACCAGCATATGGGCGACGGGGAAGGGCGCGGCGCGGTGTCCGGGCTGCAAGGTCAGGTGCAGTTCGGCGGCGCCGCTGGTCAGGATGACGAAGCCGACCGGTTCGCCGTTCTGGAAGCTGCGGGAGAAGCCGAGTGCGCCTTCATAGAAGGCGCAGGCGCGCGCGATGTCGCGCACGGGCAGCGTCGCCGCGATGCGGCCGAAGCCGATCGGGGATGCCGGGAGGTCGGGCTGGTCTGTCATGGCGGGTCTCGTGCGGGGCGGACGCGCCGGCGCGGAGACGGTGCTCCGGACGGCGGTTCCTGACCCATGATGATCGACGAGACGGTGCTCGCCGCCAGTCTTGCCCCAGGGCGCGGCCGGCCGCAAGGCGGTCAGGCCGGTGCCGTCAGCGCACCATCAGCACGCAGTCGCGCGACAGCCGCGGCAGCAGCCGCGCGAAGACCTGCCGCGTCACCGCGACGCAGCCGGCGGTGGGCGTGAAGCCCGGGCGGGCGAGGTGCCAGAAGATGGCGCTGCCATGTCCGCGCCGGACGGGCGCGTCGTTCCAGCCGAGTTCGACGATCACGTCGTAGAGATGGTCGGCGCGGGCGAGGCGCTCCTCAGCCTCGCCCGGCGGGCGCCGGATCAGGCGGTTGTAGCGCGGATCGGCCATGTCGTCGCACCAGGCGTCGCGTGGATCGATGCGGCGCACCGGCAGCAGGCAGCGCGGCCGCGGCAGCCGGTCGGCGCGGTAGAACACGCGCCGCAGTGGCATGCCGGCACGCGGCGTGCCGCCATCGCCCTCGCGCTTCGCGACGACGATGCCACCGCGCCCGAGCGCGCAGGGCACGATCGCGGCGCCCGCGATGAGGAAGCCCTTGCGCCGGTCGCGGACCGAGCGGACCACCCGCAAGCGGGTCAGCCCGCGCTTCGGGCCGGCATTCTCTGCTCTCTTCACGGGAAATCCATCCTGCGCGACTTGCCGTCCGCTCGGGGCGGGCTAGTGTTGCGGCGTCCGAAACCGATCCGAACCGGGCCATGCCAGCCACGCATCATATCCTCCTCGTCGACGACGACCAGACCCTGCGCGAGGCCCTGGCCGAGCAGCTGGCGCCGCTCGACGACTTCAAGGTGTCGTCGGCCGAGACCGCCGGCGCCTCGCTGAAGGCCGTTCAGGCCGAGCGTATCGACCTCGTGGTGATGGATGTCGGCCTGCCCGACATGGACGGGCGCGAGGCGGTGAAGCTGATGCGCCGCAACGGCTTCAAGGGGCCGGTGATCATGCTCACCGCCCAGGGCTCCGACGCCGACACGGTGCTGGGGCTCGAGGCCGGCGCCAACGACTATGTGGTGAAGCCGTTCAAGTTCGCGGTGCTGCTCGCCCGCATCCGCGCGCATCTGCGCCAATACGAGGCGAGCGAGGACGCGGTCTTCCAGGTCGGCCCCTACACCTTCCATCCCGGCTCGAAGCTGCTGGTCAGCGCCAAGGGCTCCAAGACCAAGCTGACCGAGAAGGAGACGGCGATCCTGCGCTTCCTCTACCGCGCCGGGCGCAAGCCGATCGCGCGCGACGTGCTGCTGCAGGAGGTCTGGGGCTATAACGCGCAGGTCACCACCCACACGCTCGAAACGCATATCTACCGGCTGCGGCAGAAGATCGAGCCGGATCCCGCCAATGCGAGGCTGCTGGTGACCGACGCCGGTGGCTACCGGCTCGACCCCTGAGCCGGCATGGCGCTCGAAGACGATATCCGGCTCCTGACGCGGCAGCCGCTGCTCGGCCTGCTCGATCGCGACGCGCTGCGGCTGGTCGCCTTCGCGGCGGAGCCGCGCACGCTGCGCGCCGGCGACGTCCTGTTCCGCCATGGCGACGGCGCCGACGGGGCCTATCTCGTGGTGTCGGGCGCGGTGGCGCTGAGCCGGGTCGACGACGGGCGCCCGGCCGAGGAGATCGCCGGGCCCGGCACGCTGCTCGGCGAGCTGGCGCTGTTTGCCCCGGTCGAGCGGCCGGCGACGGCGATCGCCCGCGAGAAGACGCAGGTGATGAAGCTGTCGCGCAATGTGATGCGGCGCGTGCTCGGCGAATCGCCGGCCTCCGCCGACGCGATCGCCGCGGCGATCGAGGAGCGCCTGCAGAGCTTCACCGGCGAGCTCGCCTCGGTCGGCATGGCGCTGCGCGCCATCGACTGGCGCTGAGCCGGGAGCCGGCTGCGCCGGTCCGCCGTCAGAGCGCCACGCTCACCGTCACCGGGACATGGTCGGAGGGACGCTCCCAGCCGCGGGCCTCGCGCAGGAACGAGACCTGGCGCAGCGCGGGCTTCAACGCCTCCGACAGCCAGATATGGTCGAGCCGGCGGCCGCGGTTCGAGGCCTGCCAGTCGGCGGCGCGATAGCTCCACCAGCTGTAGAGCTTCTCCGGCTCAGGCATCAGCGTGCGGGCGGCGTCGGTCCAGCCGAGCTCGCTGCGCAGCCGCTCCAGCGTCGTGGTCTCGATCGGCGTGTGGCTGACCACGTCGAGCAGCTGCTTGTGGCTCCAGACGTCGTGCTCGTAAGGGGCGATGTTGAGGTCGCCGACCAGGATGCTCGGCCGCCCGGCCGGGTTCTTGTTGACGCCCCAGGCGCCGATCGCGTCGAGGAACTGCAGCTTGTGGGCGAATTTCGGATTGGCCACCGGGTCGGCGATGTCGCCGCCGGCCGGGATGTAGAAGTTATGGATGGCGATGCCTGCGGCCGGGCCGGCGCCGGCGTCGAGCACCACGCTCATATGGCGGGCGTCGTTGCGCTCGCACATCGCCATGGCGTCGCGCTCGCTGAAGGGCAGCTTCGAGACGATGGCGACGCCGTTATAGCCCTTGTTGCCGATGAAGGCCTGGTGCGGATAGCCGGCCTCGGCGAAGGCCTTGGCCGGGAACTGCTCGTCCGGCGTCTTGGTCTCCTGCAGGCAGAGCACGTCGGGCGCGTGCGTGCCGAGGAAATCGGTGACCAGGCCGATGCGCAGGCGCACCGAGTTGATGTTCCAGGTGGTGACGGTGAGGTTCACGAACGGCTTCCGGCTTTGGGCGGGTCGGGCGGGAACCTGTGGCGCGGCGCGGCGAAAAGCAAGGCTCGCAATGTCACCGTCATTCCGGGTTCATCGCTCCGCGATGCCCCGGAATGACGGCTGAGTGACTGGCCCTCAGAGAACGCGTTCGTAGTTGATGATGAAGTTCTTCTGGTCGGGCCGGCTCTGCGTGTCGAGATTGCGCAGAGAGACCGAGGTCTCGTAGCCCTGCGGGTCGACCACGACCCATTGCCGCAGCTCGTTGGCGGCGAGGTCGAAGTTCAGCGTGATCTTCGAGGTGCCGCCGAGCGTCGACTTGTCGTCGAGACGCACCGAGAGGATGTCGCCGCGGGTGGTGACGCCGGTGACGACGGTGTCGCGGGCGAGGTCCATCCGCTCCTTGAGCAGGAACTTCAACGGCGTCTGGCCGATCGAGTAGAGATCCTGCGTGGCGAGCCGGCGGTCGCGGATCGCCACCGAGGTGCCGTCGGCGATCACCTCGGTCGTCGCCGGCGGATCGTATTCGAAGCGCATCTTGCCGGGGCGCTGGATGTAGAGCCGCCCCTGCATGCGGCGGCCATCGGCGCCGACCTGGGTGAAATTGCCCTGCAGCGTGGCGAAGCTGTTGAAATAGGCGTTGAGCCGCTCGACCGCCTCGGCGCGCGAGAGATTGCCGCTCGGGCGGGCCTGGCGCACCGGGGTCGCGACAGGCGGGGCCTCCGTCGCGCTCGCGACCGGCTGGGCCTGGACGGGGGCGGTGCCGGCCGGCATGCCGAGGCCCGGCGGACGGGCCGGCGGCAGCGGAATGCCGCGCGGGGCGGCGACGCGGGGCGCGGCCGGCTGCGAGGACGGCTTGATGTCCAGCGGCTGCGCCGTGGCGAATCCCGGCGCCAGCGCGAGCGCCAGGGCGGCGGCAGCGAGGACTGGCAGGGCTCGGGTCGTGGTCATCAAGCGCGTCGGTTCCGTTCAGGGCCTTGCGTCGGATATCGGGGCGATCGCCGGCAGACGCAAGGGCAGACCGCCGCGACCTGCGCGAGGTTGCAGCGGTCTCATGGCATTTTCAGGACCGGTTTCGCCGAGGCGCTCACTCCTCGTCCTCGCGCGGCGCCCCGGCCTCGACGAGGATCTCGCGTTTGCCGGCGTGGTTTGCGGGGCCGACGATGCCTTCGGTCTCCATGCGCTCCATGATCGAGGCGGCGCGGTTGTAGCCGATCTGGAGGCGGCGCTGGATGTAGGAGGTCGAGGCCTTGCGGTCGCGCAGCACCACCGCGACGGCCTGCTCGTAGGGGTCGTCGCTGTCGGCCTGGCCCATGGCGCTCTTGTCGAACACCGCGCCGTCCTCGGCCTCGCCGCCCTCGTCCTCCTCGGCGGTGACCGCCTCGAGATAGTCCGGCCGGCCTTGCGTCTTGAGATGGGCCACCACCTTCTCGACCTCGGCGTCCGAGACGAAGGGCCCGTGCACGCGGGTGATGCGCCCGCCGCCGGCCATGTAGAGCATGTCGCCCTGGCCGAGCAGCTGCTCGGCGCCCATCTCGCCCAGGATGGTGCGGCTGTCGATCTTG
>NZ_JBDJKW010000018.1:0-76555 GCF_039673065.1 Allobosea sp. TWI1241 | reverse complement strand
CGTCGTATGGGGGTTGGGTCGTAATGATCGGGCCGCGGCGTGGCGGACGGGCCGCCACCCCGTGCGGCGTGGCGGCCGCTGCGGGTTCAGGGCTTGAACAGGTGCTGGCAGCCGCTGTCCTCGGCCGGGGTGAACAGCGCCTTGCCCGGCAGGGTGGCGAGGACCTTGTAGAGATCCGCCGGGCTCTTGGCCTCGCCCGGCGTCTTCACCTCGAAGACGTGCATGTCCATCACCACGCGGCCATTGGCCTGGATGCGCGCGTTCTGGATCATGTCGCCGGTGATCGGGATCTCACGGATCTGCCTGGCGATCGTCCTGGCGTCGTCGGTGCGCGCCGCCGTCACCGCCTTGAGGTAGTGGCTGGTGGCAATGTAGGCGAGCGCGTGGCCCATGGTCGGCACCTTGTCGTTGTTGCGTGCCATGTAGCGTTTGGCCCAGGCGCGCGTCGCCTCGTTGACGTCCCAGTAGAACGGCGCCGAGAGCTTGAGCCCCTGCGCCGCCTGCAGGCCGAGCGCCACGACGTTGTTCTCGTAGACCAGCATGGTCGCCGGCTTGGCGGTGACGCCGAACTCTCGCATCTGCTTCAGCGAGTTGACGAGGTCCGGCCCGGCATTGGCGAGGCCGATGACGTTGGCGCCGGAGGCCTGCGCCGTCAGCAGCGGCGAGGACAGGTCGGTGGTGCCCAGCGGATGGCGGGCCTCGCCGAGCACCTGGCCGCCTGCCGCCTTCACCGCCTTGCCGGCGTCGGTGGCGAGGTTGTGCCCGAAGACGTAGTCGGCGGTGAGGAAGAACCATTTGTTGCCGCCTTCCTCGACCACGCCGCGGGCCACAGCATTGGCCAGCTCGGCGGTGGAGGGCGCCCATTGCGTGCCGTAGGGCGAGCACTGGTTGCCGGTAACGTTCGGGGCGTAGCCGCCCGAGACCAGCGTGGTGACGCCGCGCTCGCGCGCCACCGCCTGCACGGCGAGCCCGACCGAGCTCGACCCGCCCGGCAGGATGACGCTGACGCCGCGCTCGTCGATGAACTGGCGCGCCTGGGCCGAGCCGATGTCGGGCTTGCTCTGATGGTCGGCGACCAGCATTTCGATCGGCCGGCCGAGGGCCTTGCCGCCGAAATCCTCGACCGCCATGCGGACCGCCAGTACGGTGCCGGGGCCGCCATTGTCGGCGAAGGTGCCCGACATGTCGTCGATCACCCCGATACGGAACGGCTTGTCGTCCGCCCTGGCCGACGCACAGGCCAGCAGGGTGGCGACGAGCAGCGATAGTCGCGACGCGTGCGATGTCATGCGTGGTCCTCCCTGACCGGGAGCCCGCGGGCGCTCTCGCGACGCCTTGCGACGGGTCTCCTCGGATGGGAGGCTAGCAGCCTCATCGCGAAATTCTACTATAGAAGAAAAATATGTGAGCCATAGCGCGCCTGCCTAAGCGTCAGGCTGCCGGCAGCCCGCGGTTGCGCTCAGCGCGGGCACGCATGCGTCGCCGCGCTTGCGGCGACGGGTTCAAGCGGCATCATGCGTGCATCTACTTCACGCCCGGCCGACGACGGAGACGAGTGCCATGGTGACCCGCGCCGACAACCTGACCATCGACGCACAGCGCCTGTGGGACGATCTCATGGAGACCGCCAGGATCGGCGGCACGCCGAAGGGCGGCATCCGTCGCCTGACGCTTGGCGAGGAGGATCGGCAGGTGCGGGACTGGTTCAGGGCGCAATGCGAGGCGCTCGGCTGCACGGTCACGGTCGACGAGGTCGGCAACATGTTCGCCCTGCGCCCCGGCCGCGACGCCGCGCTGGCGCCGATCGCCATGGGCAGCCATCTCGACACCCAGCCGACGGGCGGCAAGTTTGACGGGGTGCTCGGCGTGCTGGCGGGGCTCGAATGCCTGCGCACGCTGCACCGGGCGGGCTACGAGACCCATGCGCCGCTGATGCTGGTCAACTGGACCAATGAGGAAGGCTCGCGCTTCTCGCCCGCCATGCTCGGCTCCGGCGTCCATGCCGGCGTATTCGACCGCGCCTATGCCGACGCCCGCACCGATGTCGAGGGCGCGCGCTTTTCCGACGCGATCGAGGCGATCGGCTATCGCGGCCCGCTGAAGGTCGGCACGACCCCGATCGGCGCGATGTTCGAGCTGCATATCGAGCAGGGGCCGATCCTCGAGGCCGAGGGCGACATGATCGGCGTCGTCACCGGCGTGCAGGGCATGCGCTGGTACGACGTGGTGGTCGAGGGGCGCGAATCGCATGCCGGCTCGACGCCGATGCGGATGCGCGCCGACGCGCTGCCGGCCGCGGCCGCGCTGATCCTCGCCATCCAGGAGCGGGCGCGCGCCTGCGAGGGCGCGGTCGCGACGGTCGGCACGATCACCGTCCATCCGGCCTCGCGCAACGTCATCCCCGGCCGCGCCACGCTGTCGGTCGATCTGCGCCATCCCGACGCCGAGCGTCTCGCCGCGCTGGAGGCGCAGGTGCGGGCGGCGCTCGCCGAGATCGCGGCGGCGCACGGCGTCTCCGCGACCATGGAAATGATCTGGGATTCGCCGCCGGTGCCGTTCCATCCCGATTGTGTCGGTGCGGTCCGGGCGGCCGGCGAGGCGCTCGGCCTGCGCATGCGCGACATCGTCTCGGGCGCCGGCCATGACGCCGCCTATATCGCCCGTGTCGCGCCCACCGCGATGATCTTCGTGCCCTGCGTCGGCGGGCTCAGCCACAACGAGGCGGAGGAGACCTCCTTCGACGAATGCGGCGCCGGCGCGCAGGTGCTGCTGCAGGCGGTGCTCGACTACGACCGGCGCCTCGCCGAGCGCGCGGCGGGGTAGGGCGGCTCAGCCGGCGCCGTAGCGGGAGTGCAGGCTGCGGCCGACCTGATCGGCGAACTTGGCCGCCGCCACCGAGAGCCTTCGGCCGAGCAGCTGGCCGAGCACGAGCTGCGCCTGCGGCAGGTCGCGTCCGTCGACCTCGCAGGCGGCCAGCCGCCCGCCATCCTGCGGGATGCCGGCGCGGATCTGGAAGGACACCACGTCCTCGCGCGCGGCGTAGCTGCGCAGCACCTCGAAGGAATCGGACTGTACCGCCACCCGCACCGGCATCGAGGCCTTGACGATCGCACCCTGCAGCAGGTGGCGGATGGCGAGGCCCGGCCCCGGCATCGCGATCGGGAATTGCAGGCAGTCGCGCAGCCGCACCGTCCGGCGCCCGGCGAGCGGGTGGTCCGGCCGCATCAGGGCGCAGAGCGGCTGCGACAGCGCCGAGAGGATCTGCATCTCCGGTGCCGGCGGCGGCTGCAGCACCATGGCGATGTCGGCCTCGAAGGCCGTCAGCGCCTCGACCGCATGGCTGTGGTCGCGCACCAGCACCGTGAACGACACCAGCGGATGCTGGATGCGGTAGGCCTCGATCTCGTTGGGGATCAGCTCATGCGCGAAGGCCTGGCTGCAGGCGATCGCGACATGGCCGCGGCGCACCCCGGAGAGATCGGCGATCTGCGAGCGCAGCCGGTCGAAATCGGCGAACTGGTCGCGGATATGGCGCAGCAGCAACTCGCCGGCCGGGTTGAGGCGCATGCCGTTGGGCAGCCGCTCGAACAGGGTGGTGCCGAGTTCCTGCTCGAAATCCTGGATCCGCCGCGTCAGCGCCGATGGCGTGATCGCCAGCCGCTCGGCGCTGCGCCGGATCGAGCCGCTGATCGCGACATCGCGGATGCACTCCAGCACTTTCATATGACGCATCGCGGCACCTGTTTCATTTTTCGCAACGGGCTGGTCAGAAACAAGCAATAGACGGCAACAGGCGCTTGTCTACCATCCGGATCGATCCCAGACGTGGAGCCGGATGTGCCTGCCGACCCGATTTTCCCCGATATCGCCAGCCGCGTCGCCGCCTACCGGGCCGGCGAGCGCGATCCGCAGGCTGATCTCGACGCGCTCTACGCCCGGCTGGCGCAGGGTGGTTTCACGCAGGCGCTGATCGCGCTCTGCCCGCCGGAACGCTCCCGCGCCGTGCTGGCCGATGCCGTGGCCCGGCTGGCGCAGGGGACCGAGCTGCCGCTCTTCGGCATTCCCTTCGTGGTGAAGGACAATATCGACGTCGCCGGCGTGCCAACCACTGCGGCCTGCCCCGCCTTCGCCTTTACGCCGGAGCGGGATGCCGCCGTGGTCGCCCGCCTCGTCGCGGCCGGCGCCATCCCGGTCGCCAAGGCCAATCTCGACCAGTTCGCCACCGGCCTCAGCGGCGCCCGCTCGCCCTATGGCCTGCCGACCAGCGTGTTCAGCGACCGCCACGTCTCCGGAGGCTCCAGCTCCGGCTCGGCAGTCGCGGTCGGCGCCGGGCTGGTGCCCTTCGCGCTCGGCACCGACACCGCCGGCTCCGGCCGCGTCCCCGCCGGCTTCAACAACCTCGTCGGCCTCAAGCCGACGCGCGGCCTGCTCGGCACCAGCGGCGTGCTGCCGGCCTGCCGCACGCTCGACTGCGTCTCGATCTTCGCGACCAATGTCGCCGACGCCCGGCTGGTGGCCGGCATCGCCGCCGGGCCCGATGCGGCCGACGCCTATTCGCGCACCGCTCCAGCCGGAATCTGGGACGCCGAGCCGCCTGCCGGCTTCCGCTTCGGCGTCGTCGGCGAGGAGATCCTCGCCCGTTGCGCACCTGCCGTCGTCGCGGCCTATCGGCAGGGCGTCACCCGGCTGGAAGGCTTCGGCGGCAACGCGGTCGCGATCGACTACGCGCCCTTCGAGGCCGCCGCCCGGCTGCTCTATGACGGGCCCTGGGTGGCCGAGCGCCTCGCCGCGATCCGCGCCTTCGCGGAAACCTCGCCCGAGGCGATCCATCCGGTGGTGCGCGAGATCGTGCTCGGTGCGCGCCGCTTCGCTGCCGTCGATGCCTTTGAGGGCCAGTACCGCCTGGCCGATCTCTCGGCTTCGCTCGCGCCGGTCTGGGCCGGGCTCGACCTCCTGCTGCTGCCGACCGTGCCGGAGCATCCGACGACCGAGGCGATGCTGGCCGATCCGGTCGGTTGCAATGCCCGGCTCGGCCTCTTCACCAATTTCGTCAACCTGATGGACCTTTCGGCGCTTTCGGTGCCGGCGGGCTTCGGCGAGGACGGGCTGCCGGTCGGTGTCACCCTGGTCGGCCGCGCCTTCGCCGATGGCATGCTGGCGCGGCTCGGCGACCGGCTGCATAGGGCCGATCCGGCGGCGCGGCTGGGCGCGAGCGACCTGCCTCTGTCGGCCGCCGCGCCGGTGCCGGCCGCCCCGGTCGCGGACGAGATCCTGCTCGCGGTCGTCGGCGCGCACCTGCGCGGCCAGCCGCTCAACCGCCAGCTTACCGAGCGCGCCGCCCGCTTCGTCGGGCCGGCCCGCAGCGCCGACGGCTACAGCCTCTATGCGCTCGCCGGCACGGTGCCGGCCAAGCCGGGCCTGGTCCGCGACGGCGGGGCAGGGGGCGTCGAGCTCGAGCTCTGGGCGCTCTCGGCCGAGGCCTTCGGCTCCTTCGTCGCCGAGATCCCGCCGCCGCTCGGCATCGGCACGCTGGCGCTTTCCGACGGGCGCAGCGTCAAGGGCTTCCTCAGCGAAGCCAACGCCGTGGCCGATGCCACCGACATCACCGCGCTCGGCGGCTGGCGAGCCTATCTCGCCGCCGCCGCGCGCGCCGCCTGACCCTCGCCGAACCCGTCCCGCCCATCACCAGGAGACCGCCATGTTGCATCGTCGCCAGTTCCTCGTCGCGGCCGCCGCCGCCGCCACGCTGCCCGCGCCTTCCGTCCGCGCCCAGTCGACGACCACGATCCGCATGGGGGCGCTCAAGCTGATCCATTCGATCGCGCCGCATTTCTACGAGCAGTTCACGCCGGCCGGCTACAAGGTCGAGGTCATCCCCTTCGAGAGCCCGACCGAGGGCAAGAACGCCGTCGTCACCAAATCGGTCGATTTCGGCATGTTCGGCATCGCCGCCGCCACGCTGGGCGCCGCCGCCGGCGAGCCGATCGTGGTGATCGCCTCGGCCTGCAACAAGGGCATGGCCGTGGTCGCGGGCAAGAACAGCCCGATCGCCGCGATCAAGGATCTCAAGGGCAAGCGCGTCGCGATCTGGCCCGGCTCGACCCAGGAGGTCTTCATCCTCGAGCGCCTGCGCATGGAGGGGCTGTCGGTGAAGGACATCACCCCGGTGCGCATCTCCTTCTCCGAGATGCATCTGGCGCTCGCCCGCGGCGATGTCGACGCCTATGTCGGCGCCGAGCCGGCGCCCGGCGTCAGCCTCGCCACCGGCGTCGGCAAGATCGTCGAATACCCCTACGGCACCGCCATGGGCGCGCTGAACATGATCTTCGGCGCCCATCGCGACACGATGGCCCAGAAGCCGGAGATCGCCAGGGTGATCCTCGACATCCACCGCAAGGCCTCCGACTTCGCCATGGCCAACCGCGAGGCGATGGTCGCGATGGCGGTGTCCAAGCTCGGCCAGAAGAAGGACGCGATCGAGGCCTCGGCCCCGAATGTCGACCTGACCTGGAAATTCGGCGAGACCGAGATCGCCCAGTCGAAGACCTATGCCCAGCACATGCTGGAGCTGAAGCAGATCCGCCAGCTGCCCGATTTCGCCACCCTGTTCGACACGCGGATCGTCGCGGAGATGGCGAGGCAGGCATGAGCGTCGCCATGGACGGTGTCGGCGTGCCGCGCGAGGCGGCGGCGCGCCCCGCATCCGCGGGCGCCAGGCAGATCATCGGCAGGATGAGGCAGCCGCTGCTGGCGCTCGCTCTGCCGGCCCTGATCCTGGCCGGCTGGCACTTCGCCACCGCCGGCCGGGCCTACAGCCTGATCCCGCCGCCATCGGAGGTCGCGGTGGCGCTCTGGGACCTCGCCTTCGGCGGGATCAATGACGACGCCTTCAGCGGCACGCTCCTGACCCATGTGCTGGCCTCGGTCAGCCGCGTCTATGGCGGCTTCGCGCTGGCGGTGCTCGCCGCCCTGCCGCTCGGCCTGCTGATCGGGCGGGTGCCGCTGGTGCGCCAGATGCTCGATCCGCTGCTGCAGATCCTGCGGCCGATCCCGGTCACCGCCTGGCTACCGCTGGCGATGATCATGTTCGGCCTCGGCCCCCGCTCGGCCTTCTTCCTCGTCTTCCTCGGCGCCTTCTACCCGGTGCTGGTCAACACGGTGTTCGGGGTGCGCTCGGTCGAGCCGCGCCTGTTCGAGGCGGCGAGCATGCTCGGCTGCCAGGGCTCGGCCCAGTTCGCCAAGGTGGTGCTGCCGGCGGCGATGCCGGCGATCTTCACGGGCCTGCGGCTCGGCCTCGGCTTCGCCTGGGTGGTGATCGTCATCGGCGAGATGACGGGCGTCCCCACCGGCCTCGGCGCGATCATCATGGAGGCCCGCCAGCTCTCCCGCACCGAGATCGTCATCTGCGGCATGGTCGCGATCGGCGTCGCCGGCTTCGTCTCGGACCGGATCGTCATGCTGATCGGCCGCCGCCTCCTCGCCTGGAGCCCCAATCATGGCTAAGCCCACCGTTCCGATCCTGTCGCTGACCGATGTCGGCAAGAGCTTCGATGTCGGCGGCAAGCGCATCGAGGCGCTGCGCGGCGCCAATCTGGAAATCGAGCGCGGCGACTTCGTCTGCCTGATCGGCGCCTCCGGCTGCGGCAAGTCCACCCTGCTGCGCATCGTCGCCGGCTTCGAGACCGCCACGACCGGCGAGGCCCTGATGTGGGGCAAGCCGATCGTCGGTCCAGATCCCAGCCGCGGCATGGTCTTCCAGGATTACGGCCTGTTTCCCTGGCTCAGCGTGCGCGGCAATATCGGCTTCGGCCCGGCCTCGCGCGGCAGGCCGCCGGCCGAGGTCAGGGAGACGGTCGAGCGCTTCATCGAGCTGGTCGGCCTGGGCCGCTTCGCCGACGCCTATCCGCACCAGCTTTCCGGCGGCATGAAGCAGCGCGTCGCCATCGCCCGCGTGCTCGCCAACGACGCCGAGGTGGTGCTGATGGACGAGCCCTTCGGCGCCCTCGACGCCATGACCCGCGAGCGCCTGCAGGACGAGTTGCTGGAACTCTGGGAGCGCACCAAGCTCACCGTGCTCTTCGTCACGCATTCGATCGAGGAGGCGATCTTCCTGTCGAGCCGCTGCGTGGTGATGTCGCCCGGTCCCGGCCGGATCGACCGTGACATCCCGATCACGCTGCCGCGCCCGCGCGACGTCTCGGCGCCCGACTTCAACGAACTGCGCCGCGAACTCTCGGGCATGCTCCACAGCCATCACGGCAGGCAGGCGGCGTGAGCGCGCCGCTCGCCCCCCGCGATCGCCTGGCCTATGCGGCCTTGCCCGATCGGCCCCGGCTCGCTCTGCCCGACGGCAAGGCGGTGGTGGTCTGGCCGGTGGTCAATGTCGAGAACTGGCTGATCGAGAACCCGATGCCGCGCCAGGTGCTGGTGGCGCCGACCGGTGCCGCCCTCCAGCCCGACCTCGCCAACTGGGCCTGGCACGAATACGGCATGCGCGTCGGCTTCTGGCGCATCCTCGAGGCCTTCGCCGCGCGCGGCATCAGGCCGACGCTCTCGGTCAACGGCTCGGTCTGCGACGACTATCCGCGCATCGCGGCGGCCGCCCGCGACGCCGGCTGGGAGTTTATGGGCCATGGCTTCGAGCAGGTGCCGACCCACCAGGTCGCCGACCAGGCGGCGATGATCGCCCGCACCGTCGAGACGATCGCGCGCTTCACCGGCAGCCCGCCGACCGGCTGGCTCGGCCCGGGCCTGACCGAGACGCTGGAGACGCCGGACCTGCTCGCGGCGGAAGGCATCCGCTGGATCGCCGACTGGGTGGTGGACGATCTGCCCTGCCGGCTGCGCACGACCGGCGGCACGGTGCTGACCATGCCCTATTCGGTCGAGCTCAACGACATTCCGCTGATCATGATCCAGCATCACCGCGCCGCCGAATTCGCCGAGCGCACGCTCGCCCAGATCGACCGGCTCGCCGCCGAGGCGAAGAGCGACGGGCCGCTCGGCGGCGCCAAGGTGATGAGCTTCGCCATCCACCCCTACATCACCGGCGTGCCGCACCGGATCGGCGTGCTCGAAGCGCTGCTCGATGCGCTCACGGCCCGCGACGACATCCTGTTCTGGCAGGGACACGACATCCATGACTGGTATCTCGCCTCCGGCGATCCGGCCTGAGCCCGCGCTCTGGCGCGGCATGAGCCGGGCCGAACTCGACATCGGCTACGATAATGCCGGCCATGTCGCCGACAGTGCCGCGCGCCTCGCCGCCTGGTCGCGGCGCAGCGCAGCGCTGCGCGCGGCCGAACCCGCGCTGCTCGACCGCGCTTACGGCCCCCGCGCGCGCAACCGGATCGACATCTTCCGCTGCGGCCGGGCAGGCGCGCCGCTCTTCGTCTTCGTCCATGGCGGCTACTGGCAGCGCAACAGCAAGGAGGTGTTCTCCTGCATGGCCGAAGGCCCGCTCGCACTCGGCTTCGATGTCGCCCTGCCGGGCTACACGCTCGGGCCGGAGGCGACGCTCGGCGAGATCGTCGCCGAGATCGCGGCGGCGCTGGCCTTCCTGCGGCGCGAGGGACCGGGGCTCGGCGTCGCGACGGGGCGGCTGGTGATCGGCGGCTGGTCGGCCGGTGGCCATCTGGCGGCGCTGGCCTGCACCCGGCCGGAGGTCGATGCCGCGCTGCCGATCTCGGGCATCTTCGACCTCGAGCCGATCAGGCTCGGCGTGCTCAACGACAAGCTCGGCCTGACGCCGGCGGAGGTCGCCGGCTTGAGCCCGGTCCATCGGCCCGTGCGCCGCGAAGTGCCGCTGATCGTCGCCAGCGGCGGCGGCGAACTGCCGGAGCTGCAACGCCAGTCGCGCGACTATTCCGCGCTCTGTCGCGCCCAGGGGCGGGCGGTCGAGGCGATGGTGCTGCCCGGCCGCAACCATTTCAGTATCCTCGACGAGCTCGTCTCGCCGGACGGCGCGCTGGCGCAGGCCCTGCTGCGGCTGGCCGTCTCGCTTTAGCCGGACGAAGGCGCGAGGCCTGGCCAGTAGAAGCCGTCCGGCGTCGGCCGGGCTCCGAAGATCGCCTGGCCGACGCGCACGATGGTGGCGCCTTCGGCGATCGCGCTCTCGAAATCGCTCGTCATGCCCATGGAGAGCCCCGTCAGGCCGGGATGCACGGCGCGCGCGCGGTCGCGCAGATCGCGCAGCAGGGCGAAACAGGCCCGCACCCGCGCGCTGTCGGGGCTGAACACCGCGAGCGTCATCAGGCCGCGCGGCCTGAGCCGCGGATAGCGCGACAGCGTCTCGACGAAGGGCAGGAGATCGTCCGGATGCAGCCCGTATTTGCTGGGCTCGCCGGAGGTGTTGACCTGCACGTACACGTCGAGATCGCGCCCGAGCGCGGCGAGCCGGCGGTCGAGCTCCTGCGCCAGCTTTTCGCTGTCGAGCGCATGGAAGCTCTCGGCCAGCCGCACGAGATACTTCACCTTGTTGCTCTGGAGATGGCCGATCACGTGCCAGCGGATCGGCAAAGCCGCCAGCACGGCCTGCTTGTCGCGCGCCTCCTGGAGCTTGTTCTCGCCGAAATCGGCGATGCCGGCGGTATGGGCCAGCCGCAGCACCGCCGCCGGCACCGTCTTGGTCACCGGCAGCAGCGTCACCTCATCGGGATTGCGCCCGCTGCGGCGGCAGGCCTCGGCGATGCGGGCCTGCACGGCAGCGAGGTTGGCGGCGAAGGCGGTGGCGGGATCCGCTCCGAAACGGGCGATCTCCTCGGGCGACAGATCGGGCGGGGCAGGCATGGTCATGGCAGGTCCGTTCGGGCTGGGGGGCTCGTCAGACTAGCGGAGGCAGGCCCGCTCGTGCCCGGCCACTTCGCGCCAGCACGGCAGGCCAATCGCCCCTCCGGCCTGCGGGGCGGCCCGCCTTCAGTGGAAGTCGCGCGATCTCGGCAGGATGCGCACGTCGCGTGGATGCCCGTGCCGTGCCGGCTTGGGATGGCGGACCTCGTCGGCCCGCGTCAGGGCGATCTCGGCGCGGTGCAGCTCCGACAGCGCGAGCAGATCGGCCGAGCGGTCGACGACGCGCTGCGCCATCAGGTGGACGACGCCCTCGGGGCTGCGCTGCAGGCGCCCCTCGACCAGCAGCAGCCGGGCCGCCATCACCTCGCGGCGGAAGCGCTCGAACAGCCGCGCCCAGAGCACGACATTGACGATGCCGGTCTCGTCCTCGAGCGTGATGAAGATGGCGTTGCCCTTGCCCGGTCGCTGCCGGACCAGCACGACGCCGGCGCCGCGCGTCCAGCGCCCATCGCCGAGACCGTCCAGCTCGGCGGCGCTGGCGATGCCCTCCTGCCGGAAGCCCTCGCGCAGCAGCGCCATCGGATGGCCCTTCAGCGAGAGGCGGAGCGTCTGGTAGTCGGCGACGATATGGTCGCCGAGTGGCATGACCGGCAGTGCGATCGCGGCCTCGCGCCCGAGCTCGCTCGCCCGTGCCGCCTGGAACAGCGGCAGCGTCGCATCGTCGGGCAGGCGCCTGACCGCCCACAGCGCCGCGCGCCGATCGAGCCCGAGCGAGCGGAAGGCGTCGGCATCGGCGAGCAGGTGCATGGCCCGCGCCGGCAGGCCGGCCCGGCGCATCACGCTCTCGACGTCGCGATAGCCGTCCTCCCGCCCGGCCACGAGGCGGTGGCCCCAGTCCTCCTGGAAACCCGAGATCTGGCGAAAGCCCAGCCGCAGCGCGAGGGGGCTGTCCGTGCCGTCCTGCCGCGGTTCCAGCGTGTTGTCCCAGTCGCTGGCGCCGACATCGACCGGGCGCGGCTCGACGCCGCCATTCTCCTGCGCCTCCCGAACGATCTGCGCCGGGGCGTAGAAGCCCATGGGCTGGGCGTTCAGCAGCGCGCAGGCGAAGGCGGCCGGGTGGTGCCGCTTGAGATAGGAGGAGACGTAGACCAGCTTGGCGAAGGAGGCTGCGTGGCTTTCGGGAAAGCCGTAGCTGCCGAAGCCCTTGATCTGGTCGAAGCAGCTCTGGGCGAAGCCGCGCTCATAGCCGCGGGCGACCATGCGCTCGACCATCATCGCCTCGAAATGCTCGATCGTGCCGCTGTTGCGGAAGGTCGCCATCGCCTTGCGCAGCCCGTTGGCCTCGACCTCGTCGAACTCCGCGGCGACCATGGCGAGCTTCATCGCCTGCTCCTGGAAGAGCGGAACGCCCAGCGTCTTATGCAGCACGTCGTGCAATTCGTCGGGATCGTGCGGCGGCTTCGGGGCGGGATAGCTGACCTGTTCCAGCCCGGCCCGCCGCTTGAGATAGGGGTGGACCATATTGCCCTGGATCGGCCCCGGCCGGACGATCGCCACCTGGATGACGAGGTCGTAGAGGCAGCGCGGCTGCAGGCGTGGCAGCATGTTCATCTGCGCCCGGCTCTCGACCTGGAAGACGCCGAGCGACTTGCCGGCGCAGAGCATGTCGTAGGTCGCCATGTCCCCGGTCGGGATACCGGCAAGCGTCAGGGCGCGGCCTTCGTGCTTGGCGATGAGCGCGAAGGCCTTGCGGATGCAGGTCAGCATGCCCAGCGCCAGCACGTCGACCTTCATCAACTCCAGCGCGTCGATGTCGTCCTTGTCCCATTCGATGAAGGTGCGCTTCTCCATCGCGGCCGGGCCGATCGGCACCAGTTCGTCGAGCCGCCCGCGCGCCAGCACGAAGCCGCCGACATGCTGGGAGAGATGGCGTGGGAAGCCGAGCAGGCGCACCGCGAGGTCGACGGCGCGGCGGATGACCGGGTTGCCCGGGTCGAGCCCGGCCTGCGTGACGCGCGCATCGTCGATGCCGCGCCCCCAACTGCCCCATTGCAGGTTGGCGATCCGCGCGGTGACGTCGTCGGTAAGGCCCAGCACCTTGCCGACCTCGCGGATGGCGCTGCGCGGCCGGTAGCGGATCACCGTGGCGGCGATGCCGGCCCGCTCACGCCCGTATTTGTCATAGATCCACTGGATCACTTCCTCGCGGCGCTCATGCTCGAAATCGACGTCGATATCGGGCGGTTCGCGCCGCTGGGTCGAGATGAAGCGCTCGAAGAGCACGTCGCTCTCGGCCGGGTTCACCGCGGTGATTCCCAGCACGTAGCAGACGGCGGAATTGGCGGCCGAGCCGCGGCCCTGGCAGAGGATACCCCGGCTCTCGGCGAAGGCGACGATGTCGCGGATCGTCAGGAAATAGCGGGCGTAGTCGAGCTGCGCGATCAGCGCGAGCTCCTTGGCCAGCAGGGCGCTCACCTTGTCCGGCACGCCGTCCGGGTAGCACATCCGGCTGCGCCGGCGCACCAGCTCCTCCAGCCAGTCCTGCGCCGCCCAGCCCGGCGGCACCGGCTCGTCCGGATAGTCGTATTTCAGCTGGCCGAGGTCGAAATCGATGCGGGCGAGCAGATGGCCGGTCTCGGCGATCGCCTCCGGCGCGTCGCGAAACAGCCTAGCCATCTCGCGCGGGGGCTTGAGATGGCGCTCGGCATTGGCCTCCAGCCGGCGGCCGGCCGCCTCCAGCGTGGTGTGCTCGCGGATGCAGGTCAGCACGTCGTGCAGGTCGCGCTGGCCGGGCATGTCGTAGAGCACGTCGTTGGTCGCCAGCAGCGGGATTCCGCTCGGCGCGGCGAGCGTCTTCAGCCGGGCGAGGCGGCGGCGATCGTCGCCGCGCCGGGCCATGGTCGCGCCGAGCCAGGAGGCGCCGGGGGCGGTCTCCGCCAGGCGGGCGAGCAGCGGCGGCAGCGCGTCGAGCGTCGGCCCCGGCATCGCGATCAGCAGCAGGTCGCGCGGATCGGCGAGCAGGTCGTCGAGCCGCAGGATGCATTCTCCCTTGCGGGCACCGGCGGCGAGATTGCCGCGGCTGAGCAGGCGGCAGAGCCGGCCCCAGCCGGTCCGGTCGACCGGATAGGCAACGATGTCGGGCGTGCCGTCGGCGAAGGCGAGCCGCGCGCCGGTCGCCAGCTTGAACGCCCTGGCGGCGGCGCTCAGCCAGTCGCGGGTGAAGGTGAGGTCGGAGAAGGCGGGGTTCTCGACCCAGCGATATTCGCCCGGGCCGCCGCCCTCGCGCGCCTTCTCCGGCGAGGGCGCGCCGTCGCGGCGCAGGTCGCGCAGCGCCGACCAGGCCCGCACCACCCCGGCGACCGTGTTGCGATCGGCGATGCCGAGCCCGGCATGGCCGGAGAGCAGCGCGGTCATCACCAGGTTCTGCGCCGGGGAAGCGCCGCGCAGGAAGGAGAAATTGCTGGCGCAGACCATCTCCGCATAAGGGGGCGCGCTCATGCGAACAGCCCGTGCAGATACCAGCGCGGGGCGGGTGCGCCCTCCTGGTGCAGGCCGGCGCGGAACAGCCAGAAGCGCTGCCCGGCCTCGTCCTCGAGGCGGTAATAGTCGCGCACCTCCTGCCGGCCCTCGCCGCGCCACCATTCCGGCGCGATCCGCTCCGGCCCCTCCGCATGGATGATGCGGTGCTGCCGTCGCCGCCACAGGAAGCGCATGGGCGGGCCGTCCGGCACCTCCGACAGGGTCTCGACCGGTTGCGGCGGCTCGAACAGGTAGAGCGGGCGCGCCGGCGGGTCGCCCTGTGGCGAAGCCGGCCAGTCCGGCGGCGGCCCCGCTGCGGCGAGGGCGCTCACCAGCCGGGCCTGGCGCAGCGGATCATGGCTGTCGCGGCTGGCAAAGCGCAGGATCCGGTCGCGTCCGAAGCGGACGGCCAGTCGGGCGAGCAGGTCGGCGATGTCGTCCTCGCCCCTGTCGCCGCGCTCGAGATCGATCTGCGGCGCGACGAGGCTTTCGCAGAGCGGCACGCCGAGGCGGATCGCGTCGAAGCCGAAGCCGGGATCGAGCGGATCGGCCAGGCTCGCCACCCGCTCGCGCCAGAGGCGCAGCAGCGTGCCGGTGTCGCGTACCGGCCGCCCGGTCTCGACGGCGAGGCGCCGGACAGCCCCGTCGGTGCGGAACAGCGCGATCTCGAAGCGCCGACCGCCCTGGCCGCGCCGCTCCAGTTCGCGCCCAGCCTCGGCGGCGAGGGCGGCGACCTCCGCCTCGATCACCGCCATGTCGGCCACCGGATCGGCGAAGTGCCGCTCCGCCACGCAGTCGGGCAGCGGCCGCACCGGCGTGATGCGGACATCCTCCTCGCCGACCACGCGCCGCAGCCGCGTGGTCAGTGCGCCGCCGAAGCGGGCCGCCAGCGCGGCGGCGGGCAGGCGCGCCAGATCGGCGATGCGGCGCAGGCCGGCGCGCGACAGGGCGACCACCGTCTCGGCCGGCAGAGCCAGCGCCGCGACCGGCAGCGCCGCCGTGGCGAGGCGGTCCTCGCCGGGCGGGACGATGCCGCCGCGGCCATGGCGGGACAGGGCGTGGGCAGCCTCGGGCGTGCCGGCGATGGCGCAGCGCTGCGCAAGGCCTGCCGCTCCCAGCCGCTCGCCCAGCCGCGCCAGCAGCCCGGCCTCGCCGCCGAAGAGATGCGCGCAGCCGGTGATGTCGAGCATCAGCCCCTGCGGCGGATCATAGGCGACCAGCGGAGTGAAGCGCTCGCAGGCCAGGGCGAGCCGTTCCAGCAGGATGCGGTCCTGCTCCGGCTCGGCCGGCATGGCGCGCAGATCGGGCAGGCGGGCGCGGGCATCGGCCAGGGTCATGCCCCGCGTCAGGCCCAGCGCCACCGCGCGCTGGTCGCAGTCGACCAGCCGCAGCGCGTTGCCCTGGCGCGCGGCGAGGACCAGCGGCCGCTCATCCGGCGCGTCGGCGCCCGTCGCCCGCTCGCGCCGCCGCAGCCGGTCTGTCGCCAGGAAAGGCAGCCACACCGCCAGATAGCGCCGGCGCGGGGCGGCGAGGACCGGCGGTAGCGGCGAGGCGGGGCTGTTCGTGCGGCTGGAACGATCGGCTTCCACGATTCCACTCCATGCTCCACTCCCGGGGTTCGATGCCGCCACGATGGCGCAGCAGCGCCAGGCTGAAGGCCGGATCGCCCGGCGCCGCCGCCTCCCGCGGGCGTGAGGGCAGCGGCGCCACCCGCCAGCGGGTCAGCGCAGCGCTGGCGATCGGCCCGCCCGCCCGCAGCAGCAGCGTAAAGACGCCGGACTGCTCGGCGGCGAGCAGCAGGCGGCGGCTGGTCGTCAGGTCCAGCCGGGCGGGCTCGCCCCAGGGCTCGATCAGTACGGCGCCGAGCGCGGCGGAGCGGGCGGCGTCGACGCCGGCGCGCAGCACGGCCTCGCTGTCGCGACCGCGCATCAGCAGCAGCCGGTCGGGTGCCAGGCCGAGCTCCGCCAGCCCCGCCGGATAGGGGCCGCCGACCTCGAAGCGCCCCGCATCCTGGCGGATCCACAGCACCGGCCGCGCCCCGGCGGCCCGGCAGGCCAGCCCGAGCGCGACCAGCGTGGCGACGGGGCGGATGGCGCTCGCCGGCGCGCAGATCTCGTGCAGCGCGGCCCGGGCGAGCCCCCCGCCCAGCCAGACGTCCAGCACCTCGCAGCCGAACCCGACCGGAGCGGCGGCATTCCTGGGCGCGGATGGCCCCGCCGCCCCAGGCTCTGCAAGCGTGGCGGAAACGGATCGGCGGAGTGCGCGCACTGTTTCGGAAGGCGGCATGGGTGGACCAGGTTGTGTTCGTGTTTTGTTCTTTTAACGAAGGTCGCGGGCGAAGGCGAGTCGGCTTTGTACCGCCCGCCGGTCGCGTATCGCGGAGGGGATAGCGGGCCGCCGCGGCGAGGGCGGCCCGCGGGATGCGTCAGACCGCCGCCATGCGCCGCAGGCCGACCAGCCGGTCGCAGACGAACAGCGCCGCGATCGTCAGCACGATCATCACCGTCGCCACGGCGGCGAGCGTCGGGTCCGGCGACATCTCGAGCTGGTTCAGCAGCTGGATCGGCAGGGTCTTGGTGTGCACGTCGACCAGGAAGATCGACACCGGGTAGTTGTCGAAGGAGACGATGAAGGCGAAGAGCGCGCCCGAGACGAAGCCCGGCAGGATATTGGGCACCAGCGCCCGCCACAGCGCCGCCGGATAGGAGCAGCCGAGCATCCGCGCCGCGTCGACCATGGTGAAGTCGAACAGGGCGAGGCTCGCCAGCACGGTGCGCATGATGAACGGCATCGTCACCACGACATGGGCGAGCAGCAGCGGCCCATAGCCGTCGCGCAGGCCGACCTCGCGCGCCGCGTGCAGGAAGGCGATGCCGAGCACGAGGCCGGGGATCATCAGCGGCGAGATCATGAAGGTGGTGATCAGCCGCGCGCCGGGCACCGCGCCGCGCATGATCGCGATCGAGCACAGCGTGCCCAGCACCAGTGAGATCGCGGTCGAGAGCGCCGCGATCTGCGTAGAGAGCCACAGCGCCTTGATGATCCCGTCGGCGTTGCGGATGTTCTCGTACCAGCGCAGCGAGAAGCCGCTGGGCGGGAAGGAGAACACCGTGGATTCCGAGAAGGAGATCGGGATCACGATCGCGATCGGCACCAGCAGGAAGACCAGCACCAGGAAGAGCATCAGGCCGGCGAAGAGGCGGGCGAGGGCGGCCATGGCTAGCGTCCCTTCGCTTCGAGATTGCGGGTGAGGAAGCTCGACAGGAAGACGATGGTCAGCGCGATCACCAGCATGATGCAGGCCATGGCCGAGCCGAGCTGGTAGTCGCGGAAGTTGAGGAAGGCCTTGGCCATCACCATCGACATCGTCATGTAGCGCTCGCCGATCAGCAGCCCCGGCGTGACATAGGCCGCCACCGAGAGCGCGAAGACGATCGAGGCGCCGGCGATCACGCCCGGCATGGTCAGCGGCAGGAAGACCCGCAGGAAGCTATGGAGCGGCGAGGTGCCGAGTGTCGCCGCCGCGTCGAGATAGCGTGTGTCGAGCATGCGCATCACCGAATAGAGCGGCAGGATCAGGAAGGGCAGGAACACGTTGACCATGCCGATCACCAGGCTCATCTCGGTGAAGACGAAGCGCATCGGCGCGTCGATCAGGCCGGTGTTGACGAGGAACCAGTTCAGGATGCCCTCGCGCCGGAACATGATGGTCAGCCCGAAGGTCTTGACGATGATGCTGACCGTCAGCGGCAGGAAGACCAGCGCGAACAGGAAGACCTGCAGCGTGCCCTTGGCGCGGGCCAGCGCATAGGCCGCCGGATAGCCGAGCAGCAGCGTGATCAGCGTGACGCGGAAGGCGAGCGTCAGCGAATCCCAGATGACGCCGCGATAATAGGCATCGCCGAGGATGCGGCCGTAGCCGGCCAGCGACAGCCCGTCCGGTCCCTGGACGCTCTTCGACATCAGCAGCACCAGCGGGAAGGCGAAGACCAGCCCCATGAACAGCAGCCCCGGCAGCGCCATGACGAAGCGCGGGTCGAGGGTGATGCGGCGGGGGGGAGAGGCCCCGGCGGCGGCGAGGGGAAGCGTGCTCATGGCGCGGGGAACAGCATGGTGTCGGCGATGCGCCAGCGCAGCGAGAGCTCCGCGCCGGCGGCGAGCCCGCCCTGCGGCAGCCGCGCCAGGTCGACCTGGATCGCCTCGCCCTCGGGACCCTTGAAGTGCAGCTGGGTCTTGGCGCCGAGATAGACGATGTCGGCGAGCGGCGCCTTGATCATGTTGAACTCCGCCACCGGCCCTTCGCCGAGCGTCACGGCCTCGGGCCGCACCGCGACGACGACGCGGCTGCCGGCGAGGTAGCCGCCCGGCGCGCGCAGCCGGCCGAGCGCGGTCTCGACCTCGACCTGGTCGCCCTCCGTGCGGGTGACGAGGCCGGGCAGCCGCGTCGACTGGCCGACGAATTCCAGCACGAACAGGCTGGCGGGATGGGTATAGATCGCGCTCGGCGCGCCGAAATGCTCGATCTGGCCCTGGTTCATCACGGCGATGCGGTCGCTCATCACCAGCGCCTCGTCCTGGTCGTGCGTGACGAAGATCGAGGTGATGCCGAGATCGCGCAGGATATGGCGCAGCTCGATCTGCATGGTCTCGCGCAGCTTGCGGTCCAGCGCCGAGAAGGGTTCGTCGAGCAGCAGGATCGCCGGCTCGACCGCGATGGCGCGGGCGACGGCGATGCGCTGCTGCTGGCCGCCGGAGAGCGCGGTGACCGAGCGCTCCGCGAAGGCCTGCATGCGCACCAGCGCCAGCGCCTCGTCGACGCGCCGCTTGAGCTCCTCGCCGCCGATGCGGCGGTTGCGCAGGCCGAAGCCGACATTCTCGGCGACGGTGAGATGCGGGAAGAGCGCGTAGTTCTGGAAGACCACGCCGACATTGCGCTTGTGGGGCGGCGTGCGCGTCAGGTCGCGCCCGCCGATGGTGATCGTGCCGGTGTCGGGCAGCATCAGCCCGGCGATCAGCCGCAGCAGCGTGGTCTTGCCGCAGCCGGAGGGGCCGAGCAGGGAGATGAACTCTCCCTGGCCGACCGAGAGTGCCAGGTCCTGCAGCACGGTGTTGGCGCCGAAGCGCTTGCCGAGCTGCCGGATCTCGACATGGGCGGCCGGCGGCGCCGTCGCGGGCGCCTCGGTCGTCGGGCCGGGGGCCGCGATGGCGAGCGCATTCATCGGGCAGCGACCTCGCGCTCGAAGCGCTCGATCCAGCGATTGCGGTTGTCGGCGAAATACTCCCAGTCGAGCACCACCATCTCCGGGAAGCTCAGGCCCTCGGGCAGCTTGGTCGCGGTGTTGGTCGGCTTGGAGAAGAAGGCCTTGGCGACGGTCGCCTGCGTCTCGGCGCTGAGCAGTTCGTTGATGAAGGTGATGCCGAGATCCTTGTTGGGGCCATTGGCGACCAGCGCCACGCCGGCCGGCATCGCGATGACGCCCTCCTTCGGATAGGACTGGTCGACCGGCGCGCCCGCCGCCTTGCGGAACAGGGTCGAGCGGGAATCGGGCGCGAGATAGGCCATGCACTCGCCGGTCTCGAGCAGCTGCTGCGCCTGCGGCGCATTGGTCGAGACCTGCAGGATGTTCGGCTTGAGCTCCTTGAGCTTGCCGAAGCCCTCGTCGGCCAGCTTCAGGCACTCGGCCAGCGGCTTGCCGGTGGCGAGCTGCGTCGCGGCCAGAAGCGGCGCCACCGCCTGGGTGATGCGCATCGAGATCAGGATCAGCCCGTCGCGGTATTTCTTGTCCCAGAAATCGGCATAGCTGGCGACGCCGCCCGGCACGCTCTTGGTGTTGTGCGAGGCCGAGCACATCGGCTGGCACCAGTTGGCCCACATCGCCTCGTTCGGCTTGGCGGCGGCGGAGAGCTGGGCGAGGTTGGTGACCTCCGCCGGCAGCTTCTCGATCAGCTTTTCGCGCTGGGCGAGCACCAGCACCGGATCGTCCATCATCGTCACCGTCATGGTGGGACGATCCTTGTTGTTGCGGATCTTCTCGAGGTTGATCAGCGAGTTGGTGCCCTCGAACAGGATCTTCATGTTGTGCTTCTTCTCGATGAGCGGGAAGAGCACGTCGGTCAGCCCCGGCGAGGCCGGGCCGCCGATGAAGATCTCGCGCGTCTGGGCGCGCAGCACGTTGGGGAAGCCGGTGACGGCGGCGGCGGCCGAGCCGGCGAGGAGGCTGCGGCGGGACAGGCTGAAGGTCATGGTCGGCTCCGATGGCGGGGGCTTGGGAAAGGGCTGGATCACTCGGCGGCGTGCGGCAGGGCCTCGCCGACGATCGTGCCGGTGACCGGGTCGAAGGGGATGGGGAAGACGCCGCGCGGGGCGATCTCGGCATAGGGCGCGCGCGCCACGAAGGCGCCGCCGCCGACCGGGCCGGTGACCCTGTCGTTCTCGAAGACGCAGCGGCCGCGCAGATAGGTGGCGACGACCTTGCCGGTGACCTCGCGCCCCTCATAGGGCGTGTAGTCGCTGCCGTGATGCTGGCCGGTATTGGTCAGCACCTGCCGCGCGGCGGGGTCGAACAGCACGAGGTCGGCGTCGGATCCGACCGCGATCGTGCCCTTCTTCGGATAGAGCCCGTAGAGCTTGGCCGGGCGCGTCGCGACGAGGTCGACGAATTTCGACAGGTCGATATGGCCCTTGCCCACGCCCTCGTGGAAGATCAGCGGCAGCCGGGTGGCAAGGCCGGGGATGCCGTTCGGCACCTTGTTGAACGGCCCGTTCTCTCCGGCGACCTTCTTGCCGCGCGGGTCGTCGAAGCGCGTCGGGGCGTGGTCGGAGGAGATGACGCCGATCGTGCCGGCCCGGATCGCCGCCCACAGGCCTTCCGCCTCGGCCGGGCCGCGCGGGGCGGGGCCGAACATGAACTTCGCGCCCTCGAAGCCCGGCCGGTCGAGATCGGCCGCGGTGATGGTGAGGTATTGCGGGCAGGTCTCGCCCCAGACCTTCATGCCGCGCGCCTGGGCGCGGGCGATCTCCGCCGCCGGCTCCGGCCCCGAGACGTGGAAGACCTGGATCGGCACGTCGAGCACCTCGGCGATCGCCACGATCCGCGAGATCGCCTCGCGCTCGACCACGGTCGGCTTGGCCCAGGCATGGTATTTCGGCGCGGTCAGCCCGGCCGCGACCAGGCGCTCGCTGAGATAGGCGATCAGCGCATGGTGCTCGGCATGGACGCAGACCAGCGCGCCGCCCTTGCGCGCGGCGGCCAGCGTGCGGATCAGCTGCGCATCGTCGAGCCCAATCCCGTCATAGGTCATGAAGACCTTGACCGAGCGGCAGCCGCTCGCGATCAGCCCCGGCAGCTCGTCCTGCAGCACGGTGTCCGTCGGGTCGCTGATCGTCAGGTGGAAGCTGTAGTCGACGCGCGACTTGCCGGCGGCGACGCGATAATCCGCGACAGCGGTCTTGAGCGACTGACCACGCAATTGCGAGGCGAAGCAGATCACGGTGGTGGTGCCGCCGGCGGCGGCCGAGGCGGTGCCGGTCTCGAAGGTGTCGCACATCTGCGCCGGGCCGGCGGAGGGCTGCTCGAGATGCACATGGGTGTCGACGCCGCCGGGCAGCACCAGCAGCCCGCCGGCATCGATCGTGGTCGGCCCTTCTAGCTCGGCCGCGACGGCGGTGATCACGCCGTCGCGGATGCCGATATCGGCTTTGACGACATCGCTGGCCGTGACGACCGTGCCTCCCTTGACGATCAGATCGAAGGTGCTGGGCATCGGCGGTCTCCAGGCGAAAGCTGTCATGGCGGTCGGGCCGTGCGATCGGCGCCCCGCTGCGGGGCCCGCATGCGGGCCCGGCAAACTTTGCAATCGCTGTGCCAGAGGCGCGCCCGGCGGCGAGCAGGTCGACGGGCCGCCGATTCAGCCTTTGTGGCCGCGCGAGGAGCCTGCTGGTGGGATGGGCGCGGCCGCTCGCCATGCCTGTCGCAACGGCATGCCCAAATCGCGATCACCTTGCGCAAATCGTCGTCGGTTGCTGCGTGGAGGGCAGCTGGGCAGGGCGGTCCGCGCTGAGTGCCGGCCTGTCGGACGCGCAGAGCGCTCAGCAGCCTGCCAGCGCCGCGTCGATCTCGGCCTGACTGAGCGCGCCCGTCTCGGCGATGAAGACGAGGCGCGTGCCCTCGCTGCCGCTCTCCTCGGCCGCGACCGGCGCCAGTGTGGCGCGGCCGCCGGCGAGCTGGAAGATCTGGCGCCGTCCGGGCTGCTCGATCGTCGCCAGGAAGCCCTTGGCGCGGGCGAGCCGGCCGGCGATCCGGCCGATCGCCTGCTGGAAGGCGGCCAGCGAGATCGGCGCCGGCGAGCTCCAGCCGAAGCTTTCGAAGCGTTCGAGCCGCGGCCGCTTCGGCGCGACGTCGCGGACTTCAGCGCGCGGAACCTCCGGCAGCAGGAGCGGCAGCGGCACGGCGCCGCCCGGCGCGTCCACGACGAGCGCGCGGCGGTTGAGCGCGGCGACCGCGGCGCGCGCCGCCGCGCAGCCGGCTTCATCCGTCAGGTCGGTCTTGCTGAGGACGACGAGATCGGCGGCCCGCAACTGGGCTTGCACCAGCGGATCGGCGGCGTTGGCGGCGATCGTCGTCGCATCGACCACGCAGAGCACGGTTTCCAGCGGCGCCTCGCGCCAGACCACCGGGTCCATCAGATTGCGCACGATATCGGCCGGGTCGGCGACGCCGCTGGTCTCGATGACGATCGCCTCCGGCCGCGGCGCGCGGCGCAGCAGCGTCGCCAGCGTGCGCAGCAGGTCGCCCTCCAGCGAGCAGCAGATGCAGCCATTGGCGAGGTCGACCACGCCGTCCTTCGCCCCGGCGATCAGCTCGGCGTCGATGTTGATCGCGCCGAAATCGTTGACGATCGCGGCGATCCGCCGCCCGCCGGCCTCGGCGAGCAGGCGGTTGACCAGCGTGGTCTTGCCGGCGCCGAGAAAGCCCGCGATCAGCAGGACCGGGACCGGCATCGCCTCACGCCGTCGCGCGGACGGGGCGGCGCACCGGCAGGCCGGGCCGCGCCGCGACGTCGAGCGCGCCATCTGCGATCACCGGCGTCCCGCTGACGATCAGGTGGCGCACGCCTTCGGACGGCCGGTTCATCGCGGTGAATTCGGCGCGGTCGGTCAGCGTGTCCAGGTCGAAGACCACGACATCGGCATCGGCGCCGGCCCGCAGCCGGCCCTTCTCGCGCATCGCCGGCGTGCTGGCGGCGAGGATGTCGGCCGGGATCAGCGCGCATTTGGCGATGCCGTCCATCAGGCTGACCGCCTGCCGCTCGCGCACCCAATGGCGCATGAAGCGGGTGAAGGTGCCGGCCGAGCGTGGATGCGAGGTTGCTTCCTCCGGCAGCGGCCAGGCGTCGCCGGTATAGGTCGAGCCGTCGGGCAGCGACCAGGGCATCGCGTCGGAGGCGATGGCGCCGCCGGGATAGAGCACCGAGAGGTCGAGCATGTCGCGGTGGCGCGTGTTGTTCTCGGTGTCCAGCACGTGCCAGAGCACCAGCTGCGACGGATCCTCGGCCTGCGTCGCCAGCAGGTCCTCGCGGTCCTGCATGCGCCGCCCGCTGGTGACCAGCTGGATCTGGGCATAGCTGGTGTCGTTGCGCCGCTCGAACTCCGGATCGGTGAAGAAGGAGGCGGCGATCACGGTGGAGCCCGTGCCGTAGGGATAGGCCTCGACGGTGATCGGCAGCCCCTGCGCCTGCGCCTTGCGGATCAGCTTCTCGCAGCGCTCGACATCCGTCTTGCTCGAGCTGTTGAAGTGGCAGATGTGCATGTGCGCGCCGGTCGCGCCGGCATAGCCGATCAGCCGGATATAGGCCTCGGCGGCGCTGCGCGGGTCGCTATTGGCCATGTAGGCGATGTGCGTGAAGGTCGGCACGCCCTGCGCGGCGGCGAGCTGGCAGACGGCGGTCAGCTCCTGCACGCCGGCGCCCGGCGCATAGGCGTTGAGGATGCCGATGCCGATGCCGCCCTCGTCGAGCCCGGCGGCGATGCTGTCGACGATCGCCTGCTGTTCGTCGGGTGTGGAGACATTGTCCATCCAGCGCGTGTCGCGCATGGCGCGCCCGAAGGCCTCCAGCGAGGATTCCTCGTTGATGCCGACCATGGCGCCGATGCGCGCGAACGCCCAGTTGGTCGAGGCGCCGTAGTTCAGCACGCGCCCCTGCTCGGCCTGGCGGCGATACCAGGAGGCGACCGGCATCACGCCGGCCTCGAGGTCGAGCGTGGTGGTGACGCCGTCGAAAGCCTGCATCCGGTCGGCCGGGATCGACTGGCCATGGGCGTGCAGGTCGATGAAGCCCGGCGCGACGATCAGCCCGCTGGCGTCGATCACCCGCTCGGCGCTGCCGAGATCGCTGCCGACGGCCGCGATCCTGCCGTCGACGATCGCCACGTCTGCGACCGCGTCCAGCCTGCTCTCTGGATCGACGACCCGTCCGCCGGTGATCAGGATTGCGCTCATGATGCCTTCGATCCCCTAGTCGCCGCGGTCGCCGCCGCCCCGATGAGACTCGCTGCGCCGCCCTTGCGCGGCAGTGTGGGATCGCGCTGGCGCCGGTGTCCACCGCCGGCGCACGCATGCCTGCCCCGGCATGGCCGCCGCCTGCTCAAAATGCGGGCGCTCTGCCTCGGCCGGTCCGGCTCAGGCGGATGTCGCCTTGCCGGCGAGCTCCGCGCGCACCTCCGCGACGCTCGCCGGGCGGCCGCCCTGCCGCTCCAACTCGCCGACCATGGCGGCGACCAGCGCGGCATTGCTCGATGTGCAGCCGAAGGGCACGTCCTCGAGGCCGGTGCGCAGATGGACCCCGCGAGCCACCGCCGCGCCGATCAGGCCCGACACGTCGACGCCGAGACCCGCGATCATCGCCGGCGCTCCCGGCGCCGCCTCTTCCAGCAGCTTCAGATGCGCCTCCAGCGCCCAGATGCGCGGCGGGAAGCCCCAGGCGAAGTCGTCGGAGAACATCAGGCGGTAGATCGGCGTTGGCAGGCCGGGATAGGCGGCTGCCAGCGCCGCACCCAGCCGGGTGAAGCCGGGCTCGTAGATGGCGTAGCTCGGATGGATGCGGTACGCCTGCGCCACCGCCATGCCCTCGCGGATATGCTCGCCGGGGTTCTGGTAGATGAAGCCGGTCTCGCCCGCGGGAATGCCGGCGAAGGTCAGCCAGTTGCAGGAGCCTGGATCGAGCACGCCCCATTCGACGAGGCCGCGCTTGGCCAGTTCCGCGAGATGGGTGTAGCGGCCGGAGCCGAGCATGTCGCCGGCATAGCCCGAGCCGAGGATCGGGATCGTCGGGTAAACGATGGCGTCGACCCGCGCCCGGATGCCCTCGATCGCCCGCGCATAGAGCTCCCAGTCGTCGCGCTGGCGTCCCGTCGCCTCGTCATAGACGTGGAGATGCACGATCGCCGCCCCGGCCTCGACCGCGGCGATGCCGTCGGCGACGATATCGGCCATGGCGACCGGGATGCCGGGCTGGCGCTCCTTGCCCCAGGGGCCGTTGATCGCGGCCTCGACCCAGATCGGCTTGCTCATCGCCGCTTCCCTCTCGATTGATCGGGCATCCCTCCCCGGATCGGGCCGGGGAGGGATCCGCATCAGCGCTGGCCGCGCGTCAGGTTGGCGATGTTGATGTCGTAGGGCAGCTCGCTGACCTGCCACCACAGCGAGGAGGCGGCGCGGAACTCCATCATCGCGGCCAGCGTCGCCTTGAAGGTCGGGTTCCTGGCGCTGATCTCCGCGAAGGTCTCCTCGGCCGCCTTGTAGGATGCGCTCATGATCGCCGGCGAGAAGGCGCGCAGCTGGGCGCCGGCCGCGATCAGCCGCTTCAGCGCCGGCGGGTTCTCGTAGTCGTATTTCGCCTGCATCCAGGCATTGGTCTCGGCGCAGGCGTCGCTGAGGATCGCCTTGTAGGCGGCGGGAAGCTCCTGCCACTTGCCGTTGTTGATCATCAGGGAGATCACCGTGCCCTGATCCCACCAGCCGGGATAGTAGTAGTACTTCGCCACCTTCGAGAGGCCGAGCTTCTCGTCGTCATAGGCGCCGGTCCATTCGGCCGCGTCGATCGTGCCGCGCTCGAGCGAGGCGTAGAGGTCGCCGCCGCCGATCTGTTGCGGCACCACGCCGAGCTTGAGCAGGATGTTGCCCGCCAGGCCGCCGACGCGGAACTTGACGCCCTTCAGGTCCTCGACCGTGTTGATCTCCTTGCGGAACCAGCCGCCCATCTGCACGCCGGTATTGCCCGCCGCCATGCCGTAGAGGTTGAACTTCTCGTAGAAGGCGTTGAGCATCTCGTTGCCGCCGCCGAACTGCAGCCAGGCGGTGGTCTGGCGCGCGTTCAGGCCGAAGGGAATGCAGGTTCCGAAGGCGAAGGTCGGGTCCTTGCCGATCGCGTAATAGCTGCAGGTGTGGCAGCACTCGACGGTGCCGGTCGACGCGGCGTCGATCACTGCGCCGCCGCCGGGAACGATCTCGCCGGCCGCGAAGGGCTGGATCTCGAAGCGGCCGTCCGTGGCTTCGGCGACGCGCTTGGCGAGATGCACCGAGCCGCCATAGAGCGTGTCGAGCGATTTCGGGAACGCCGAGACCAGGCGCCATTTGATCGAAGGGGCGCTCTGGGCGATCGCCGGGCTGGCGATGGGGGCGGCGGCAGCGGCGGCGGCCCCCGTCAGAAGGGTGCGGCGTTTCACGTCAGATCTCCCTGGTCGTCCTGTGCGGGGCCACTCTGATCCGGTGGCCTCCTGCCGTCCTATGCGCGCAGCGGCGCGAAGAAAAGCCGCGCATGCCGGCATGGCGGAGGCTCCGCCATGCGCGCGGCGCAGCGCCCTCGGGCTCAGGCGCCGGCGGCGCGGCTCTGGTGCTGGCGGGCGATCAGGTTGAGCGCGTTCAGCGTCACCTGCGCCGCCAGCAGCGCCGACATGCCGCCGACATCGTGCGGCGGGCTGACCGTGTTGATGTTGACCCCGACGAGGTTGAGCCCGTTGCAGGCCTCCAGCACCGCGAGGCCTTCGCGCGCGGTCGCGCCGCCCCAGGTCGGCGTGCAGACGCCGGGCGCCACGGACGGGTCGAAGAAGTCCATGTCGTAGGAGAGATAGACCGGGCGGTCGCCGATCGTCGCCTTCACCTCGGCGAAGACGGTGGCGATGCCGCGCTCCAGCAGCTCGGCCAGCGAGATGACGTTGTAGCCGAGGCTGCGGCCGTAATCGGCGATGCCGGGCACCATCGTCGTGCCGCGCATGCCGATCTGGTAGGAGCGCGCCGGGTCGATCAGCCCTTCCTCCGCGGCGCGGACGAAGGCGGTGGCGGTGTTGTAGCCCTCGATCGGGTAGGCGTCGGTATGGGCGTCGATATGCACGGTGACAAGGTCGGGATAGACCGCGTGCAGCGCGCGCATCTCGGGTAGTGCGATGGCGCCGTCGCCGCCGAGCGTCACCGGCACGACCCGTTCGCGCGCGATGGCGCCGACCGCCTCCTCGATCGCCCGGTAGGAGGGCTCCACCTCGCCGGGGCTGACGCGGGCATCGCCGACATCGACGACGCCGAGGGCGTCCAGCGGGTTGATCGCGTTGGCATAGTCGAAGGCGCGCAGCAGCAGCGACTGCTCGCGGATGGCGCTCGGGCCGAGCCGCGAGCCGACGCGCTGCGGGTGCGTGCCGCAGTCGAAGGGCAGGCCGAGGATCACGGCCTTCGCACCGCCGATCTCCGTGCGGTGGGGAACGCCCATGAAGGTCTGGGCCAGCGAGAAGGGAGCAGCGGACATCGGTCTACCGGGCTGTTGAGGGGCAAAGGCAGGCTAAGGCCGGGGCGAGGGGACGCCCCGGCCGGTGTCTCAGGACGCGATGACGTCGAGATAGCGGGCGAGGATCGTGGCGTAGTTCGCCGCGTACCACTCGTTGTCGACGGCGACCTGGCGGGCGAAGTTCTCCGGCGAGCCGCAGTCGAGCGCCTGCATCTCCTTCGGCACCATCGCCGCGGCGGCCGGGTTCACCGGGCCGTTGCCGACGCGCTTGAACAGCTCGACCTGGCTCTCGGGCGATTGCGCCGCGGCGATGAACTTCCAGGCGCCCTCCTTGGCCGGATTGCCCTTGGGCACGATCCAGGCGCCGGGGAAGAGCACGCCGTCCTCGAAGCTGAACTTGATGCGGTCGCCGACCTCCTTGGCCAGCAGCATCGAGCGGGTGTGCCAGAGATTGCCCATCACCACCTCGCCATTGCGGAAGAGCTGCTGGCTCTCCGCGCCGGTGGTCCAGAAGATGGTGTGCTGCTTGATCTCCCGGATCTTGTTCAGGGCGCGGTCGACGTCGATCGGGTAGATCTTGTCGCGCGGCACGCCGTCGGCGAGCAGCGCCGCCTCGAGCATGCCCTCGATGTTGTTACGCAGCGTGCGCTTGCCCGGGAACGCCTTGACGTCCCAGAAATCCTTCCAGTTCTTCGGCGCCGGGCCCTTCAGCGCCTTCTCGTCCCAGGTCAGCACGAAGGAGTAGAGATAGGCGCCGACACCCCAGTCGGAGCGATGCGCCGGGCGGAGCTTGTCCTGCGCGACGATCGACCAGTCGACCTTCTCCAGCAGGTTCTGGCGGCCGAGCTCGATCGAGGCCGGCACGGTGCGGTCGCACACGTCCCAGGTCACGCTGCCGCTCTCGACCATCGCCTTGATCTTGCCCGAGCTCGGGCCCGAGCCGTTGATCATCGCCTTGGCGCCGGCATTGGCGGCGTTGAAGGGCTGCGCCCAGATCTCGTCATAGGCCTTCACGGCGTCGCCGCCCCAGTTGACCACGACGATCTCGCCGTTCGCCGCGCTGGCCGGCGTCAGCCGCAGGCCGAGCGGCAGGGCGCCGAGCACGGCCAGCGACTGCAGGAAGCGGCGGCGGTGGACGGTCTTGCCCTGCGTCGTCTCGCGCAGGATCGCGAGGCAGTCGTCACGGAACTCCTGCTGGTCTCTGGTCATAGGTCTTCCCCTTTTCGCTCTTCAGGCGTTGGCTTTGCCGCCGCGGAGGGTGGTGATCGTCACCGCGACGAAGGTCAGGAGGATCATCACCGTGCCCAGCGCGGCGATCGCCGGGTCGATATTGTCGGCGAGCCCTTCCCAGATCCGGCGCGGCAGCGTGGTGACCGCGCGGCTGGTGACGAAGAGCGCGACGATGGTCTCGTCCCAGGAGGTGATGAAGGCGAAGACGGCACCGGCGGCGATGCCGGCGCGGATCTGAGGGAACACGACCCAGCTCATCGCCTGGCGGGCATCGGCGCCGAGGCTGCGCGCCGCCTGCTCCAGCCGCGGGTCGAGATTGGCGAGCACGCCGGCCACGGTGAGCACCACGAAGGGCAGCCCCTTCATGGCGTGGATCAGGATCAGCCCGAGATAGCTGTCGAGCAGGCCGAGCGTCGCCCAGGCGCGATAGAAGGCGATGGCGTGGACGATCGGCGGCACGATGATCGGCGCCAGCAGCAGGAGCCGCAGCCGCCGCGCCAGCGGCACGCCGAGCCGCCAGGCGCCGACCGCGAAGGCGGTGCCGAGCGCGGTGGCTAGCACCGTCGCGCCGATGCCGACGATCAGGCTGTCGAGGATGCTCTTGGTCCAGCGCCCGTCGCTGACCAGGCTGCCGTAATGGCGGAAGGAGATGCTGTCCGTCGGCAGCGAGAGATAGCGCTCGGGCGTGAGCGAGATCGGGATGACCACCAGCAGCGGCAGCAGCAGGAAGGCGGCCGCCAGCCAGGCCACGAGCCGGGGCAGGGTGACGCCGCGTGCGGGGGAGGAGCCGGGAGCCGACATGATCTACTTCCTCAGCGCCTGTTCGACGTCCATGAAGCGGCTGAGCCAGGTCACCAGCATCAGCACGGCGCCGAGCAGCACCGTCGCCAGCATCGCCGCCAGGCCCCAGCGCAGTGTCTCGGAGATCTGCACGCTGATGAACTCGGCCACCATGATGATGCGGCCGCCGCCGAGGATGGCGGGGGTGATGTAGAAGCCGAGCGAGAAGATCATGACGATGACGCCCGCTCCGATCAGGCCGGGCAGGCTGAGCGGCAGGAACACCCAGCGGAAGGCCTGCGACGGCGTCGCTCCGAGCGCGCGCGCCGCCGGCACCAGCCGGTCGTCGATGCCACGCAGGTTCGTGTAGAGCGGCAGGATGGCGTAGGGCAGCATGTAGTGCACCATGCCGATCACCACGCCGAGCTCGTTGCGCACCAAGCTGAGCGGACTGTCGATCAGCCCCGTCGCCATCAGCGCCGAATTGACGATCCCGCGCGACTGCAGCAGGGCGATCCAGGCAAAGGCGCGGATCAGCGCGCTGATCCAGAAGCTCGCGACCACGATGCCGAGCAGGATCTGGCGCTCGCGCGGCCCGCTATGCACCAGCGCATAGGCGACCGCATAGCCGATCAGCAGCACGAGCCCGGTGGTGATCGCCCCGATCCGCAGCGTGGTCCAGAGCGTGCGCTGCACCGCGCCGTTGTTGGCCAGCTCCGCATAATTGGCGAGGCCGGGCTTCGGCACGGTGACGCTCATCACCAGCACGTTCAGCACCGGGACGACATAGAGCAGCGCCAGGAAGGCGCAGGGCAGCAGCATCATCAGCCAGTAGAGCCGTTCGCCCTGGCTGGCGCTCTGGCTCGGGGCGACCGCGCTCACGGGGCGGCCTCCTCGCGCACGAGGATGGCGGCGTCCTCCGCCCAGGAGGCGACGTACTCCGCCCCGTCGGCCAACGGCAGCTGCCCGGCCGGAACGGTCGCCAGCAGGATCTGCCCGTCCGCCAGCCGCAGCTCGACCTCGACGGAGGCGCCGAGATAGGTCACGCCCGCGACGGTGCCGGTCACCCGGCCGGGGCCCGTGCCGCCGGCGTCGCGGGGCAGGGCGAGCCGCACCTTCTCCGGCCGCAGCGCCGCGACGGCGCGTGCGCCGGCCTGCGCCCCGGTGCCGTTGTCGAGCGCGCATGTCGAGAAGCCGGCGAGGTCCAGCCGCGCGCGGCCATCGGCGACCGCGGCGACGGTGCCGCGCAGGAAATTGCTCTTGCCGAGGAAGCCGGCGACGAAGGTCGTCGCGGGGCGCTCGTAGAGCTCGGCCGGCGGCGCGATCTGCAGGATGCGCCCCTTGTCGAGGATCACGATGCGGTCCGACATCGTGAGCGCTTCTTCCTGATCGTGCGTCACATAGATGAAGGTGGTGCCGACCTCGCGATGGATCGAGCGGAATTCCGTCTGGAACTCCTTGCGCAGCGCCCGGTCGAGTGCGCTCAGCGGCTCGTCGAGCAGCAGCAGTTCGGGCGAGAACACCAGCGAGCGGGCCAGCGCGACGCGCTGCTGCTGGCCGCCCGAGAGCTGGCGCGGATAGCGGTGGGCGAAGGTGTCGAGCTTGGCGATCTCGAGCGCGGCCATGATCAGCGTGCGGGCGGCGGCGCCGGTGATACCGCGCGCCCGCAGCGGGAAGGCGACGTTGTCGTAGACGCTGAGATGCGGAAACAGCGCATAGCCCTGGAAGACGACGCCGAAGTTCCGGCGCTCCGGCGGCAGGCCGGTGACGTCGCGCCCGTCGAGCAGGATGCGCCCGGCGCTCGGATTGGCGAAGCCGGCGATGCTCATCAGGATGGTGGTCTTGCCCGAGCCGGACGGGCCGAGCAGCGTGATGAACTCGCCGGCCTTGATGCTCAGCTCGGTTCTCTGCAGCGCGACGAAGTCGCCATAGCGCTTCTCGATCCCGTCGAGGACGAGCGAATCTTTCACGACCTTGCTTTCCGTTCCCCTGCCCATTCGGGCTCTGCGGGGCATGGTCGCGTCATTCGGCTTTGCAGGTCAAAAACGAAATGCCGTAAAACATATAGATCTGCATTATAACTCGGGACCGAGCCTTCCGTGGACACCCGTCACCTCGAAGCCTTCCGCGCCGTGATCGAGACCGGCTCGATGAGCGCTGCGGCCACGGTGCTGGCCAAGTCGCAGCCGGCGATCTCGAACCTGATCACCCGGCTCGAGGACGAGCTCGGCGTCGCCCTGTTCGAGCGCGGCAAGGGCCGGCTCCAGGTCACGCCGGAGGCGCTGCTGTTCTACGAGGAGGCGCGGCGCACGCTCGGCGTGCTGGAGCGCACGCGGGCGGTGGCGCGCGATCTCAGGAGCCTGCGCTCCGGCACGCTGTCGCTCGCCAGCCAGCCCGGTCTCGCCACCTATATGTTGCCGCCGATCATTGCCCGGCTGCTCGCCCGCTGGCCCGAGGGCACGGTGCGCTTCATCACCCGCTCATCGCCGACGGTGCGCGATCTCGGCCGGATCGAGGCCTTCGACATCGGCTTCGCCGAGCTGCCGATCGAGAGCCCGGCCTCGCTGATCGAGACGATCGACGTGCCCTGCGTCTGCATGCTGCCGGCGGACCATCCGCTGGCCGGCGAGCCCGAGATCACCCCGGCGCTGCTGCACAACCAGCCGATGATCTCGCTCTATGCCGATCACTTCCTGCACGAGGCGCTAGAGCGGGCCTTCGCCGAGGCGTCGGCGCGGCTGCGCGTCGCCGTGCATGTCGAGTTCTTCGGCACCGCCTGCGCCCTGGTGCTGGAGGGCGTCGGCGTCACCATCGTCGACGTGATCACCAGCCTGCACTTCCGCAGGCTCGGCCTCGTCGCCCGGCCCTTCGCGCCGCAGCTCCGCTATCAGTATGCGATGTTCCAGCCGGGCCCGCGCCCGCTCTCGCGCATCGCGCGCGAGTTTGTCGACGCGTTCCGCGCCCAGAATGCCGCGCTGATCCGCCAGCACGCGCCGTTCGGCGGCGTGAGCTAGCCGCGCCTCAGTAGGTCGCGCGGCCGCCGGAGAGGTCGAACACGCCGCCCGTCGAGAAGGAGCATTCGTCGGAGCTGAGCCAGAGCACCATGCGCGCCACCTCGTCGATCTCGACGAAACGGCCCATCGGGATGCGCGACAGGATATCGGCGCGCCGTTCGGCCGAGATCTCCCTGGCCATCGCGGTCTCGGCGGCCGCCGGGGTCACGGCGGTGACGATGACGCCGTCGCGGGCCACCTCCTTGGCCGTGCTCTTGGTCAGCGCAACCATGCCCGCCTTGGTGGCCGAATAGGCCGAGGCCAGCGCCATGCCTTCCTTGGCCTGGATCGAGGCGATGTTGACGACATGCCCGCGTATCGGATGGCCGCCCAGGCCGGCGCGCGGCGCCTGCAGCCGCATGCGTCCGATCAGGGCGCGGCTGACCAGATAGGTCCCGAACAGGTTGACCCGCAGCACCGTCTCGAAATTCGCCGGATCGGTCTCCCAGATCGGCTTCACCTCGCCGAGGATGCCGGCATTGTTGACCAGGATGTCGATGCGCGCATGTGCGGCGAACGCAGCCTCGGCGGCGGCGTCTACCTCATCGGCCCTCGTGATGTCGACCAGCCGCTGGCCGACGCCGAGTTCGGCCGCCGCCTCGGCGAGGCGCCCGGCATGCGCATCCCAGAGCTCAACCGTCGCGCCGGCATCGCGCAGCGCGGCGGCGATGCCGCGGCCGAGCCCGCCGCCGCCGCCGGTGACGATGGCCGTGCGACCGGCGAGATCGTAGCGGGCGTCCATCAGCCGGCGCTCCAGGCGGTCTTGGTGCGGGTGATCTGGTGGCGGTAGAGATCAAGCGAGTAGGGGCCTTCCGCACCGGTCGCATCCAGCGCCTGCGCCGACAGGGCCTGCTTCGCCAGCGCGACGAAGGCCGGCTCGTCGCTCCAGCCCTCCACCAGCAGCACCCAGCGCGGCACGGCGTTGGCGACGCCGCGAGCCTTCTGCTCGGCGGTGGCGATGCCGCTCGCCTCGGCGTCCGCCATCAGCACATGCACGCCGGCGACGCCGGGCTTGGCCAAAAGATCGGGAATCAGCCGCCGCTGCAGCGTGTCGCGATGGGCGGAGACCGCATCCTCCGGCACGTCGTAGCGCAGCGTCGCGATTAGCCCGCCCTGGGCCGGGCCGGAGGAGTGGGCGACGCGGCAGATCGAGCGTGCGACCGAGCGGAAATGCTTGACGGCGCTGAGCGTCCACGGCGTCGGCGCGTTGACGCGCGAAGTGTAGTCCTGGCCCTTCAGCACCTCGACCGAAAGCGCCTCGTACAGGTTGAAGAATTCGAGGCTGGCCTCGATCGCGACATAGCGGCGCCCGCGCTGGAAGCCCGGAATCCCGACGCGCTCCGGCATGTGCTCGTGCCCGTGCCAGGCATAGAACTCCTCGCGCCCTTCCGGTGCGATGTCGTGCCAGATCGCGACCGCCGCTTCACCCGCCAGGCTCATGGCCCCTCCCGTCATCATCCTTCGCGAGACACGTTGACTCGGCCTCGGCGCATCCATATACGGAATTCAATTCTGAATTGGAAATCATTTCCAAAAATAAATCGAGGAACGCCGGACGGTGACGATCGCTGCGGTCGAGCGGGCTCTGAAGCTGATGGAAGCGCTGGCGGGCGAGCCCGACGGCGTCGATCTCAGCCTGCTCGCCGAGCGGCTCGGCCTGCCGCTCAGCGCGACCCATCGCCTGCTGGCGACGCTGGCGGCGCGCGGCTTCGTCGAGCAGCACGGCCAGTCCGGCGCCTATGGTCTCACCCTCAAGCTCTCGCAGCTCGCCTTCCGCGACCTCGACAGCCGCGGCCTGCCCGATGCGGGGCAGATCGTGCTCGACCGCCTGTCGCGGGCGACCCGCGAATATTGCCGCCTCGCTGTGGTGAAGGGCGACGACCTTATCTGGGTCGCCCGCTCGCAGGGCACCACCGCCGGGCTGCGCTACGAACCGCCGATGGGCGCCGGCATCGTCCTGCACGCCACCGCGACGGGGAAGGCCTGGCTCGCCTCGCTGCCCGAGGCGGAGGCGCTGCGCATTACCTTCGCCCATGGTTTCGACGCCGCCGGCCGCGCCGGCCCCAACGCGCTCGGCGACATCGATACGCTGCGCCGGCATCTCGACCAGACCCGCCGCGCCGGCGTCGCGCTGGCGGTGGAGGAGGGTGAGATCGGCATCGTCGCGATGGCGACCACCTTCCGCGCCGCGACCACGCCCGATGCGCCCGTCGCCGGCACGCTCAGCGTCGCCGGCCCGCTGCCCCGCATGCAGGAAGACCGCCGGCCCCAGATCGCCGAGGCGCTGCGTCAGGCGGCGGCGGAGATGGCCGAGATCTGGCCGCTGCGGCGCCGCCAGATCCAGGCCTCGCAGCCCGCCGGCGCTGGCCCGGCCCACATGATTCCCCAGAGTGCAGGAACCACCGCATGACCGAGAGCGCAGCCGCGCCCGCCGGCACCGCCCCCGCCGCCACTGATCGCGACAGCAGCAGGCTGCGCGAGTGGGCCTCCGCCATCGCCTGGCCGCTGGCGAGCTTCGCCGTGCTGCTCGGTGCCTGGGAGTGGCTGGTGCCGCTCGCCCGCATCCCGGAATACATCCTGCCGGTGCCGAGCGCCTTCTTCGAGCGGCTCTGGACCGACCGCGCCGACATCTTCCAGCACACGCTGGTCACGGCCAACGAGATCGTGCTCGGCTTCCTGATGGCGGCGGTGGTCTCGATCCCGCTCGGCTACGTCATCGTCTCGGTGCGCCTGCTGGAAAAGGCGATCTATCCGGTCATCGTCTTCTTCCAGCTCGTGCCGAAGATCGCGATCGCGCCGCTCTTCGTGGTCTGGTTCGGCTTCGGCCTGTTCCCGAAGGTGCTGCTGACCTTCCTGCTCTGCTTCTTCCCGACGCTCGTCGCCAGCATGACCGGCTTCCGGGCGCTGGACGAGCGCGTGCTCTACCTGACCCGCTCCATGGGCGCCTCGGCCTGGCAGACCTTCCGCTATGTCCGGGTGCCGGCGGCGCTGACCTACATCTTCTCCGGCCTGAAGGTCTCGGCGGTCTTCGCCGCGACCGGCGCCATCGTCGGCGAGTTCGTCGGCGCCAATGCCGGGCTGGGCTATCTGCTGCTGCGCGGCACCAGCTTCCTCGACATGCCGTTGATCTTCGCCTGCCTGGTGGCGCTGAGCGTGGTCGGCATCCTGTTCAGCTACATCGTGGACGCGCTCGAGGTGCTGCTGATGCCCTGGCAGCGCCGGGGCTGAGCGCCGGGCCGCGCATCACGACGATCGACAACCGGACAAACCGGACATAACGGGAGGATTCCATGAACAGACGCATGCTGATCGCCGCCGCGGCCGCGCTCGCGCTGGGTGCCGGCCCGGCCTTCGCCCAGAGCGGGGCTAAGCCGATGAAGCTCACCCTGAACTTCCTCGCCGCCGCCCCCAATGCCGGCTTCATGCTGGCCAAGCAGATGGGGCTCTACGAGAAGGCAGGGATCAACCTGACCATCGAGGAGGGCAAGGGCTCCGGCACCACCGCCCAGATGGTCGCGACAGGCCAGACCGATGTCGGCTTCGCCGACGCGCCCGCCGCCATGCAGCTGCGCACCAAGGGCGCACCGGTGAAGGTGATCGCGCCGGTGCTCCAGACCAACGGCTTCGCCATCATCTCGCTGGAGGAGAGCGGCATCGCCTCGCCGAAGGATTTCGTCGGCAAGCGCATCGCCGTTCAGCCCGGCACCGCCCAGACCATCCTGCTCGAGGCGATCCTGGCCAGCAACCAGATCGACAAGAGCAAGGTCAACATCATCAACATCGATCCGGGCGCCTTCGTCGGCGCGCTGCTGGAGAAGAAGGTCGACGCCATCCTCGGCGGCGCCGACTTCCACTCGATCCAGATCCGCGAGCGCGGCTTCAAGGTGCGCGACCTGCTCTATCGCGACATCGGCGTGCCGACCGTCGGCCTGTCGATGATCGCCCGCGACGACCGGATCAAGGCCGACGCCGACCTGTTCAAGAAGTTCGTCGAGGCGAGCCTCCAGGGCTGGGACGCCGCCCGCAAGAACCCGGACGCCGCGGCCGACGCCGTGGTGGCGCAGTTCCCCTCGGTGAAGAAGGCGCAGGTGCTGGCGCAGTTCGAGGTGGTCAACAAGCTGCTCTGCGCGCCCGGCGCGACCTCGCTCGGCAAGGTGCCCGAGGCCAACTGGGACACGACCTTCGCGCTGCTGACCCAGTATCTCGGCCTGCCCAAGGACAAGCCGGTCTCGGACTACTTCACCGCCGAGCTCGTCCCGGCCGCGGCGCCGTCCTGCCCCTGAACCCGGCATCCGCCCATCCGTCCCGGCCGGCGCATCGCCGCCGGGGCGCTTCTCCGGGATGACGCCGTCATCCGCATCGAGGACCCGACATGACGCCCGCCGCCGCTTCCACCGCCGCCTCGATCGAGGGACGCGGCATCATCAAGACCTTCGGCTCGTTCACCGCGGTTGATGGGTTGACGCTGAACATCCGCAGCGGCGAGTTCGTCAGCATCATCGGCCCGTCCGGCTGCGGCAAGAGCACCTTCATGCTGATGGCGGCCGGGCTGATCCCGGTCACCGCGGGCGAACTCCTGGTGAACGGCAAGCCGCTGACCTCGCCGCTCACCGATATCGGCATCGTCTTCCAGGACCATCTCCTGCTCGAATTCCGCACCGCGATGGAAAACGTGCTGCTGCAGGCCGAGATCCGCGGCCTGCCGCTGGAGCCCGCCCGCGAGCGCGCGCTGGAACTCTTCGCCAAGCTCGGCATCTCGCATGCGGCCGACCGCTATCCGAAGCAGCTCTCCGGCGGCATGCGCCAGCGCGTCTCGATCGCCCGCGCGCTGATCCACAACCCCGCCGTGCTGATGATGGACGAGCCCTTCGGCGCGCTCGACGCCATCACCCGCACCCAGATCCGGCACGACCTCGAAATGCTCTGGATGGAGCAGGCCAAGACCGTGGTCTTCATCACCCATTCGATCGAGGAGGCGATCGGCCTGTCCGACCGCGTGCTGGTGATGTCGCCGACGCCCGGCCGGGTGGTCGACGAGATCAAGATCGAGCTGCCGCGGCCGCGCCCGGCGCATCTCGGCGACTATCCGAGCTTCAACCATTATGCCGACCGCATCCACGACGCCTTCCGCCGCTTCGGCGTGATCAAGTACTGAGGCGAAGGCTGCCCGGCGCTCTCCGCCGCTTTTCCGCCGGCTTCCGGCCGGATATCGACGGGACATGAACCGGATTCTCGCGATATCGGGCCTGGACCGCGCCGCGGTCAGGCAGGGACTGCTGCTGGCGCTGGCGGCGCTGATCGCCTTCGCCATCGCGGCGGCACTGCATGTCCACCACGCCTACTGGGCCGCCATGCCGGTCTTCGTGGTGGCGCAGCCCATGCGCGGCCTGGTCTTCGAGCGCGGGCTCTTCCGCCTGCTCGGCACGCTGGCGGGCGCCGGCATCGGCCTGTGGCTGCTGCAGCTCTCGCCGCATCCCGTCGCGATGCTCGCTTTGCTCGGCCTCTGGGTCGGGATCAATGCCGGCCTGACCCATGCGCTCAGCGGCGTGCACGGCTATGCCGCCCTGCTCGCCGGCATGACCGCGGCGGTGGTGATGCTGCCCTCGGTCTTCGACCCCGGCAACGGCATGCCGCTCGCCCTGGCGCGCGCCGAATGCACGCTGATCGGCGTCGTGGTCGCGATGGTCGTCATCGGCCTCGCCACCCCGCACGGCCCGCGCGACGCCTTCCGCGACGAGGTGGGGCAGGCGGCCGACGCCGCCAAGGCCGAGATCGCCGCATTGCTGCGCGGGGAGGGCGGCGCCGCCGGCGAGCGGGCGCTGTTGCTGCGGCTCGCCGAGTTGCAGGAGCGCGGCCCGCTGGTCTTCGCCGGCTCCCTCAGCGGCTATCGCAGCCTGCACCATCTCCAGGCGCTCGTCGTCGCGACGCTTGGCGCCATGGTCGCGGCCCGCAGCCTGCGCCGGCGCGATCCGCCGGCTGCGCTGGCGGCGGCAGAGCGCCTCGACATGGCGCCCCCCGCCGATCCTGACAGATCGGCAGCGGCTGCCGATCCGATGCTAGCCCGCGATCTCGCCGCCATGGACGCGGCCAGGCGCGCGCTGGCGCAGGCGGCCGAGCCGGACATTGCCCCGTCCTGGCAGGGCTTGCGCCTGCGCCTCTCGGCCTCCTTCGATCCCGTCATCGCGGCCTGGGTCGGCCTGCTCGCCGGCGCGGCGACCTTCGCCGCCGGTATCGTCGCCTATCGGCTGGGCTGGCCGGAGGCGGAGCTGACGGCGCTGGGCGTCTGCATCTTCGCCATGGTGCTCGGCTCCCTGCCGCGCCCGCGCAGCGTCGCGCCGATCATGCTGCGCGGCGTGATCGCCGGCGTCGTCGTGGCGGTGGGCTACCGGCTCGCGGTCCAGCCCTGGGTCGAGGGTCTGCCCGTGCTGCTGCTGACGCTCGCGCCCTTCCTGGTGCTGGGCGGGCTGGCGCGGGCGAGCCGGCGCTTCGGCGCGCCGGCGCTCGACGCCAATATGTGCTTCCTGCTGGCGGCCCAGGTCGGTGCCCCTGCCGCGGCGCAGGCCTTGACCGTGTTTGCGGGCGCGGCGGCACTGGTGGTCGCGGTCGCCCTCGTCACCACCACGGTGCGTCTGCTGCCCGACCCGAACCGCTATCGCCGCCGCAATGCCGAGCGCGCGATCCGGCAGGATCTCGCGCGCATCGCCGGCGGCAGGCAGGGCGGCGACGGCCCGGCGCTCGGCCGACGCACCGGCCGCCAGCTGATGCGGCTCGCCCTGCATCTCGGCCAGGCATCGACAGGCGAGGCGCGTCGCGACGGCAGCCTCGTCGCCCTGCTCGACGCCGGCACGCTGCTCGCAGGGTTGCGCGCGCGTGCCGCGGAAGCCGGCATCGCCGCCGGCGACCGCACGCAGATCGCCAAGGTGCTGGCCGCAGCCGCCCAAGCCCCCGCCGGCCTGGAGGCCGCCGAACGGGCGGCGCTCGAAACCGCCGGCCGTATCCGCGATCCGCGCCTGGCCGCCGAGATCCGCGACCTCGCCGCCGCCCTGGGCGAGGGCAGGCGGGCGCTGGAAACCGCATGAGGCAGGGGGCGGCGCCGGGATGATCCCGGTCCGGGCGGCCGAGCCGCCGGGAGTTCCCCACCCCTCGCGGGCGCTGTCAGCCTTCCGACACCTGGCCGGCCGTCGCGACCGCCGGGCGATGGCCGGCTTGCTGGAGCGCTTCGTCGAGGCGTGCGCGCGACGTCGCCGTGAGACGCTCCACACCGAGCAGCCGGGCCATGGCGAGCGGAGGATCGATCTCATCCGGCAACGTGGCGTGTGCCTGAGCGAACCCGACGAGTTCCGCGAGCGGAATCTCGCCGATCGACCGGCGCACCGCCTCGCTGGCCGGCGGGCGGAAGCGCCGAACCGCAGCGACACCCTCGGATGGCCAGAGGAAGGTCCCGCTGCTTTCCTCGCTCCGGGGCAGATGGCGAAGGTACAGCGTTATCCGCTCGCGAATGCGCGGTCCCGTCCGCAGCCAGCCATGGGCGCGCGAAATCCGTTGCAGGAGGATGTCTTCGCGCAGCGGCGCCTCCGCGGCGACGACGGCCTCGACCATCGCCTGGAGAGTGCCGTCATAGGTCGGGTCGAAGAAGGTCGCCGGATCGGCGGGCGCGCGCGACAGGTCTGCCTCGCGATAAAAGCCGTCTTCGGCGGCGGCTGGACGAGAGGCCCATGTCGCGGGCGAGTCCGTGGCGGGTGAAGCCGGTTTCGGCTCGGTGACTGCCGGAGAAATAGGGCTCTCGCTGGCGATCGGCGCGGCCTGCGTGCCTGCGTGTTCGTGCTCGTCGACCAGTCCGGCCGCGTCGCCCGATCCGGCTGCGGCCGGTTCGATCTCTTCTCCCAGGCTCCAATGGGCTTCGCTGTCGCCGTCCTCGGACGCTTGCGTCTCGCGGCTCCGGGCGAGCAGGGCCTCGAGCGCGGCGTGCAGCCGTTGCGCCGCCCCACGCGGGTCGAACCACCAGTCGGTCGACCAGACGCGGACGATGTTCCAGCCCAGGCCGCGCAGCACCTGCTCGCGGACCTTGTCGCGATCGCGGGCCGTCGCCGAGCTGTGATATGTCGCCCCGTCGCATTCCACGCCGGCCAGATAGGCGCCGGCCTTGTCCGGATGCCGGATGCCGAGATCAACCCGGAAGCCGGAAATGCCGACCTGCGGCACGATTTGCCAGCCGAGCCGGATCAACTCGCCCGCGACCGCTTCCTCGAACGGCGAATCGTGCCCGCCGACCGAGCCCTGGTCCTGCGCCGCCAGGGCCACCGGTCCGCGAGCCGCGAAATCGAGGAAGGCCTTGAGATGCGCGACGCCCACGGCCTTCGTGCGCTCGGTGTCGATGTCGTCGGCCCCGAAACCGGAGAACACCACGAGCTTCTGCCGGGCGCGCGTCACTGCGACGTTGAGCCGTCTTTCGCCGCCGTCGCGGTTCAGCGCGCCGAAATTCATGCTGCGCCGTCCGGCGAGATCCCGCGCGAAGGTGACCGAGAACAGGATGACGTCGCGTTCGTCACCCTGCACGTTCTCGAGATTCTTGACCATCGTCGGCTCGGTCCGGTCCTCGGAGAAGAACCACTCGAGTGTCGGATCGCCGCGGCGGGCCTCGTCGAGCAGGTCCTGGATCAGGCTCTGCTGCTGGATGTTGAAGGTGATGATGCCGAGCGTCGGCCGCGCGGCTTCCGGCTTCTCCAGCCAGCTGCGCATCCGTCTGACGGCGAGATCGACCAAGGCGCGCGCCTCCGTCCTGTTCGTGCGGCTCTTGCCCTGGTCGTAGACGCCGTCGACACGCACCAGCTGGACGGCACGATCTTCGACGGCCGGCGCCGGAAAGGTGATCAGCCTGTTCTGATAGTAATACGCGTTGGAAAACGCGATCAGCGACTCGTGCCGGCTGCGATAGTGCCAGCGCAGGTCGCGGACCGGGATGCCGGCTGCCTTCGCTTCGTCGAGGATGCTCTCGAGGTCGCGCTCATGCTCGGGGACGTTCTCCGCCTCCTCGTTGCGACCGAAGAAGTTCGTCGGCGGCAGCTGACGCGGATCCCCGACGATGATCGTCTGGCGGGCGCGGGCGATCGCTCCCACCGCGTCCCAGGTCGTGATCTGCGAGGCTTCGTCGAGGATCACCACGTCGAAGAGTGCCTGCTCCGTCGGGAAATACTGCGCGATCGAGAGCGGCGACATCAGCATGCAGGGGGCGAGCCGCGCGAAGCTCGACGGCATAGCGGCGATCATCTCGCGGATCGAGCGGTTCGGGCGCTGGAGTTCCATCTGATGGCGGAGCAGGCCGAGCTCCGAGTTGCGCGGTACGCTCTGGACAGCGGGAAGGCCGTGCGAGAGCGTGCCGACGACGCGGCTCGTGGCGTGCGTGCGCACGAGATCGTCGAGCTCACGGAATTCTTCGACTGTGTGCTCGTGCTGGAAGCGCCGGAAGCCGCGCAGGGTCGGGTCTGCATCGAGCACGAGGGGCAGCCACCAGCGTGCATAGGCGAGGTCGAACGCCTCCCGGGTCCCCGCGGGCGCGACGGCTCCGGCTTCGAGATCCTCGACCAGCGGGCCGAGGCCTCGGCCCAGCGCCTGGGCGCGGACCTCGCACCAACTCGTCCATTCGCGCAGGAGATGGCGCGCCTCGCGCAACTGCCCGGCGACAGCCGAAAGCTCTGCGAGTGGTGTCGCCGACGCGGAGGCGAGCGGCGACTTGCCGGCGATCTCGCTGAAACGGCCGCGTGCGGCCGCGAAGGCGGCGAAGGCCGAGGCATACTCGGCCGCCGCGATGCGCATCGGCTCGGCGTCGCTGCCCGGTGCCAGGAGCGGCGCGACCGAGCGGACGATCGCACCGATGTCGTCGGCGGCGCGCCCCAGCCGCAGGAGCCCGTCGCGCAGGCGGCTGGCGCTGGCCAGATGCCGGTCGACGGCGTCGAGGTCGGTATCGAGCCCGGCGAAGCGGATCGGCTTTCCGGCGAGGCCGCTCGCCTGTGTCGCGGCGCGCAGCCCCTGCAACCGCCGCAGAACGGGCAGGTCCGTGTCGGGGTCCGGACTTCCGCTCGTCGCGTAGCCTTCCAGCAGCTTTCGGACGCGGCGCTTGCCGAGCCAGTTGCGCGGCCAGATCGCCGCACCGGCTTCACGCCAGTCGCGTTCGAGCGCCTCCACCGGGATCGTCGGGACGGCGTCGCGCGCGAAGCTGGCCGTGAGCTCGGCCTCCGTCGACCGGTAGGCCGAAATCGATTGCTCCAGTTCGGCGAGCGCGCCGCGCAACTGGCCGAAATCCGGATCGAAGACGATGCGCTGGTCCGAGCCGGCGGTGTCCGCGAGCGTTTCGGCGAGCTGCGCCAGGCGTTCCAACCGATCCAGCGGGGCATCGTACTCTTCCGGCAGGCCGAGATGCGGCAGCAGGCTTGCGAGCGCCCTCCGCAGACTGCCGGTCGTGTGCGCGAGCGCGTCGCCGGAGGCGATCAGCGCCTCCTGCCAGCCGGACGACCATTGCGGGGCGTCGATCCAGTCGAGGACAGGGGCGCGTTCCACCGCGCCGAACACCCGTCCGATCTCGCCTGCGAGTTCACCGAGAGCGACACGGCTGACGGCGTCATGGCAGTCGTGCCCCGCCCAGGCGAGCGGCGGCGCGTGCCGTGACTGCTCCCGCAGTGCGATGCCGAGCGCGGCGTAGGGGCTCAAGCCGTTGGCGTGGATGCGATGCAGGGCCTCGACATAGGTATTGAGCGTATCGCGCTTCACCTTCATCCGGGCGTTGATCGCTACCCATTCCGACTGGGAGGTGGTGCGGCCCTTCTCCCAGGATGTCCGAAGCTGCGCGAGAAAACTGCGGCGATCCGCCTTCGATGAATGCAGCTCGACGCAGTGATCGCCGAGGCCGTGGGCCTTCAGGCGCCGGTAGACGACATCCAGCGCCGCGGTCTTCTCGGCGACGAACAGCACCGTCTTCCCGACCGCGAGGCAATGCGCGATCATGTTGGCGATGGTCTGGCTCTTGCCGGTGCCGGGCGGTCCGATGACGACGAAGTCGCGGCCGTCCGCGGCGGCGACGCTGGCGGCGATCTGCGAGGAATCCGCCGGCAGCACCGAGACGATGTCGGCCGGCTCGTAGCGGCTATCGAGGTCTCGCTCGGAGACGAACGCGCCGTCGGCTCCGGCGAAGGCGGTGTCCGGCGTGTCGATCAGGTGCCGCACCACCCGGTTCTGCCGCAGCGCATCGGTCCGCTCGACCAGGTCCTTCCACATCAGGTACTTGGCGAAGGAGAAGGTTGACAGCGCGGTTTCGTCGATGACCTCCATCCCCGGCACGTCGCGCACGGCGGCGCGCATCGCGGCCAGCAGCCGCGCGACGTCGATGCCGCTGCCGTCGCGCGGCAGTTCCCCGGCGAACTGCGGAAGCCTCAGGTCGAACTCGCTTTCGAGGAACTGGAGCAGGGTGGCGTTGAAGCGCGGTTCGTCCTCGTGAAAGCGCAGGGAGAATTGCGAGCCGGCACTGCGGCGCTCGAGCTTGACGGGGATCAGCAGCAGCGGTGCGCGATAACTGCGCTCGTCGTCGGGCTTGCGCTTCCAGCGCAGGAAGCCGGCGGCGAGGAACAGTGTATTGGCGCCGCCTTCCGCGAAATCGTTGCGCACGCGCCGGTACAAATCGATCAGGCGCGCTTCGAGCGCCTTGCCGTCGAGCGGGGAGCCGAGTTCGTTGCGCGACAGGGCCTCTGCCGCGAAGTCGCGGTGCAGGTCGCGGCCACGCATCTCGCGATAGAGAGCCGGGTCGCGTTCGCCCAGCGGATTGTGCTCGGGCAGCGAGATCAGGCGCATGGTGGCGCCATCGGCCAGACGGTCCTCCAGCGCGGCGACGTCCGTGCAGAGAAAGCGGATCGTCTGCTTGGTGTCGGGGAAGTTCAGGAGCCGGTTGCGCAGCGTCAGGTCGAGCAGCTTCTTCTGCCAGCGATCGATGCGGCCCTGAGCTGTGGTCGGCTTGATCTCAACCAGCTCCGCAGGCAGGGGCGCATGGGCGGTATCGACCGTGATCGGCACCTGGATCGCAGCCCCGTCGTCGACGGAGGTTCCGCTCGGCACGGGAGCATGGGAGGCGAGCGGCTGGATTCCGCCACTGCGTGAGCGGTGCAGGTCGATCGCCGCGACGAAGTCGTCGGAGGCTTCCTCCGTCAGCCGCGGCAGCAGCAGCGCGCGGGCATGATCGAAGGCCGCCACCGGCCGGTGGGTCACGCCCGTCGTCTCGAAGGCGAGGAATTCGCGGGCGACGATCGCCTTGCGTACCTCGGCGAGATCGGTCTCGACCGCGTTGCGGAAGGTGCGTTTCGTCAGCCAGACGCCGACCGCCGCGTGGCTCTTGAAGAGCAGCACGGCGCTGTTGAGCCCGCAGCCCTCCAGAACCGCCGCGAACAGCAAGGCGCTGTCCAGGCAGGTCGCCAGCCCGTCGCGGGCGACGATGCCGGGAAGCCGCACCTTCTGCCCGCGTTGCTCGAAGCTCGCGGGGGGCTCGGCGTAATGCAGCTTCGCTTCTGCGATGGCGCTGTAGACGGCGGCAGCGATCACCAGGCAGCGGCTCGGATCGCCCGTCTGGTAGCCGTCGAGGCCGGCGGGATGGCCGTGACGGACGAGCGCCTCGGCGGCGCCGCGCATCCAGCGCGCCACGGCGGGATCGTTCGGCAGGACGAAGGCGGGCAGGAGCTGGGCCATGTCGGCGACGCCGCCCCATTCGTCCTTGGCCAGAATCCTGACCTGGACGCGCTCCTCTGCGAGCAGTTCGTCCCCGTCATAGAGCCGCAGCGATATATCTCCGCGCTCGGCCTCCGTCAGCCCGGAGAGATAGGCGGCGTCGAGGTCGATCCGCCTGTCGCCGATCTCGATCGTGTCCCTGGGAAGCAGCCGGTCGATGGTCCAGAGCTTGGGCCTCAGGAAGCCCGGACTCGCCACCATCGCCAGCCGGCAGCGTTCGAAGCGCCGCTGCGTCTCGTTGACGAGCGAGAGCCCGCGCAGCACCGGAATGGCGTTCTGGTGCGAGGCGAAGGTGAAGCTGCGGGCGATCTGAGCCTTGATCTTGACGCTGGCCGGAGCCTCCTCCGTCACGCCGCTGCCCTCTTCCAAAGCTGTGTCGGACATCTGTTCCCCCCTCGCGACTTTAAGAGCGGGAGCAGCGCCCTGCCAATTCGCATTTAGCCAGATGGCGGCATGAGGCGTCCTTGCCTCGCAGGACGCGGCTCGGCGCCGGCGAACACGAGCCTGGCGGCCTCGGCGCCACGGCATCCCGCCCCGTCGGTACGGGCGGCTCTTTCAAAAAAATCCCGCATTGCCGAAGCGCCCGCGATCGGCTATCCACCTCCCACGGTTTGCGCCCGTAGCTCAGCTGGATAGAGCGTTGCCCTCCGAAGGCAAAGGTCACACGTTCGAATCGTGTCGGGCGCGCCATTTTCGATCATGCTCCGGCGTGGTGCGTCGATCTCTCCTTGAAATCCCTGTCGCTCGCTCGGCCGCGACGGTACGCTGTGCGTCGGTGGTGGCAGGCGTCTCGTAGGGCCGCGGTCGCTGCGATGGCCTCGGCGTGCCGGACGCATCGAGCCTGTGCCCAACGCTGCGCGAACCATGCGCGTGGATGACAGCCGCACGGCGGCCCGGGACCGTCGGTCGGTCGCCGCGGGAACAGCGTAAAAGAAGCATTCCTCCGCGGCCGCTGCTTCCGGCGGTCGGGATTACGATTTGGTCGCGCCTATCCGCTAGCGTTCCTGTGCCCGTGACCGATACTGTCGCGGATGTCGGGGGTGAGTGTGTTGGATCGGCGTTTGGCTGGCGAAGACGGCACGGACGACGCATTGTTGCAGCAGGGCCTGCGCGGGCGCCGGGCGCCCGCGGGCGTGCGGCGCGCCACTCTGGCGATCGCCGCCGCCTGGCTCGTGCTGGTCGCCGGTCTCGGCTGTTGGCTTTCGAGCCGCATCCTCGACGAAGAGCGCGACAGCCTGCAGGCCAGCGCCGCCTACGAGGCCGAGACCACGGCGCGCGTCGTCGATCGCCTGTTCGCCGAGCTTTCCAGCGTCGCCAACATGGTGGCGACCCAGAACCAGGTCGTGCAGCTGGCGACGCGCTACCGCACCGACCCTCCGGGCTTCGACGCACTGACGCGCGAGCAGCGGGCGGCGATCCTCGCGCAGGATCCGCAGGTGCGCCGCGTCGGCGACGTCATGACCCGGCTGTCCGACGACTTGCGCTACGGGCGCATCTACATGAACAACCTGTCCCATGACACGGTCGCCACCAGCCAGTGGTCGGAGCCGTTCAACATTCTGGGCCAGATCTATCCGGGCAGGGCCTATCTGCTCGACGCGCTGCGCACCGGGAAGGGGCGTTCCTTCGGCATCGCGCGCCTCAACCAGATGCCCTCCTATTTCGTCACGAGTCGCATCGAGGATACGGAGGACCGGCCGCTGGGCTCGGTCACCGTCAGGTTCGACGGTCCCGACATGGCGCATTACCTGACCGGCCGCCACATCGCCCTGATCGTTAACCGCCAGGGCCGCGTGACCACGGCGTCTTCAGCGCCGTTCACGCTGCGCAACGTCGCGGCCCTGCTGCCGCCGGAGGCCCTGCGCCCCTCGGCCGACGACGAGGGACCGGGCGAGCCGCTGGCGGTGAGCGCCATCGCGGATGCGGGGCAGGGCGACCATTGGCTCGTCGAGGGCCGTCCCTATCTGTTGCGCCGCCAGCCGCTCGCCGACGAGCAGTACCAGCTGCTGACGCTCGCCTCGCTCGAGCAGCTCGCGCCGATGCGCCGCCAGCACGCGCTCCTGGCCGGGTCGGTGGCGGCTGTCGGCCTGCTCCTGACCCTTCTGTCGGGCCGCCTCGTCGGGCAGGTCGCGATGCGCCATCAAGAAGAGCGCTATGCTGCGAACTACGACACGCTCACCGGCCTGCCGAACCGTCGCGCCATCCTCGCCGAGCTGAGGCGGGTCTTCGCGCTGGCGGAGCGGACGAGCCAGCGCGTGCTGGTGGCGTTCATCGATCTCGACGAATTCAAGACGATCAACGACCTGCACGGCCACGAGATCGGGGACCGGTTCCTGGCTGAGGCGGGTCGGCGGCTGCTGGCCGGCCTGCGCGCCGGCGATCGGCTCGGCCGCTGGGGAGGCGACGAATTCGTGGTGATCGGGCTGACCGGCTCGGTGCGCGACGGGGATCGCGACCCGGCAGCCGAGGCGATGCGCCGGCGGCTCGTGCCGCTTCTGATAGGCACCTACAGTTTCCCGGAATGCAGCTTTGACTATGCCGGCGCGAGCTTCGGCATTGTCGGCATCGATCCCGCGGTCAGCTCGCTGCAGGCGGCGCTGCGCGAGGCGGACCGGCTCATGTATGCCGACAAGCAGGCCAGGCGTGCCGATGCGGAACGACAGGCGTCGGTGTCGGTTCCGGGGCGGGCGATTGCCTAGGGGCCGGCATTCCCGACGCCGGCCCCGATCTGCGTGGCGGGGCGCTACAGCGCCGCGAGTTCCGCCAGATGGGCGCCGAGATCACCGCCCTGGCCGCTGGCGTTGACCGTGTCGAAATAGGCGTGCCAGCCGGAGGCCGCGATGCCGGAGACCAGGGCGGCCATGGCCGCGGCGTCCGGGGCGCGCCAGATCGCGAAGAACTGCTGTGGCGGCGCCTTGGGCGTGGCGGGATCCGTGCGGCCGAGAGCGAGGGCCTCGATGCCCAGCTCGGCGAGGCCGCCCATGCCGGCGCCGATCCGCGCGAAGAAGGCCTGTCGCTCTTCGAGAGGAAGCGCCTGCCAGGCCGGGGTGGGCGAGTAGAGTTCCGCGAGATAATGCGTCATCGGTGCATGTCCTTGCTTGCTGGAAAAGGGCCGGCGCGAAGGGGCGCGCGGCGATGGGAACCGTTCAGTCCGGGCCGGGCGAGAGACCGTCAGGGCGAGGGGGAAGCGCCGGCGTCGATCATGCGGCGGCCGATCTCCAGGAGCCGGCTCAGAGCCGCGCGGTCCTCGCCGGTAAAGCCTGCGAAGAGCGAGGCGATCCAGGCGGTGTGCTCGTCGAAGAGCCGGGCGGCCAGCGCCTGTCCGGCGGGCGTCAGGCGCACGGTGAGCTTGCGCCTGTCGTCACGGTCGCGCCGGCGCGCCAGCAGGCCCTGACGCTCCAGCCCGTCGAGCAGGCCGGTGATCGTCGCGCGCGCGACCCCGGCACGCTCGGCCAGCTCGTGCGGGGACAGGCCCTCGGCAAGATCGCGCAGCAGCATCAGCACCACGAACTTGCCCTCGGACAGCCCGTGCGGGGCGAGGCGGTCCGCACAGGCACGGTCGATCGCCGCCGCCAGCGACAGCACTTCGAAGCACAGCCGCATGGCCGCTGTATCGGGCTGGCCGCGCCGTTGCGCTTCGTCGAGCAGCGCCCGATGCTTGAGGTCGAGGGTCATCATGCGGCGGCTTATGATATGGTACCTAATTATAGTCAAGCCGGGCTGCCGCGTTGCGGTATGCGGGACCGCGGACGTCGAGCATACTCCTCGACGATCTCTGGCACGGTGCTTGCCAAGGAGGGGCGCGGTGCACAGCCGGCATGGCCTGTGCGGGCCGCGCTGTGTACGAGGCGAGGGCCGGTACGACCGGGGCAGGGGGCCTGTGAAGGTCGCCGCGCACGGTCGGGATGAAACGGGAAGGCACTATGGCGGGGCATGAGCTGATCGTGGCGCTGGGCGAGCGCCGTTACCGCGTCGAGCGGCCCTGGGGAGCTTTGCCGCAGGGACAGGGCAAGGTCACCGACGTCGCGGTGGATGGCGAGGGCAGGGTGCATGTCCTCCTGCGCAGCGACCCGCTGGTCGATGCGCCGAGCGATGCGGTGGTCGTGCTCGCGCCGGACGGAACGCGCATCGGCGCCTGGGGCGCCGGGCTGATCGCCGATGCGCACATGCTGGCGACGGCGCCGGACGGGCGCGTCTTCGTGGTCGACCGCGATGCGCATGAGGTCGTCATCTGCGATCGGGACGGGCAGAGAATCGGTGGGCTCGGCAGCCGCAACACCCCGCACGCGCCCTTCAACCATCCGACCGACGTGGCGATCTCTGCGGTCGGCGAGATCTATGTCTGCGAGGGCTACGCCGCCGGCACGGTTCACCGCTTCGCGCCCGACGGCCGGCGGATTGGCGCCTGGGGTGCGATCGGCAACGCGCCGGGCGAATTCATGAACGCGCATGCGGTCTGGCTGCAGCCGGACGGGCGCGTCGTCGTCGCCGACCGCGACAACAACCGCCTCCAGATCTTCACGGCGGATGGTGACCTGCTGGGGATGGTCGGCGGCTTCCGGCAGCCCATGGACATCTGGGGCGATGCCGAGGGCCATCTCTTCGTCACGGACCTTCTGCCGTCGCTGACCATGCTGGCACCGGACGGCGCCTTCATCGGGCGCTGCCGCCCGGTGCTCAACGGCGCGCACGGCATATGGGGCGCGCCGGACGGAGCGCTCCTGCTCGCCGAGGGCAATCCCAGCCGGGTGACGCGCCTGGTCAGGATCGCCTGATCCCCCACGGAAAAGGACTGCTTTCAGGCATCCGGCGACGAGCGAGGGAGCCGGTCGCGCCCGGAACGGCGAAATGTCGCCGCGGGCCGGCTCCTGCCGCCATTGCAAAGCCCATTCGGAGCGGACATGGTCCGGGCGCGCGCCGGCAAAGGCGACGCAGGTCTAAATGAGCTCCAGGAAACGCCCCCCATGAAACGCAGGTCCTTTTTGAAGGGCGCCAGCCTCGGCGCCGCGGCCGGAATCGCGAGCCCGGCCATCGCGCAGAGCACGCCCACCGTCACCTGGCGCCTCGCGTCGAGCTATCCGAAGTCGCTGGAGACGCTGTACGGGGCCTGCACGCATCTGTCGGAGGCCGTCTCTGCCGTTACCGACGGCAAGTTCAAGATCCAGGTCTTCTCGGCCGGCGAGATCGTCCCGGCCCTCCAGGTCGCCGACGCGGTGAGCAACGGCACGGTCGAGATGGGCCATAGCGGCTCGTATTTCTACATCGGCAAGGACACGGCCTTCGCCTTCGGCACCATCATTCCCTGGGGCCCGAACAGCCGCCAGATGCAGGCCTGGCTGTTCCATGCCGGCGGCCTCGAGCTGCTCAACGAGTTCTACGGCAAGTTCAACATCTACAACCTGCCGGCCGGAAACACCGGCGCGCAGATGGGCGGCTGGTTCCGCAAGGAGATCAAGTCGGCCGAGGACCTGAAGGGCCTCAAGATGCGTATCGGCGGGCTGGGCGGCAACGTCCTGCAGAAGATGGGGGTCATCCCGCAGCAGCTCGCGGCCGGCGACATCTATCCGGCGCTGGAGCGCGGCGTGCTCGACGCCGTCGAGTTCGTCGGCCCCTATGACGACGAGAAGCTCGGCTTCGCCAAGGTCGCGCCCTATTACTACTATCCCGGCTTCTGGGACGGCTCGGCCGAGCTCAGCTTCTTCATCAACCTCGACAAGTGGAACAGCCTGCCGCCGACCTATCAGCGCGTGCTGAAGACCTGCGCCGAGGCCACCGGCCACGACATGCAGGCCAAGTACGACGTGCTGAACCCGGCCTCGCTGAAGCGGCTCGTCGGCGCCGGCGCGCAGCTGCGCGCGCTGCCGCAGGACATCCTCAAGGAGAGCTACAAGATCACCAAGGACCTCTATGCCGAGATGTCCGCGGCCAACCCCAACTTCAAGAAGATCTACGATCACCTCTGGGCGTTCCAGCAGGACAGCCTGCGCTTCTGGGCGATCTCGGATCTGTCCTACGACTACATGCAGGTGACGGCGCTCCAGCAGCGCTGGGCCGGCTGAGCAGGGATCGAGGCGCTTCGCCGCCTCCGCCTCGCGACAGAAAGACGGTGCCACGACCGGTTCGCGGCGCCGTTTGTTGTTCAGACGCGGGTGCGGCGAGCGACCGGGCGGACGTGGTCGCGGCCGACCGCACCGAGGGTGGCGACGCCGAGCAGCGTCATCGCCACGTCGAGCTCGTGGCGCAGCATGGCGATCGCCTTCTCTGCGCCTGCCTGCCCGCCCGCGGTCAGCCCCCAGAGGAAGGGGCGGCCGACGCTGCACGCCGTGGCGCCCAGCGCGGCGGCCTTGAGGATGTCGGTGCCGCGCCGCACGCCGCCGTCCACGATCAGCTCCGCCCGGCGCCCGACCGCCTGCGCGATCTCCGGCAGCATGGTGAGCGGGGCCGGCGAATGGTCGAGCTGGCGGCCGCCATGGTTCGAGACGAGGATCGCCTCCGCGCCGATCGCCACCGCCCGCTCGGCATCCTCGGGATGCATCACGCCCTTGATCGCCATCGGGCCGGGCCACATCTCGCGCAGGCGCTGCACGTCGCCCCAGTGCAGCGAGGCGTCGAAGGAGCCGGCGATGCGCTGGGCGATGTTGGTGAAGCCCTGGGTGTCGGCGTTCTCGAAATTGCCGAAGCGCGGCGGCGAGCGCATCACGCCGAGAGACCAGCCGGGATGGCAGGCGAGGTCGAGCAGATTGGCCAGGCTCGGGCGCAGCGGCATGGTGAACCGGTTGTGCACGTCGCGCTCGCGCCGGCCCGAAACCGGCAGGTCCAGCGTCACGCACAGCACGCGGTAGCCGGCATCCCTGGCCCGGGCCACCAGCCCATGCATCCAGTCGCGGTCGCGCAGGCCGTAGAGCTGGAACCAGAGATCGGTTTCGGCGGCGCCGCGCGCCACCTCCTCGATCGAGGCGACGGACATGGTCGACAGCGTATAGGGCACGCCGGAGCGCCCGGCCGCCCGCGCCGCCAGGATCTCGCCATTGGGGTGATAGAATCCGGTCAGGCCCGTCGGCGAGAACACCAGCGGCAGGGCCTGCTCGCGGCCGAGCAGCGTCACCTTGTGCGAGCGCTCGGCCACGTCGACGGCGATGCGGTGCACCAGATGCCAGTCGAGGAAGGCGTCCTCGTTGTCGCGCAGCGCCGTCTCGTCCTCCGCACCGCCGTCGATATAGTCGAAGACGGCGCGCGGCAGGCGCCGGCGCGACAGCTGCCGCAGGTCCCTGATCGCGCAGGCGTCCTTCAGCGTCGCCCAGCGCGGCAGGCTCGAGGCTCCCGTTTCCCTCACCGTTTCGTCTCCCGTGATGTCGCGTTGGTTGCCGGACGGGCGCGGCGAGGCGCAACCGTCCCCTATCGTCGAGCCTGCCGGGCCGGGGAGAGGACGTGCCCGCAGCCCCGGCCGGAAAGGCGTCAGAGCATGCTGGCGAGCTCGGGCACCATCGCCGTCTTGCCACCGGTCTCGACGCCGAAGGCGAGCGTCTTCAGCACCGCATCGGCGATCTCCTGCGCGGCACCGGTATGGCCGGCCATCTGGGTGTAGTAGCCGAGATCCTTGGCCGCATTGGCGATCGAGAACTGCAGTCCGGAGCTGTCGCCGTTCAGCAGATAGGGCGCCAGGCGCTCGAGCGCGGCGCTCTTGCCGCCGCCGCTGGCCAGCACCTCGACGAAGACGTCGAGCGAGACGTCCGAGCGGCGCGCGCAGGCCGATGCCTCGGCGAGCAGGGCGATGAAGCCGAGCGAGACGTAGTTGTGCAGCAGCTTCATGCGGTGGCCGGCGCCGAGCACGCCGGCATGGGTGATGTTCTCGGCGAAGCAGGCCAGCACCGGCCGCACCTCCGCCAGCGTCTCGGCCGGGCCGCCGACCAGCAGGTTCAGCTTGCCCTCATGGGCGTGCTTGGCGGTGCGGGTCATCGGCGCGTCGATGAAGCGGCCGCCGGCCTGCGCGACGCGCTTGGCCATGGCTTCGGTCGCTTCCGGCACGGAGGTCGAGCAGTCGACCACGATCGCGCCCGGGCGCAGGCCCTCCAGCACGCCGCCCGGCGCGGTCAGCACTGCCTCGACCTCCGGCGCGCCGGTGACGCACAGGATGAGGACGTCGGATTCGCGCGCCACCTCGGCGCCGCTCTTGCGGGTCTGGCAGCCGCCGGCCAGCAACTCGTCGAGCGGCTGGTTGCCCGGATGCTCCAGCACGGTGAGCGGATAGCCCTTGAGCAGGACGTTGCGGGCGATGCCGTGGCCCATGAGGCCGACGCCGATGACACCGATTCTGGTCATGAGATGAGATCCTTCCCGAAAGCGCCGGGCGGCTGCCGCCCGGGACGTGCGACGGCCTTTCGGCCGGTGATGACTGTGCGTGGCGAGGCGGTGCGGGCGGTCACGCCGCGCCGGCCCCGGCCTCCTCCAGCATGCGGATGGCGGCGAGCAGCGAGCGGTTGACCGGCGCGCGCAGCCCGTGGCGCTGCGCGGTGCGCACCACGAAACCGTTGAGATGGCCGATCTCGGTGCGCTTGCCGCGCAGCAGGTCCTGCGCCGTCGACGAGGTCTGGGTCGGCATGCCGGCGGCAAGCCCCATCACCGTGTCGAGAATGTCTGCCGGCAGCGCGACGCCGGCAGCCTCCGCGACCATGCGGCACTCCGCGACCACGTCCTCCATCACCTCGCGCACGCCCTCCACCGCGATCATGCGGCCATAGGGCAATTGCGCGATGGCGCAGAGCGCGTTGTAGGCGCAGTTCACGGTGAGCTTCGTCCAGAGCACGCTGTCGACGTCGGGCGAAACGGTGGTCGGCACGCCGGAGGCGGTGAAGGCCTCGGCGATTACGGCGCTGGCGGCACTTTCGCCGATCACCAGCTCGCCGCGGCCGTTATGGCGGACATGGCCGGCCGCCGGGCTGTCTGCGGCGACGTAGACGGCCGAGGACAGAACGGGCCGACCGAGGATCGCGCCGATGCGCTCGGCATTGTCGACGCCGTTCTGCAGGCTGATCACCGTGGCTCCGGGCGCCAGATGCGGCGCGATCGTCCGGGCGGCCTCGGCGGAATCGTCGGATTTCACCGCGACCAGCACGAGCTCGGCGCCGGCGACGCCAGCTGGATCGGTGGTGGCGGTGACCGGTGCGGGCGTTTGCGCGCGGCCCTTGTGGAGGATCAGCCCCTTGGCCTGCATGGCCGCCACCGGGCCGGGCCGGCCGATCATCGTGACGGCGTGGCCGGCCAGCGCCAGCATCGCGCCGTAATAGCAGCCCACGGCGCCCGCACCCATGACGGCAATCTTCATCGGTCTCTCGGCCTCCGGGCGCTCAGGGTCTACCGCTGCGTATCGGGCATCGCCGGGGGCATCGGCAAGTCCGGAAATGCCCGGCGCGGCCGTCCAGCCTTGCCCTCTCGGAATGGCGGCCTTCCGTGGCGGCGAACGACGCGGGACCGGCAGCCTGCCGCTGCGGCAGATGGCCCGTGGCGGCGAGTGCGTTGAAATTTCCGGCAACATCGGGCTTGATGCGCCCCGAGCAGGCCCATGCGACGCCCCGTCGCCACCCACCTGCATGTTGACGACATGCGGCTAGATCCCATCAAGCACGCCGAGCTGGTGACAGGCCGGCCCCAGTCCGCGCTGATCGATCTCTGGTCCCGCTCCGGCTTCGCCGCGGCGGTTAGCGAGGTCGACGGGCCGCATGTCTACGCCTATGGCGACCTGCCGTGCTCGACGGTGGCGATCACGCTCTACGACGTGCGCCGCCATGTGCTGATCGAGAACGGGCATGTCCGCCGCGACGGGCGCGTGAAGGCCGGGCGTTTCCGCATCGGCGTGCCGGGCCGCGACGTGCTGGTCGACGCCGTCCCGGATGTCAGCTCCGGCAAGCTGCTGATCCTCTATCTCGGCGACGCGCTGCTCGGCGAGATCGGCGCGACGCGCGGCGGCGGGCCGGTCGAGCTGATGGATCGCGCCTGGGACGTCGAGGACCCGCTGCTGATGCTGGCGGCGAGCCGCATCGTCGAGGCGAGCGCGGCCGCGGCTTCAGGGCATTCGCTGCTGGCCGATCAGCTCGCCTATACGCTCGCGCTGCACGTCTCCGACCGCTACGCCGTGCCGGTGAAGGGCGGGGCGGAGCCAGACCTGCCCTTCGACCGGCGCATGCCCGGGCGCGTCGTCGAGATGGTCCGCAGCGACCCCGCCGCCGACATCTCGCTGGCCATGCTGGCGCGCGAGGCCGGCCTGACGCCGTCGGGCTTCATCCGCGCCTTCAAGCGCAGCACAGGCGTGACGCCGCACCGCTTCATCCTCGAAGAGCGCATCCGCATCGCGCAGGCGCTGCTCTCGGGGACCGAGCTGCCGATCGCCGAGGTCGCGCTGGCGACGGGATTCTCCTCGCAGTCGCATCTGGGCACGACCTTCCGGGCCATCGCCGGGATCAGCCCCGGCCGCTGGCGGCAGGAGCGGCTGCGGCCGATTTTCTGACAAGACACCGCCCGTGGCCGGCCGGGCAGGCCGATTTCCCGGAAGACGCTCCCGCGCCCCTGCCGCACTCTCCCGCGCGATTATGTCCCGCAAAGGCCGGGACGAGGGAGGTTGCCCATGTCGACACCGACGCAAGCCGTCGCGCCGATCGAAGATACGAGCCTGACCGGCTTCTACAAGGACATGACCGTTCCGGAACGCCGCACGTTCTGGGCTTGCGCTACCGGCTGGGCGCTCGACGGCATGGATTTCATGATCTACCCGCTGGTGATCGGCACGATCATCACGATGTGGAAGGTCGAGGCCGGCACCGCCGGTCTCGCCGGCACCGTGACGCTGCTCGCCTCGGCGCTCGGCGGCTGGGGCGCCGGCTATCTCTGCGACCGGATCGGTCGTGTCCGCACGCTGCAGATCACCATCATCTGGTTCTCCTTCTTCTCGCTGCTCTGCGCCTTCGCCCAGAATTTCGAGCAGCTCCTGGTCTTCCGTGCCCTGCTCGGCATCGGCTTCGGCGGTGAGTGGGCAGCCGGCGCGGTGCTGATGGGCGAGACCATCCGCGCCCAGTATCGCGGCCGCGCGGTCGGCTCGGTCCAGTCCGGCTGGGCGGTCGGCTGGGGCCTTGCCGTGCTTGCCCAGGCGGCGCTGTTCTCGCTGCTGCCGCCCGAACAGGCCTGGCGCTGGATGTTCGCCCTCGGCGCGCTGCCGGCGCTGCTGGTGTTCTACCTGCGCACCTATGTGAAGGAGCCCGAGGTCGCCGCGCAGACCCGCGCCAAGGCCGCCGCCACCGGTGATCGTCCCTCGATCACCGAGATCTTCCAGGGCCCGATCCTGAAGACGACGATCCTCGCCTCGCTGGTCGCCACCGGCTGCCAGGGCGGCTACTACGCCATCACCTTCTGGGTGCCGCGCTTCCTGACCACCGAGCGCAACCTGTCGATCGTCACCTCGACGGGCTATCTCGCCGCGCTGATCATCGGCTCCTTTGCGGGTTATCTGGTCGGTGCCTGGTTCTCGGACCGCTATGGCCGCCGCAGCCTCTTCCTGACCTTCTCGCTCGGCGCGATGGCGGTGGTGCTGGCCTATACGCAGCTGCCGCTCTCCAACCAGATCCTCTGGGTGCTCGGCTTCCCGCTCGGCTTCTTCGCCTCGGGCTATTTCTCGGGCATGGGCGCCTTCCTGACCGAGCTCTATCCGACGCGCCTGCGCGGCTCGGGCCAGGGCTTCTGCTACAATTTCGGCCGCGGCATCGGGGCGCTCTTCCCCTTCCTCGTCGGCTTCCTGTCGCAGACGACCTCGCTCGCCAACGCGATCTGCATCTTCGCGGTCGCGGCCTATGCGGTGTTCTTCCTGGCGGCCTATGCGCTGCCCGAGACCCGCGGCAAGGTGCTGCACGTCGATGGCTGAGACGACGACCACCGCGGCCCCGGTCTGTCCGGGGCCGGCGCCCGCCGCGCACGGCCCGTCGCGCTATCGCGTGCCGGCCGGCGCGGTCGACACCCACGCCCATGTCATCGGCCTGCCGCCGGACTACCCCTTCGTGGAGGGGCGCAGCTACACCCCGCCCGAGGCGACGGCCGAGCAGTATCTCGCCATGCTGGACGGAACCGGCATGACCCATGGCGTGCTGGTCCAGGTCAGCGTGCACGGCACCGACAACCGCCTGATGCTCGACACGCTGCGCGCCAACCGCCAGCGCCTGCGTGGCATCTGCGTGATCCCGCTCGGCCTGCCCGACCGGGAGCTGGCGGCGATGCAGGAGGCCGGCGTCGTCGGTATGCGCCTCAACGTGCTCTATGGCGGCGGCATCGGCTTCGAGGCGCTCGGCTCCTATGCCGCGCTCGCCAAGGAGCTGGGCTGGCACCTGCAGTTCCTGGTCGGCGCCAGCGATCTCGTACCGCTGGCCCCCATGCTGGGCCGGCTCGAAGTGCCATTCGTCATCGACCATTGGGGCCATTTCCCCGTGTCGCGCGGGCTCGACGACCAGGGCTTCCTCACCATGCTGTCGCTGTTGCGCGACGGCGGCTGGGTCAAGCTCTCGGGCGCCTTCCGCAACTCCGTCGCCGGCTTCCCCTATGCGGATACGACACCCTTCGTGCGCAAGGTGCACGAGGCGGCGCCCGATCGCTGTCTCTGGGGCTCGGACTGGCCGAACGTCGCCAACTGGAAGCGGATGCCGAATATCGGCGAACTGCTCGACCTGTTCGGCGACTGGGTTCCGGACGAGGCGGCGCGCAACCGCGTCTTCGTCGACAATCCCCACCGGCTCTACGGCTTCGGCAAGGGCGCCTGAGCGCCCCACCGGGACACCGTGCAAAACGAAACGGCGCGGAGGCCATCAGGCTTCCGCGCCGTTTTTTCGATCTGCGGCGGCTGCCTCAGGCGCGGGCGAGCGCCTCGCCGATCGCGTCCTTGAGTTGCAGCCGCGTCTTGCGCAGCGCCACCTCGGCCAGTTGGTCCACCGGCTCGACATTGGTCTCGGCCAGATGGATGCGGTCGTTGACCTCGTCATATTGCGCGAGCAGGCGCGCGAAGATCGGGTTCGAGACCTTCAGCCGGTGGATCGCGTCGGCCTGGCCGGGGAATTCCTCGGCGAGGGTGTGCGGCGTGTTGGACATCTCGGTCTCCGTGAACTGGCGGTGCTTCCACCCCCAGTTCTAGCGGGCCGTGCCGAAGCGGACATTGATCTGCCTCGTGGCGGGGCAGGGCGGGCGGCTGCTATCCTCGCCGGCCTGCCCGGCCGCCGCGCGTCCTCAGGCCAGGAGTTCCGGCAGCGGCACCACGGCGACGCCGGCGGCCGCCAGCCTCTCGCGCACCACCCGCATCACTGGCACGGCGGTGGGCTCGTCGCCATGGATGCAGAAGGTGTGCACCTCCGCCGGGATGCGCTTGCCCGAGGTGGTGATCAGCGCCTTCTCCTGCACGATGCTGAGGACCTGCCGGGCCGCCTGCTCGGGATCGTGGATCACGGCATCCGCGCGCTCGCGCGAGGCCATCTTGCCGTTGTCGTCGTAAACGCGGTCGACATAGGCCTCGTTGGCGACGCGCAGGCCGAGCTGCTGGGCGGCCTTGGTCATCTGCGAGCCGGCATTGGCGACGTAGATCAGCTCGCGATCCGCCGCCTTGATGCCGCGCCCGATCGCCAGCGCGTAGTCGAGATCGTCATGCGCCATGTTGTTGAGCGCGCCATGCGGCTTCACATGCGTGACCTTGGCGCCGTTGGAGCCGGCGAGCGCCAGCAGCGCGCCGATCTGGTAGGTCACCAGATACTCCAGGTCCTGCGGCCGCATGCGGATCTGGCGGCGGCCGAAGCCCCAGATGTCGTTGAAGCCGGGATGCGCGCCGATCGAGACGCCGTGCTCCAGCGCCAGCTTGACGGTGCGCACCATGATGCTCGGATCGCCGGCATGCATGCCGCAGGCGACGTTGGCCGAGCCGATCAGCGGCATCAGCTCGGTGTCGTTGCCGATGCTGTACTTGCCGTAGCCCTCGCCGATATCGGCGTTGATGTTGATCTTCACGTGTTGTCTCCGGAGAAGGCGGCGCGGCCGCGGGCGCGCACCGAAAGCAGGCTGCCGACGATCGCCACGGCCAGGATGGCGAGCGCGATCGGATGGTTCAGCAGGGCGGAAGGCTGGCGGTCGGTGATGATCAGCGCCTGGCGCAGCGACAATTCGAATTGCGGGCCGATCACGAAGCCGATCAGGAAGGTCACCCGCGAATAGTCGAAGCGGTGCATCAGGTAGCCGAGCACGGCGAAGCCGATCATCACCTGCACGGCGAAGAGCGAGCGGCCCTCGAGATAGGCGCCGACGACGCAGAGCATCACCACGACCGGGATGATGATCTTGGCGGGGACCCGCGTCAGCTGCGCGAAGGCGACGAGCCCGACGCGCCCGACGATCAGCATCAGCACGGCGGCCGTCAGCATCGTGCCGTAGATGCCGTAGACCAGCCGCGCATGCTCTTCGAACAGACGCGGGCCGGGGACCACGCCGTGGATGGTCAGCGCCGCGATCAGGATCGCCGCCGAGACGCTGCCCGGCAGGCCGAGCGCGAAGAGCGGGATGAAGCTCGCCGGAACCACCGCATTGTCGGCGGTCTCGGCCGCCGCCACGCCCTTGAGCTCGCCCTCGCCATAGCGCTCGCCCGGGCGGGCCAGGCGCTTGGCGATGCCGTAGGAGGCGAAGGAGGCGACGCTCGGCCCGAGGCCGGGAATGATGCCGATGACGGTGCCGATCACGCTGGAGCGCAGGAAGGTCGGCAGGACATGGCGGAACTCCGCCCAGCCGAAACGGTCCTCGGCCGTGCGCTTGACCGTGACCGCCGCCTCGTCGCCGCGATTGGCCAGGAGCTCCTCGGTCTGGATGATCATCTCGGCCAGCGCCAGCATGCCGACGGTGACCGCCAGCAGCGGCACCCCGTCCATCAGGTCGACCTGGTCGAAGGTCATGCGCGGCGTGCCGCTCTCGATGTCGAGCCCGACGGTGGCGACCAGCATGCCGAAGACGCCGGCGATCAGGCCGCGCGCCAGCGAGCTGCCGGCCAGTGCCGCGATGAAGGTCAGGGCCAGCATCATCAGCGCCGTCATCTCGACCGGGCCGATCTTCAGGGCGAAGCGCGCCAGCGGCAGGGCGAGCAGGATCAGCGCCAGCGTGCCGATCACATCGCCGATCACCGAGCCGTAGAGCGCGGTCTGCAGCGCCTGCCTAGCCTTGCCGGCCTTGGCCAGCGGATAGCCGTCCAGGCAGGTGACGGCGGCGTTGGGCTCGCCAGGAACGTTGATCAGCACGGCGGTGGTGGCGCCGCCGGCACCGCTCGCCTTGGCGATGCCGATCAGGAAGCCGACCGCGCTGACGGGGGTCATGTAGTAGCTGAGGGGGATGGCGATCGCGAGGGCGGCCGGCCGGTTGAGGCCGGGCAGAACGCCGATGACGTAGCCCAGCAGCACGCCGATCAGCACGAAGCCGATCGTGGCGGGTGCGAGCGCGTCGCCGAAGCCGAGAAGCGCGTCTTGCATGGGAGGATCAGCCAAACACGAGCCAGAAGACGCCGCCGCAGGCGAGCGCCGTCACCAGGATGGGAAGCGGGCGCCGCTCGCCGAGCACGAGCAGACCGGCGGCGCTGGTCACGGCCGCCGCGGCGCCGACCCCGGCGAAGCGCAGCACGACCGCGCCGAGGATCGCCACCGCCAGGACGCGGCCGAGCGCGCCGAAGCCGCCCTCATAGGCCGGCTCCTGCCGCCGCGTGACGAGGCGCAGCACGCCGTCGCCGAGCACGAGCAGCAGGATGACGCCGGTCAGCGCCGTCGGCAGGAAGGCCGGGGAGAGGCCGAACCCGCCCTCGCTGGTCTGGGTCGGGATGACCCAGACCAGCATGAGCAGGCAGGCGCCGGCGAGAACCAGCGTTTCCGCCAGCTGCGAACCGCGTGAGCGCATCATCTGAGGGCGTCTCCAGCCCGTTCCGGCCTTACTTCGCCGCCTCGATCAGCTTCTTGAAGCCGGCGCTCTGCTCGGCGATCGTCTTGGCGAGCGCGTCCCCGGTCGCGACGAAGGGGTTGAGGCTGCGCTTCTCCATCAGCGAGATGATCGACGGATCGGCCGCCGCGGCGGCGAAGGCGTCGTTCAGCGTCTTGGAGACGTCGGCCGGCAGACCCTTGGGCGCCACGAACAGGATCAGGTTGACGCTGGACAGGCCGTAGCCGAGCTCCTTCAGCGTCGGCACGTCGGGCAGGCCCTTGAGGCGGTTCTCGCCGAGCACGGCCAGCACCGAAAGCTCGCCGCTCTTGGCCTGCGGATAATAGGCGCCGGAGCTGTAGCCGAGCGGGGCATGGCCGCCGATGACCTGCGTCACCACCTCGGCGCCGCTGCGCGTCGGCACCGGCACCATCTGCAGGCCGGTCTGCTTGGCCAGCGCGGCGGTGATCATGCGGTCGAGCGAGGTGCTGGAGGCATAGGTGGTCTTGCCGCCGGCCTTGAGCGCATCGATCGCCTCCTTCAGCGTCTTCCAGCCGCTCTTCGGCAGGGCGATGAAGGCTTCCGGGAACTCGCCGGTCGCGGCGACATAGCTGAAGTCGTCGACGCCGAAGGCGAGCTTGCTGACCTGCGGGTCGAGCGTGATCGTGGTCGAGGTCGTGGCGACGAGATTGTAGCCGTCGGCGGCCTGCTTGGTCAGCGCCGTGGTCGCGACCGCGCCGCCGGCGCCGGCCTTGTTCTCGATGATCACGGGCTGGCCGAGCTTCTTCGACACCAGTTCCGCGACCGCGCGCGCCACCACGTCGGTGGTGCCGCCGGCGCCGAAGCCGACGGTGACGGTGATGGGCTTTTCCGGCCAGGCGGCCTGGGCCGCGCCGTGCGTCAGGCCGAGCAGCGCCGCAGCGACGACCGCGATCCGAGTGCGCATGATGATCTCCCGAGAGGTTGTCATTGGTCGATTGTTCCCCCGCCGATGTTCGGCTTGGGACCATTGCGCAACGCCGGCGTTCGGGTGTCCAATGCAATCTTGGGAGATTGTCTGATGCAGGAAACGCATAAGCCGTGAAGGACCTGAGAAAACTCCGTTTTTTCGTTGCGATCGCCGAGGGGATGCACCTGTCGCGCGCGGCGGAGGCGCTGAACATCAGCCAGTCGGCGCTGTCGCGGCAGATTCAATCGCTCGAGGACGAGCTCGGCTTTCGCCTGTTCGACCGCATCGGCAAGCGCCTGACCCTGACCGCCGAGGGCGAGGACCTGCTGCCGCGCGCGGCGCGCCTCATCGAGGAGGCAAACGCGCTGACGCTGCGGGCCGAGTCGGTGGCCCGCGGGCGCGTCGGCCATCTGCGCCTGGGCGCCACCGCGCAGACCATCGCCTCGCTGATCGCGCCGGCGCTGATCGACTTCCGTGCCGGCCATCCCGGCATCGAGATCACGCTGGCCGAGGCGCCGAACCGCGCGCTGCTCGAGATGGTCGAGCGCGGTGCGGTCCACCTCGCCATCGCTACCCCGGACGATCTGGCGAGTTTCGAGGCGCGGCCGCTCTTCATGGCGAGCCTGCTCGCCTATCTGCCGCCGGACGATCCCCGGCACCATCTGGCGCAACTGCCGGTGGAGGCGCTGGTCGACGCGCCGCTGCTGCTGCTGCGCCGGGGCTTCATGACGCGCGATCTCGTCGACGAAAGCTTCCGCACCGCCGGCATCCGCCCGCGCATCGTGCTGGAGAGCGACAGCCCGCACGCGCTGGTCGCCATGGTCTCGGCCGGGCACGGCATCGCGATGCTGTCATCGGCGGCGGCGCGCGGCATCCACGCCTTCCAGCCGGTGCCGCTGACGCTCGCCGGCGCGCCGATCCGCCGCCAGGTCTCGGCGGTGTGGAACCCGCTGCGCCACCGCCCTGCGGCACTGCCCATGCTGGTCGAGGTGCTGCAGGCGACGGCGCAGGCCGGCATGCTGCGGCCCGACATGCTGACGCCGGGACCGCGTGCCGGGGCCTGAGCCGGCTATTCCGCCGCGCTGCGCTGCGCGTAGCCCAGGCGGGCGTTGAGGTCTTCCAGCAGCTTCTCCGCCGCGTCGGCGATCACCGTGCCGGGCGGGAAGATGGCGCTGGCGCCGGCCGCGATCAGCGCGTCGAAATCCTGCGGCGGGATCACGCCGCCGACCACGATCATGATGTCGGGCCGCCCGGCCTTGGCCAGGGCCTCGCGCAGCTCCGGCACCAGCGTCAGATGGCCGGCCGCCAGCGAGGACACCCCGACGATGTGCACGTCGTTCTCCACCGCCTGGCGCGCCGCCTCGTCGGGCGTGGCGAAGAGCGGGCCGATATCGACGTCGAAGCCGAGATCGGCGAAGGCCGAGGCGATGACCTTCTGGCCGCGATCGTGCCCGTCCTGGCCCATCTTGGCGACGAGGATGCGCGGGCGGCGCCCGTCGGCCTCCTCGAAGGCCTCGCACATCAGCTGGACGCGCGTCACCGCCGGGTTCATCTCGCCCACCTCCCGCTTGTAGACGCCCGAGATCGCCTTGATCTCGGCGCGGTGGCGGCCGAACACGGTCTCCAGAGCCATCGAGATCTCGCCGACCGTGGCCTTGGCGCGCGCCGCCTTCACCGCGAGGTCGAGCAGGTTGGCGTTGCCGCGGGCGCCGTTGGTCAGCGCCGTCAGCGCGGACTGGACCTCGCTCTCGCTGCGCTCTGCACGCAGGCGCCTGAGCTTGTCGAGCTGCTGGGCCCGCACCGCGGCGTTGTCGACCTTGAGGACCTCGATCGCCGCCTCGTTCTCCGGCTTGAAGATGTTGACGCCGATGATCGCCTGCTGGCCGCCGTCGATGCGGGCCTGCGTCTTGGCGGCCGCCTCCTCGATGCGCAGCTTGGGAATGCCGGCCTCGATCGCCTTGGCCATGCCGCCCAGCGCCTCGACCTCCTGGATGTGACCCCACGCCTTGGCGGCGAGCTCGGCGGTCAGGCGCTCGACATAATAGGAGCCGCCCCAGGGATCGATGATCCGCGTGGTGCCGCTCTCCTGCTGCAGCAGGATCTGGGTGTTGCGGGCGATGCGGGCCGAGAAGTCGGTCGGCAGCGCCAGCGCCTCGTCGAGCGCGTTGGTGTGGAGCGACTGGGTATGCCCCTGCGTCGCCGCCATCGCCTCGATCATGGTGCGCGGCACGTTGTTGAACACGTCCTGCGCGGTCAGCGACCAGCCGGAGGTCTGGCAATGCGTGCGCAGCGGCAGCGACTTCTCGTTCTGCGCCCCGAAATCCTTGACCAGCTTGGCCCAGATCAGCCGGGCGGCGCGCATCTTGGCGACTTCCATGAAGAAGTTCATGCCGATCGCCCAGAAGAACGACAGGCGCGGCGCGAACACGTCGACGCCCAGCCCGGCGCGCTGGCCGGCGCGGATGTATTCGACGCCGTCGGCCAGCGTATAGCCGAGCTCGAGATCCTGCGTCGCACCCGCCTCCTGCATATGATAGCCGGAGATCGAGATCGAATTGAACTTCGGCATGTTCGCCGAGGTGTAGGAGAAGATGTCGCCGATCACCCGCATCGAGGGGGAGGGCGGGTAGATATAGGTGTTGCGGACCATGAACTCCTTGAGGATGTCGTTCTGGATGGTCCCCGACAGCTTCGCCGCCGGCACGCCCTGCTCCTCCGCCGCGACGATGTAGAGCGCCAGCACCGGCAGCACCGCGCCGTTCATGGTCATCGACACGCTCATCTGGTCGAGCGGGATGCCTGAGAACAGCGTGCGCATGTCGTAGATCGAATCGATCGCCACGCCCGCCATGCCGACATCGCCGCCGACGCGCGGATGGTCTGAGTCGTAGCCGCGATGGGTGGCGAGGTCGAAGGCGACCGAGAGGCCCTTCTGCCCAGCCGCGAGGTTGCGCCGGTAGAAGGCGTTCGAATCCTCGGCCGTGGAGAAGCCGGCATATTGCCGGATCGTCCAGGGCTGGTTGACGTACATCGTCGGATAGGGGCCGCGCAGATAGGGCGGCAGCCCGGGCAGCGTGTCGACGAAGGGCAGGCCGTCGCGGTCGGCCGCGCCATAGAGCGGCTTGACCGGGATGCCCTCCGGCGTCAGCCAGTCCTCGCCGCCCGCCGTCGGCTCAGCGCCATGGGCGCGCGCCGCGGCGAAGGGAATGGTCGTGAAATCCGGGATCGCTGTCATGGCCGTCTCCCGTCCTGCCTGTCCCACCAGTGATGGAAATGATGCACCGGTCCGTGGCCGTGGCCAACCTTGACCGTATCCGAGGCCGCGATCGCCGCCGAAATGTAGCGCTTCGCCAGCACCACCGCCTCGTGCAGCGGGATGCCGTGCGCCAGCCCCGCGGCGATCGCCGAGGACAGGGTGCAGCCCGTGCCGTGGGTGTTGAGCGTGTCGAGCCGTGGCGCGACGAGGCGCTCGCTGCGCCCGTCATGCGTCGCCAGGATGTCGACGCTGTCCTGGCCCTTGCCGTGCCCGCCCTTGACCAGGACGTTGCGCGGGCCGAGCGCCAGCAGGGCGCGCGCCTGCTCGCCGGCCTCGTCCTCCGTGCCGGCCGTGGCGGTGCCGAGGATAGCTGCGGCTTCCGGCAGGTTGGGCGTCAGGATCGTCGCGAGCGGCAGCAGGCGCCGCTTCAGCGCCTCGACCGCGTCCTCCTGCAGCAGGCGCCCGCCCGAGGCTGCGACCATCACCGGATCGAGCACGATATTGCGGGCGCCATGGCGCTCCAGCCCATCGGCGACGGTCTCGATCAGCTCGGCCGTCGCCAGCATGCCGATCTTCACCGCGTCGACGGCGAGATCGTCGAACACGGCGTCGAGCTGGGCGGTGACGAAATCGGTCGGCACCGGGTGAATCGCGGTCACCGCCTTGGTGTTCTGCGCGGTGAGCGCGACGATGACGCTCGCGCCATAGACCTGATGGGCCGCGAAGGTCTTGAGATCGGCCTGGATTCCGGCGCCGCCGCTCGAATCCGAGCCGGCGATGGTGAGAGCGATAGGCATGTCAGGTCCTGTTGGTCGTCGTCAGCGCCAGGGCGTCGCGCAACTGGGCGAGCACGTCGCCGCCCATGGCGACGAAGGCTTCGATCCCGGCTTCCCTGAGCGCGGCTTCCTGCTCGCCGGGGCGTCCGGCGAGCCAGATCGTGGCGCCCGCGGCCTTGAGCGCCCGCGCGGCCGCGATCCCTTCGGCCGCATAGTCGTCGTCGGAGCCGCAGAGGCAGGCGATGTGTGCGCCCGATTGCCGGAAGCCGTCCGCCAGCGCCGCAAGATCGGTCGCGCCGTCGCTTGCGAAGCCGGCCCCGACCGGGGCGGCGAGACCGCCGGCCTCGAACAGGTTGCGCGCGAAGGTGGCGCGCGCCGTGAAGCCGGCGACCGGGCCGAGCGTCGCAAGGAACACGCTGGGCCGCGTGCCGGCGGCGGTCGCGATGTCGGCTTCCGCCCGCAGTGCCTCGAACGGCTCGGCCAGGCGCATGCTCGGCAACGCCTCGACGCGGATCGCGGCCTCGGGCGCGTCCTGTCCCGGTGGCGTCGTCGGCTCGGGCAGGAGCACCTGCACGCTCGCCTCGGTGAGATTGGGGAATTCGCTGGTGCCGGTGATCGGCAGGCGGCGCGTCGCGACGGCCTTGGCGCGGACCTCGCGCTCGCGGGCCAGCCCGGCCTGGGCATGGCCGTTGGCGAGGGCGGCGACGATGCCGGTCATGCCGTCCGCCGCCTGCGCCTCGAGATCCTGGAAGCGGGCCCAGCCCTGCTCGCACAGCGCCTGTGTCAGCGCCTCGAAGCCGCCGGAGCCGGCCGCCGGATCGGCGACGCGCCAGAGATTGGCTTCCTCCAGCAGGATGAGCTGGGTGTTGCGCGCGACGCGGCGGGCGAAGCCGTCGGGAAGACCGAGCGCGGCGGTGAAGGGCAGGACGCCGATCGAATCCGCTCCGCCGACGCCGGCGGAGAACGCGGCGACCGTGCCGCGCAGCAGGTTCACCCACGGATCGCGCCGCGTCAGCGCGCGCCAGGCCGTCTCGGCATGGATGAATACCGGCTTCGGGGCCAGGCCGCAGGCCTCCTGTACGCGGTCCCAGAGCAGGCGCGCCGCGCGCAGCTTCGCCACGGTGGTGAACTCGTCGGTGTCGGCGACGAGGGCAAAGGAGATCGCGTCGCGTGCCTCCGCCAGCGGCATGCCGGCGGCTTCCAGCAGGCGCAGATAATTCACCGCGGTGGCGAGAACGGCGCCGAGCTCCTGCGCCTCGGTGGCCCCGGCCTCGTGCCAGACGCGCCCGTCGGCGGCGACGAAGGGGCCTGCGAAGCCGCGGCCCTTCAGCTCGCCGATGGTCTGCGCCAGCCGCTCGCCGAGCGCCGGCAGGGTGACGGCGAGATGACCCGCGGACGCCAGAACGCCGATCGGATCGAAGCCGAAATCGATCGTCAGGGCGGCGGGATCGTGCCCGCGCCGCGTCACCAGGTCGGCCAGCAGCAGCGCCTGCTTGCGGCCGCCCGGTGCGGGGTCGAGCCGCAGCCGCACCAGATCGAGCATCACCTCGCCCAGCGTCTCGTCGAGATCGGTGACGCTCGTCGCGGTCAGGCCGAAGCCGCGGGCGGCGCGCGCGCCGGCGAAGCTCAGCGACAGCGAATCCGCGCCGCCTTCGAGGTCGGACAGGGCGAGGCGCGCGGCCTCGCCGGGCTCGGGGTGCTCGACGCGGGCCGCGACGCGCCAGCGCCCGGCGGCGGCCCGCATCGGCCGTGCGCCTGCGGGCGTCGCGGCGGGATAGAGCGGGTCGATCCGGATGCCGTCCGCGGTACGCCCGACCAGCTTCTTCTCGAAGTCGGCGCCCTTGAGCACCTTCTCGACGGCGCCGCGCCACTGCGCCAGCTCCGGCGTGGCGAAGGCATCCATGAAGGGCAGGTCAGCTGGGGCGGGTGACGACATGCGCGACGAACTCCTGGCGGCCGCCCGTATTCTGGGGCCGATGTCCTGTGATGGCCATGCCCCCGCGCGAAGGCAAGTGATCTGTTCGTCCGATGCTCACCCAGGGGAAGGATGCGTCGCCGCAGCGGCGCAAAGCGCTGGCACGTCAGGCGGATAGGCCGCCGACCGCCGCCGGGGCCATGGTCGCCGGCGGGCGGCGCGGTCCGGATATGCTCTTCCGGAATGTGCAACGCCGCCCGGAAGGGGCGGCGTTGCCGAGCGCATGCGATGCGGGCGTGGCGCCGATCTCAGACGAACTGGCCGAGGCCCGGGATGGCGCCGACGATCGCGCCCATCGCATCCTCGCCGGCCTTCTCGCGGCCGACCGCGAACATCTCCTTCGAGAGCGCCTGGATCTGCGGCATCGACAGGCCCGCACCCATCAGCTGGCCGCCGAGCGCCATCACGCCGCCGCCGCCACCCATCAGCCCGCCGATGCTGCCGAGCAGGCCGCCCTTGGCGCCGCCTTCGCCATCGGCCAGCGCCTGCGCACCGGGCAGCGCCGCCATCAGCTGGGCGATCTCGGCCGAGGGGCCTTCCTTCTGGAGGAACGCCAGGATGATGCCGACGCCCTTGCGGGCCATGGTCTCGTCGATCCCGGCGGCGGCCATGATGCGGGTGAGAAGTTCATCCATGATACGATCCTCTGAGCGGGACGATGTGGTGTCCTGCCGAATAGTTTACATATTTACTATCTCGGGGGAAGCGATCTTCCCGCTTCCTCACCGGGCCCCGTTTCGATACACCCGACACGGGTTCGCGACCGAAAAGGACAGATCGACCATGGCGGATGACGGCACGATTCTGATCGGCAAGAGCGACAAGCCGGAAGTGCTGCTGCTCAAGCTCGCCAACCGCCACGGCCTGATCACCGGAGCGACCGGCACTGGCAAGACCGTCACGCTGCAGGTGCTGGCCGAAGGCTTCGCCCGCAACGGCGTCCCGGTCTTCGCGGCCGACATCAAGGGCGATCTCTCCGGCGTCGCGGCACCGGGCGATTCCAAGCCGCCCTTCGTCAAGCGCGCCGAGGAGATCGGCATTCCCTACCAGCCCGACCAGTTCACCACGGTGTTCTGGGACGTGTTCGGCGAGCAGGGCCATCCGGTCCGCGCCACCATCGCCGAGATGGGCCCGCTGCTGCTGGCGCGCCTGCTCGATCTCAACGAGACCCAGGAAGGCGTGCTCAACATCGCCTTCCGCATCGCCGACGAGCAGAAGCTCCTGCTGCTCGACCTCAAGGATTTGCGCGCCGTCCTGTCCTTCGTCGCGGAGAACGCCTCCGAGCTGACGACGAAATACGGCAACGTCTCGACGCAGTCGGTCGGCGCGATCCAGCGCCAGCTGCTGGTCCTCGAGAACCAGAAGGGCGACCTGTTCTTCGGCGAGCCGGCGCTCGACATCGACGACCTGATGAAGACCGACCGCGACGGCCGCGGCGTCATCAACATGCTGGCGGCCGACAAGCTGATGTCGAATCCGCGGCTCTACGCGACCTTCCTGCTCTGGCTGCTCTCGGAGCTGTTCGAGCGGTTGCCCGAGGTCGGCGATCTGGACAAGCCGAAGCTGGTCTTCTTCTTCGACGAGGCGCATCTGCTCTTCAACGGCGCACCGAAGGTGCTGCTCACCGCGGTGGAGCAGGTGGTGCGCCTGATCCGCTCCAAGGGCGTCGGCGTCTATTTCGTCACGCAGAACCCGCTCGATATTCCCGATACGGTGCTCGCCCAGCTCGGCAACCGCGTGCAGCACGCGCTGCGCGCCTTCACCCCGCGCGACCAGAAGGCGGTGCGGGCCGCGGCCGAGACCTTCCGGCAGAATCCCAAGATCGACACGGCCGAGGCGATCATGCATCTGGCGGTCGGCGAGGCGCTGGTCTCGACGCTGGAGGGCAAGGGCTCGCCGAGCGTGGTCGAGCGCTGCCTGATCGCGCCGCCCATGGCCCAGGTCGGGCCGATCACCCAGCAGCAGCGGGCGCAGTGTATGCGCGATTCCGGCTTTGCCGGGCGCTACGACACGATGATCGACCGTGAATCGGCCTATGAGCTCCTGATGGAGCGCAAGGGGCTGAAGGCCGACGGCTCCCCGGTCGAGGCCGACAATGCCGGCGGTGGCGGCATCCTCGACACGATCGGCGGCTGGTTCGGCGGCACCCCGGCCGAGCGGCCGAAGACCGGCCCGGGCAGCCGCGGCGGACGCGTGCCGCCCAGCATGGCCGAGAAGGTCCTGACCTCGGCGATGCGTTCGGCCGCGACATCGGTCGGCCGGCAGGTCGGCACCGCGATCCTGCGCGGCGTGCTCGGCTCGCTCACCGGCGGCAAGCGCTGACGTCATCGCAGCCCGCCGCAGTGCCGATGCGCGCCGCCGGGACTGGCGCGGCGCGTCGGCGCTTGCATGATGGGCCATCCGGAAACAGAAGCCCGTGAGCGCCATGTCCAAGCTTCCCGCCGTCCTCGCCCGCCTCGACGCCGATCTCGAGGCCTCGCTGGCCCGTCTCTCCGCCTGGCTCGAGATCCCGTCGATCTCGACCGATTCCGCCTATGCCGCCGACAGCCGCCGCGCCGCGCAGTGGCTGCGGGACGATCTCGCCTCGCTCGGCTTCGATGCCGCGCTGCGCGAGACCGCCGGCCAGCCGGTCGTGCTCGCCCATCGCCCCAAGCCCGGTGCGCCGCATGTGCTGTTCTACGGCCATTACGACGTGCAGCCGGTCGATCCGCTGGCGCTGTGGGAGAGCGATCCGTTCAAGCCGGTGGTCAAGGAGATCGAGCCCGGCCGCAAGGTGATCGTCGCGCGCGGGGCTTGCGACGACAAGGGCCAGGTCATGACCTTCGTCGAGGCGATGCGCGCCACCATCGCCGAGACCGGCGACCTGCCGGTCGGCGTCACCATCCTCGTCGAAGGCGAGGAGGAATCGGGCTCGGTCAACCTGCCGGCCTTCATCCGCGACAATGCCGCGGCGCTGAAGGCCGGTCTCGCGCTCGTCTGCGACACCGGCATGTGGGACCGGCAGACGCCTGCGATCACCGCCTCGCTGCGCGGGCTGGTCTATCAGGAGGTCACGATCCGCTGCGCCGATCGCGACCTGCATTCCGGCCTGTTCGGCGGCGCCGCCGCCAATCCGATCCATGTGCTGTCGGGCATCGTCGCCGCGCTCAAGGATACCGATGGCCGCATCACCATCCCCGGCTTCTATGACGGGGTGGCAGAGCCCTCCGCCGAGCAGAAGCGCGACTGGGAGGAACTGGGCCTCACCGAGGCCGAGTTCCTCGGCCAGATCGGCCTGAAGCACTCGATCGGCGAGACCGGCCGCCTGCTCATCGAGCAGATCCAGTCGCGCCCGACCTGCGACGTCAACGGCATCTGGGGCGGCTATACCGGCGAGGGCACCAAGACGGTGATCGCCGCCGAGGCTTCGGCGAAGATCTCCTTCCGCCTCGTCGGCGAGCAGGATCCCGAGCGCATCGCCGCCGCCTTCCAGGCCTTCGTGCGCGAGCGCCTGCCGGCCGACTGCACCGCCACGTTCATCGCCCACGGTGCCTCGCCGGCGATCGCGGTGTCGCAGGACCTGCCGGCGCTGCAGCAGGCGCGCACCGCGCTCAGCGAGGAGTGGGGCCGCAAGGCCGTGGCGATCGGCTCCGGCGGCTCGGTGCCCGTGGTCGGCGACTTCAAGACGCTGCTCGGCATGGACACGCTGCTGGTCGGCTTCGGCCTCGATGACGACCGCGTCCACTCGCCCAACGAGAAATACGACCTCTCCTCCTTCCACAAGGGCCAGCGCTCCTGGGCCCGCATCCTCCAGGCCCTCGCATCATGAAGTCCGTCTGCATCTTCTGCGGCTCCAGCCCCGGCCTCGACCCGGTCCATGCCGAGGGCGCGCGCGCCATGGGGCGCGAGATCGCGCGGCGCGGGCTGACGCTGGTCTATGGCGGCGGCGCGGTCGGGTTGATGGGCACCGTCGCCGACGCGGCGCTGGCTGCGGGCGGCGAGGTCCATGGCGTGATCCCGCGGGCGCTGCGCGAGAAGGAGATCGGCCATAACGGCCTGACCCGGCTCGAGGTCGTCGACACCATGCACATCCGCAAGGCGCGGATGGCGGAGCTTTCCGACGGCTTCGTCGCCATGTCGGGCGGCGTCGGCACCTTCGAGGAGATCTTCGAGATCTGGACCTGGGGCCAGCTCGGTATCCACCGCAAGCCGCTGGGCTTCTTTAACATCGCCGGCTTCTACGATCCGCTCGCCGCCTTCCTCGACAACACCACGCAGGCCGGCTTCATGCGCCAGCAGCACCGCGACATGGCGATGACCGAGAGCGACCCGGCGAAGCTCCTTTATCGGATGGCCGCCTATGAGCCGCAGGCGACGATCAAATGGGTCGAGAAGGAAGAGGTCTGAGGTAAAGGGCGGATTTAGGAATTTAGTCCTTGACATCGTGACGATGATCCGCTAGAGATCGGACACGCTCACGAATTGCGTCCGAGACGTCAGGCCGCCGCGCTCCCCAGCCGGCGGCCTTCGCATGTCCGGACCTTGCTGCCTTGCCCTCGCACGCCGCCCCTGCCGGGGCCGGAGAGGAGATCACATGTCCGACGAGACCGATGACGACGCCCCGGCTCTGCCGGCGGCGAAGGGAACGCGCGTGCCGCCGGGCCGGCGGCAGGTGATCGCCAAGCTCTGGAAGGCGGCCCGCGCGCAGCTGCGCGCCCATGAAGCCCATCTCGCCGCGCTGCCGGCGGGCAAGGCGGCGAGCGAGGCCGACGCGAAGACGCTGGCGACGCTGGCCCGCACCGTGCGCGAACTCGTCGCGCTGGACGCGGCGGCCGGGGAGGGAGGACGGACCGACGATGATGCTTCCCCTGCCGGACGGCTCGCTCGTGTCGAGGCGCTTCGCGCGGAGCTGGGTCGACGCCTGGTTGGCCTTGCCGCTGCCCATACGGGCGATCCGGCTGGGGGCGATCCTGTGGACCCTGCCTCCTGAGCTGGTCGAAATCGTCGCCTATGAATGGATCCTGTTCGCGCGGCCGGACCAGTTGCCGCCGGCACGGGACTGGCAGAGCTGGCTGGTGCTCGGCGGCCGCGGCGCGGGCAAGACCCGCACGGGTGCCGAATGGGTCAAGGGCATGGCGCTGGGGCGCCCGCCCTTCACCGGGCGCGCGGCGCGCCGCATCGCCCTGGTCGGGGAGACGCAGGCGCAGGTCCGCGACGTGATGATCGAGGGCGTCTCCGGCCTGCTGGCGATCCATCTGCGCGATGAACGGCCGGTCTGGTCGCCGTCGCGCCGCCGGCTCGAATGGAGCAGCGGCGCCGTGGCGCAGGTCTTCACCGCCGAGGATCCCGAAGGACTGCGCGGGCCGCAATTCGACGCGGCCTGGTGCGACGAACTGGCGAAATGGCCGAACCTGCAGGAGACCTGGGACATGCTTCAGCTCGGCCTGCGCCTCGGCCGGCGGCCACGGCAGGTGGTGACCACGACTCCGCGCCCGCTGCCGCTGGTACGGCGGCTTCTGAGCGATCCGCTCGTCGCGGTCAGCCGGGCCACGACCCGCGACAACCGCTACAACCTCGCCGCGAGCTTCCTCACGGCGGTCGAGCGTGCCTATGCCGGCACGCGGCTCGGCCGGCAGGAGCTGGACGGCGAACTGGTCGAGGAGCGGCCGGACGCGCTCTGGACCCGCGCCTTGATCGAGGCGAGCCGCGAGCCGGCGGCGCCGCCGCTGGCCAGGATCGTGGTGGCGGTCGATCCGCCGGCCTCGTCCTCGCAGCGGGCGGATCGCTGCGGCCTCGTCGCCGCCGGTGTCGATGCGGAGGGGATCGGCCATGTGCTGGCCGACGCGACCCTGTCCGGCGCGCGTCCGCAGGAATGGGCGCAGGCCGCCGTTGCGCTCTATCGGCGGCTCGAGGCCGACGCCCTCGTCGTCGAGGTCAACCAGGGCGGCGAGATGGCCCAGGCGGTGATCGGCGAGGTCGACGCGGCCGTGCCGGTGACGCCGGTGCGCGCCTCGCGCGGCAAGTATCTGCGGGCCGAGCCGGTGGCTGCGCTGTACGAGCAGGGCCGGGTGCGCCATGCCGGCGCCTTTCCGGCTCTGGAAGACGAGATGTGCGATTTCGGGCCCGCCGGGCTCGGAACCGGCCGCTCGCCTGACCGGCTCGACGCACTGGTCTGGGCGCTGGCCCATCTGATGCTGGCCCCGAAGGGACGACCGCGGGTGAGGGGGCTCTAGTCCGCCGCGACGCCTCCCGATCCACACCACCGGCCCGGCGATTGCCCGGCCGGGGCCGTTCATAGCGAGAAACCCATGCTCAACTTTCTTCGCAACCTGCGCGGCCGTGCCGCGCCGGATCAGAAACGCTCGCGCACCGGCCCGCTGGTCGCCCTGCATGAGGGCGGGCGGCCGGTCTGGACGCCGCGCGACTATGGCGCTTTGTCCCGTGAGGGCTACCAGCGCAATCCGGTGGTGCATCGCTGCGTCCGGCTGATCGCCGAAGGGGCGGCACAGGTCGTGCTCATCGCCCGCATTGGCGGGCACGAGCGTCCGGACCATCCGGCGCTGGCGCTGATCGAGCGGCCCAATCCGCGCCAGGGCGGCATCGCCTTCCGCGAGACGCTCTACGGCCACCTGCTGGTCGCCGGGAACGCCTATGTCGAGGCCGCCTCCATTGCCGGCGAGCCGCGCGAACTGCACGCGCTGCGGCCCGACCGCATGCGCCTCGTCCCCGGTCGCGACGGCTGGGCCGAGGCCTATGAATACACGGTCGGCGCGCATGCGATCCGCTTCCGGCAGGACGAGAGCCCGCTGCCGCCGATCCTGCACCTGACCCTGTTCCATCCGGTCGACGATCATTACGGCCTCTCGCCGATCGAGGCGGCCGCCTGCTCGCTCGACGTCCACAATGCCGCCGGGGCCTGGCACAAGGCGCTGCTCGACAATGCCGCACGGCCCTCCGGCGCGCTGGTCTATGACGGGCCCGAGGGCGGCACGCTCACCGAGGCCCAGTTCGACCGGCTGAAGCAGGAACTGGAGGACGGCTTCCAGGGGGCGCGCAATGCCGGCCGGCCGCTGCTGCTCGAGGGCGGGCTCGACTGGAAGCCGCTGTCCCTCTCGCCCGCCGAACTCGATTTCGTCGCGGCCAAGGGCGTCGCGGCCCGCGAGATCGCGCTGGCCTTCGGCGTGCCGCCGCTGCTGCTCGGCCTGCCGGGCGACAACACCCACGCCAACTTCGCCGAGGCCAACCGCGCCTTCTGGCGCCAGACCCTGATCCCGCTGGTACGGCGCACCGCGCAGTCGCTGGCGCAATGGCTCGGCCCGGCCTTCGGCGACGATCTGATGCTCGAGCCGGATCTCGATGCGGTCGAGGCGTTGGCCGATGAGCGGGAATCGCTCTGGCGCCGGGTCAGCGCCGCCGGCTTCCTCGACGATGACGAGAAGCGCGAGGCCGTGGGCTATGGCCGCCGCGAGGCACGGCCGTGACCCTCGCCCAGGATGCGGTGAGCGCGATCGTCGCGCGCGGCGATCTCGGCCATCTCGGGCTTTTGCTCTGGGCGCTCTGTGCCTCGGCGCTCGCCCTGCTCGTGCTGCGCGAACTCGTCGCCGCCAACCGGCGCTTCGACGATTTCGTGCGCGAACTCAACCGCTTCAACGCCCGCTACGAGGGAGACGAACCATGAGCAAGCCCGGCGACAAGCCGCCGCCGCGCCCGGCGCCGGCGGCCCCGCGGCCCGCCGCCGTCGCGCGCGCCACGACCGTCGCG
>NZ_JBDJKW010000017.1:0-82703 GCF_039673065.1 Allobosea sp. TWI1241 | reverse complement strand
CAGCCCGGTAGCTCGTCAGGCTCATAACCTGAAGGTCGTCAGTTCAAATCTGGCCCCCGCAACCAAAGACACCAAAACCCCGCCTCACCAAGAGGCGGGGTTTTCGCGTTCTAGACACAACGAAAGCCTGGAACACGCGCGATCCGCGTTCAGGCGTGCCCGTACGCGTCGCCGTCTTCGGGTGCGCCGTCGTCGATCGTGCGGATGTCGAAGGCGGCCAGCCAGCGTTCCAGGCCCAGCGGGCGCTCGCTCGAGGCCGCGAGCTGGCGCAGGCTGGCCTTCAGGCTGTGGCTGGCCGCGCGCGTCGTCGGCGCAGAGACGCTACTCGGCTGGCTGCCGCCGTGGATCGCCGCGAGGAGATCCCGCTTGAGCCTGACGAGTTCGGCATCGCCATAGGCTTCGAGAAGCAGCTGGAACCGCCGGTGGGCGTGCTCGTCCCAGGGCTTCGGCCGGCCCAGCGCATCCTTCGCCGCATGGGCGGGAACGAGGTGCGCACAGGGCACGAACCCGTCCGGTATCGGCTCCGTCGCGGCATGCGTTCGGCCCGTGCGCAGCAGCTTGGGCAGGACATGGGTGTGCGGCCCTTCCGGGCTCTTTCCGTCCGCCGGCGGGATCGGCTGATAGACCTCGCAGCGGCCGAAGCGGGCGATGAAGACGCGGTGCGGCCCGGCGGATACGATCGCGCCCATGGCACCGTTGCCGGGCGCCAAAAGCGGCCGGCCGGCCTCCGCCCTGAGCGCGCCGATCAGCGCGGGATCGGCGGTGCGGATGCAGATGTCGGCCTGCAGCGTCGAAAGGCCCATGTCGAACAGGATCGCGGCGCGATCCTCCTCGCGCAAGGCGTCTTCGTCCGGGCCGAGTTCGGTCAGTGTGGCCCGGCCGGACATGGCGCAGGCATCCGCCGGCAGGCACAGCGCGACGCGGTGGCTCCAGCTTACGCCTGTCGCGGATTCCGAGGCGAAGGGGCGGATGCCGGCGAGCGAGCCGAAGCCGATGCCGCCGCGCGCCGTCGTCGCGGAGAGCCGGTCCGGCCGGTCGACGATCGCGCAGGCCTCGCCGGGATCGCGCATGAACTCGGCGATGGCGCCGAAGGTGCCCAGATTCCACTGGGTGCCGGCATCGTGGATATGCGCGCGCAGCAGCGCGCGCAGGGTCTCAGCGTCGGTCATCGTCGGAGCCTCTTCTTGCGGTTGTCTGCCAGGGCAGGAGGAAGGGCGTGCCGGCATGGAGGCCGCGCAGGGCCACCACGCCGAAGATCTCGGCCAGGCGCGTCTCGTCGAGCACCGCCTCGGGCGGGCCATCGGCGACTCCGCGACCCTGATGGATCAGGAGGAGCCGGTCGCAGAAGCGCGCCGCGAGCGAGAGGTCGTGCAGCACCACGGCGACGCCGGTGCCTGCGGCGGCGATGGCGCGCAGCAATCGAAGCGTGTCGAGCTGATGGCCGGGATCGAGCCCGGCGAGCGGCTCGTCGGCGAGGAGATAGAAGGCTTCCACCGCCAGCGCCCGCGCCAGCAGCACGCGCCGGCGCTCGCCGCCCGACAGCGTGCCGACGGGGCGCGCCGCGAAGCCGGAGACGTCGCAGCGCCGCATCGCCTCGGCGATCGCGGCGCGGTCCGCCTCGCTCTCCGCGGCGAAGGGCCGGCGATGCGGCAGCCGGCCGAGCCCGACCAAAGCGCCCGCGCTGAGCGACCAGGCCGCCTGGCCCTCCTGGGCGAGGAAGGCGACGCGCCGCGCCAGCGCTTTCGCGCCGAGCTGCGCGCGGGTCTCGCCGTCGACGCGCAACTCGCCCACGTCGGGCGCGAGCACGCCGGCGAGCACCCGCAGCAGGGTCGACTTTCCGGCGCCGTTCGGGCCGACGATGCCGAGGACCTCGCCGCGCGCGAGCGTCGCGTCGACCGCATCGAGAACGCGGCGGCCGGCGAGATCGACGCCGATGGTCCGGGCGACGATCGCCATCACAGGGCCTCCCGCCGCAGGCGCTGGACCAGCGCGAACAGGAAGGGCGCCCCGATCAGCGCCGTGACCACGCCGAGCTTCAGCTCGGGCCGGATCGGCGCCAGCCTGACGCCGAGATCGGCGGCGAGCACCAGGATCGCGCCGCCGAAGCCGCTCGCGATCAGCAGCCGTCCGGGCCGGTGGCCGACCAGCGGGCGCAGCAGATGCGGCACGACCAGCCCGACGAAGCCGATCGCGCCGGCGACCGCGACTGCGCCGCCGACGCTGAGCGCCGCGCCGCCGATCAGCCGGACGCGCAGCGCGGTCAGGCCGAAGCCGAGGCTGGCCGCGGTCTCCTCGCCGAGGCTCAGCGCGTCGAGCGCCGGCGCGGTCGAGGCCATCAGCAGCCAGCCCGCGGCCATCAGCGGCAGGGCCAGCCAGACATGGCTCATGCTGCGGTCCGCCAGCGAGCCCATCAGCCAGAAGACGATCTCGAGCGCCGCATAGGGGTTCGGCGCGAGATTGAGCGCCAGCGCGGTGGCGGCGCCGGCGAAGCTGTTCAGCGCCACGCCGGCGAGGATCAGCGTCGTGGTGCTGGCACCGCGCCCGAGCAGGGCGAACAGGACGAGCGTGGCGACCAGCGCCCCGGCGATCCCGCCCAGCGGCAGCGCCAGTGCCATGGCACCCGACAGGCCGCTGTAGAAGGCGGCGACCGCGCCGAAGGCCGCGGCGCTGGAGATGCCGACCACGCCCGGCTCGGCCAGCGGGTTGCGCATCATGCCCTGCATCGCCGCCCCCGCCATGCCGAGGCTGAAGCCGACCAGCCCGCCGAGCAGCGCGCGCGGCAGGCGCAGCTCCACCAGGACCAGCGCCGGGAGGGTGGCGCGTCCCGCGGCGAGATCGGCGACGGCCTGGCCGAGATCGAGCGGCTCGTAGCCCACCGCCAGCGACACAGCGAGCATCGCCAGAGTGAGGACAGTGAGCGCCGGCAGCAGCACGGCGGGCCGCAGGCCGTCATGGCCGACAGGGGTCATCGTGCGGGCTCCAGGGTTTCGACCAGGTGTTCGATGGCGTCGACGACGCTCGGGCCGGCGCAGGTCCACAGGCGCGAGGGCAGCGTAACCAGCCGCAGGCGGTCCGACAGCCGCGCTATGACGGGATGATGCAGCACCTCATGGGCGAGCGAGGGCGGGCCGTCCGGCGTGTCGTTGAGGATCAGAACCTCGGCCCGGGCGAGCGCCACCGTCTCCAGCGCGATCTGCCCGTAGCTCTCGATGCCGAGCTCGGCGGCGATGTTGACCAGCCCGGCGCGGGTCAGGATCTCGTCGACCAGCGAGCCGCGGCCGACGGCGAACCCGTTCGGCCGCAGCACGATCGCGCGCAGCGGCCGCGCCGGGCGCCTTGCCTCCAGTGCGTCGAGCCGCGCGTCGATCCCGGCGATCAGCGCCTCGCCGCGTGCCTCCTCGTCGAGCAGCGCCGCCATCTCGCGGATCTGGGCGCGCATCTCGGCGAGGTTGCGCGGCACGCCGAACTCATGTGCCGGCCGCCCGACCCGCCGGAGCAGCGAGACCGTCGCGCGGGTGGTGTAGCTGCCGGCGACGACGAGGTCCGGCCGGGCGGCCAGCACCTGCTCGACCAGGCCCTGATTGGCCGGCACGCGGCGCGCCAGCTCCGCCATGTTGGCGTTGCGTGGATCCTGCGAGAGCCAGGTCACGGAGGCGATCGCGCCGGGATCGGCGAGGCGCAGCACCAGCTCGTCCGTGCACATGTTGAGCGAGACGATGCGCGCCGGCCGCGCCGCCGCCGGCGCGACGGCGCAGGCGAACCCCGCCGCCAGGAGCGCGGCGAGGAGGCGACGGCCAAGCCCGGCGCGCGGCCCCCTCATCCGCCGAGCGCCACCTTGAGCCCGGCATAGGCGCCGAGGCCCGGCACCAGGAAGCCGACCGGGTTCTGCCAGCTCTTGTCGAAGAGGTTGTCGACGCGGCCGAAGACGGTGAGCCGGTCGGTCGCCTTGTACTCGGCGGCGAGGTTGACCAGGGTAGCGCCCTTGGCCCGCAGCCGCCTGACCGAGAAGTCGCGGTTCCCGTCGACCCAGGGGCCGACATAGATCACGGTGGCCGACAGGCTCAGCCTGTCGATCGGCGTCCAGCTGACGGTGCCGCTGGCCTTGTGGCGCGGGCGGCGCAGCAGCTCCTGCCGTGCCGTCTCGTCCTTGGCGAGGGTGAAGGTATAGTCGGCCCGAAGCTTCAGCTCCGGCGAGATATCGAGCGCGGCGAAGGCTTCGACGCCCTGCGTCCGCGCCTTGCCGACATTGGCGTAGGACGTGCCGGCCGCGTTGGTGACGATCAGGTTGTCGATGTCGTTGCGGAACCAGGTCGCGCCGACCTGCAGGCGCTTGTCGAGCAGCGGCTGCTCGAAGCCGACATCCCAGCCGCGACTCTCCTCCGGCTTGAGGTTCGGGTTGCCGTAGAAGTTGAAGCCCGGGCGGTAGTCGACGAAGAGCTCGCTCAGCGTCGGCGCCTTGAAGCCTGTGCCGTAGCTCGCCTTCAGCTTGGTCTGCGTCTCCGGCACGATATAGGCCGGCGCGATGCGGTAGGTGGTGTGGCCGCCATAGCTGTCGTCATGGTCGTGGCGGATATTGGCCGCGACGAAGAAGCGATCGGCGAGATTGCCCTGATATTCGAGGAAGGCGGCCTTGTTGCCGTTCGAGGCGGTCAGGGTCGTCGTCTCGATCCGCTCCCGCTCATATTGAAGCCCGCCGGTCAGGACGTGGCCCTTGGCGAGTTCGAGATCGCCGCGCCAGTCCAGCTTGATCCGCTCGCCCAGATTCTCGGTGGGCATGCCGAGATTGCCGAACACCGTCGGCGAGCGGTTGGAGCGATCCTGGCGGGAATAGGAGACGCCGAACCGGCTGACGGCGCGACCCGCCAGCGGATCCCAGACGACCTCGCCGCGGGTGAAGCCCTGCGCGTAGTTGTTGAGCGCGCGCAGACCGGTCGGGCGGCTGGGGAAGCCCGCATCGTAGGGCGAGCGGAACTGGCCGTCGGTGTAGCGGCCGACCCAGTTCAGGCGAACGGTATCGCCGAGCGCCACGCCGAGGCGCGCCGAATAGGAATAGGCGTCATAGGCGTTGGGCCGGACGCGCACGCCGGGCGGCACCAGGCCGGACGGCACGGAATCCGTCGAATCCGAGCGCATATGCGAGACGTTGAAGGCGTAGTCGAAGCGGTCGTCGCCGCCGCTGAACCCGGCCGTCTGGTTGAAGGTGCCGTGCGAGCCGGCCTCGACGCGGGCGGTCATCCGCGGCGGCCCCTCGCCGCGCTTGGTGGTGATCGCGATGACGCCGCCGAGCGCATTGGCGCCGTAGAGCCCGCTCTGCGGCCCGCGCAGCACCTCGATGCGCGCGATGTCGTCGGTCAGCATCGAGCCGAAGTCGAAGGAGCGGTTCGGCGTCGACGGGTCGTTGGCCTCGATGCCGTCGATCAGCACCTTGACGTGGTTGGAGTTGGTGCCGCGCATGAAGACCGAAGTCTGGCCGCCGGGCCCGCCGGTCTGCACGACGTTCAGCCCCGGCACGGTGGCGAGCGCGTCCGGCAGGGTGCGGCGCTGCCGCTGCTCGATCTCGCCGGCGGTGACGACGGTCACGGAGCTCGCCACCTCGCGCGCCGGCGTCGGCGTTCCCGTGGCGCTGACCACGATCTGGTCGAGGGCGATCGCCTCGGCAGGCGCCTGCGCCTGGGCGGCGCCGGCGATCAGCGCCATGGCGAGGGCGAGGCTCGAAATGGAGGAAATCGACGCATGGCGTCGGGCGGCTTGCGGAAGACGGCTCACGATGAGACCTCGGGCGTTGACGTCTGTGGCACGTCACCGCGAACGCGATCTCCCGTTCGCTCCCGTGCAGGAGCAGACAGTCGAGCAGCGATCGAAACACCCCGTCCGAACGTGTTCGCGTGTGACCACGACTGACGGCAGGTCTCCTGGCTCGCGGGTCGCTGCCCCGTCACCGCCTTCCCAGGCCCAAGGTCCCAGTGGCGCGTGGCGACGAGGCTCGCCGCTTACAGTTGCGGGGGCAGCCGCAGCATAGAATGGCGGAGCCATCCGCACTGCGTTCCCTTTTGATCCCCTAAGGGAACCGTCGCGGCCAGGGATAGGGCGAAAATGAGGCAGCGTCAAACGCGGACGGCGCGATCGAACAACGTTGCGGTGGCATCGGCGGACTCAAGCCGTTCTCCTCTGTCGATCGCCCCGCTACGCGCCCCCGGCGGATGAAGCCGGGTCATGCCGGAGCACGCCGGACCGTTACGAGACGCAGCGCCGTCACCTGGTGTCATCGCTCGGCCCGCCCAGTGCAGTGCGCCGCGCCCGCATGGCTCGCCCGGATCGATGCCGCCAGCGCCGGCGGCTATCGCGCCGCCGGCAAGCGGGCCAGATCCGGATCGAACCGGTCGAACGACACGGTCGAGGCGATGCGACGCAGCCCCCACTGCAGAAGCTTGCTGCGATGGAGGACATGAAGCCGGGTCGGCACCAGCCGGCTGCCGAAGCGCAGTTTCGAGGCGTAGGCGGTCTGCCCGCTCTGCAGCGAGACGATCCCGCGCGACAGGCAGAAGCGGACATTCGCCATCCAGCTGACCGCATAGAGATTGTGCTCGCGCGCCAGCGGGTAACGCATGCCCAGGAACTTATCGATGACGCGGCCTGGCTCGATCAGCAGCAGGTTGAAGGCGGCGAGTTCGTCGCCGATCCAGTACAGCGCGAAGACGGCCCTCTCGCCGAGGGCACGCGACACCGCCGCGAAGTAGCCGGGCGGCAGGACTTCCAGCTCGCCGTAATCCAGGCCGCTGCGGCGCCGGGTCGATTCGTACAGCTCCGCGATGAGCTCTTCCAGTCCCGTGATGTCGCTGCGGTGCTCGATCCGGACCGCCTGCGCTCTGGCCAGTTTCCGCCGGATGTCCTTGCGTGTCGCGGCCGACAGCGATGCGAGATAGCCGTCCTCATCGGCATAGGGCAGGTCGAGGATGGCGACCGGAAGGCTGCCGATGCGGGCGAACCCCTCCCGCGAGAGGCACGGCGCGACCAGCGCATCGTCGGCCGGGGCGAGATCCTTGAAGGCGACCAGCTGCGCGCCCTCCGCGGCCGCCTGCCGGCGAAGCGCATCCACGATGGCGCGCATCGCGGTCTCGCGGCGCGGGCCGTCGAGCCACGGCGCGAAGCCGAGATGGCAGCGATCGGCATAGGGCGAGCCTATGCAGATGATCCTGAGCGTCAGCAGGCGCGGAACGTAACGGTACACGGCATCGGCCACACCGCGCAGCCTGCCTTGCAAGGGCGTGTCGAGCCGGTAGTCCAGCCGGAAGAACGGCGCCACGGCGGCGATGCCCTGGGCGTCGGCAATGGCGACGGCAGCGCATCGCAGCCCGGTGCCGGAGGCCGCAGCGGCCTCGTCGCAGGCACGGTAGTAGCTGTGATCCTCGGCTTCGCCAGGCAGGCAGGCGTCCCACGCGGCCGCCGGGATCGCGGCGACGCTGTCGACGATGCGCGCGACCAGGCCGGTCATGACGCGGCGGCGGCGCGCTTGTGGGCGAGGCGCTGCGCCAGCGCCAGGGTGCGATCGACGACGATGCCGCGCTGCTGGTCGATGGTGACGAGGTGATAGCTGTCGTCGAGGATCACGGCGTCGACCAGCCCGCCGAGGCGGCGCTGGACCTCGAAGGCGTTGGAGAGGCCGGCGATGTCGTCCTCGCGGGCATGGACGAGCAAGGCCGGGCAGGTGACGGCCGGCATCTGCCTGCGCGTCTCGGCGACGAGGCGCCAGAGCTGCTGGAGCGCCCGGGCCGGCGTGCCGTCGAGCCCGGCGCGGGAGGTGTCGCCGGACGCCATCGCCTCGACGATGGTGCGGCGCGTGCGGGCGTGCTTGATCCCGTAGGGCTCGCGCTCGGGAAAGCTGTAGCGGCGGCCCAGCGGGGTGTTGATCAGCCATTTCAGCAGGAAGGCATGGCGCGGGATCGCCCAGCCGTCATAGCGCAGCGTCGGCGCGTAGAGCGCCAGGCCGTCCACCGCCTGCGGGCGCTCGGCCGCGGCGTGGATGGCGAGCACCGCGCCCATGGAGAGCCCGCCGACGATCACCCGCTCGCAGCGGGTGCGCATCCGGGCGAGTTCGTCGTGCACGCTGCCGGCCCAGTCGCGCCAGCTGGTGGCGAGCAGGTCGGCCTCGCTGCCGCAATGGCCGGCCAGCTGCGGGCAATGGACGGTGTGGCCGGCTGCATGCAGCGCGCGTGCGATCAGCTTGAGCTCGACCGGCGTGCCGCCGAGCCCGTGGATCAGCAGGAAGCCGGTGGAGCCGCCGGCGAGCCTGACGCCGTGGTCGGTGCCGGCCGGAGGCGTGGGGGAGCGTGTCACGGCAGCACCCGATCGAGGCAGGCGAGCAGGGTGGCGTTGACCCGCGCGTTGACACCGAGCGTCTCCGCCGAGGGCGTGATCGGCGGCGGATGGTCGAAGCGGGCGAGCGTCCAGCGGAACGGATCGGTGAAGCGCGGCTCCGACCAGTCGCCGCAGACATCGACGCCGGCGATGTGCCGAGCCGCCGCGAGGCGCTCGATCGCGGCGATCAGATGGGCGAGCGGCATGGCGCCCTGGTCCCAGTTGGTCACGGCGTCGCCGGGGCCGAGCACGTCCTTGTCGATGGTCAGCCAGATCGCGCGGGTCGGGATCTGGGCGACGAGCTCGTCGAGGAAATCGCTCCACTCCTCTTCGGCCAGATTGCGCCAGTGCAGATGCCCGCCCTCCTGGCGGTAGCAGGCATTGCTGCCATAGCGCCCCCAGACGCGCGAGGGGGCATGGCGCCAGGGATAGAGCGCGATCCGCCCCTCGCGCAGGGCGGCGAGGTTGGCGAACTGCCATTCCGGCCTGACGAGGTCGCTGCTGCTCGGGCCGAGGGTCACGATCTTGCGGACATGCGGCAGCTCGAGCGCCCGGTTGACCCAGGCGCCGCAATTCACCGTCGCCGGGACGCGCACCCAGTCGGGGTGATTGTCGAAATGCACGATGGTGAGCGGCTCGTCCTGCGCCGCCACCAGCGAGGCAGTCAGGTGGTGGAAATCGCCGGAGCCGTAGAAGGTGACGCCCGGCCCGCTGCCGGCCGCGTCCGGCGGTAGCCGGGCGGAGAGGCTGCGCAGCGCGGTGCGGCTCGCCACGATGCGCAGCCGCCCGGCCAGATCGCGCGCGTCGATCCGGGTCGCGGCCCCCGCCTCGATGCGCTGGCGCAGCGGCTCCTGCGCCGGCAGGCTGCCGTCGAGATCGATCACCCGCAGGCGCATGATCCGGTCCGCCGCGCTCAGGCGTTCGCGACGCGGGCGAAGAGCTGGTCGAGCAGCGCGATCGCTAGGTCGATCTCGGCGTAGCTCATGGTCAGCGCCGGTGCGAGGGTGATGACGTTCTTGTGGTAGCCGCCGATGTCGAGCACCAGCCCATAGCGGCGGCCCGCCACCTCCAGATCGGCCTTCATGCCCTCGTCGCACATCAGGTCGACCAGGCGCTTGGACGGCGTATAGCTGTCGTGCGGCTCGCAGATCTCGATGCGCAGCGCCATGCCGAGCCCATCGACCTCGCCGACGATCTTGTGTCGGCGCTTCAGCTCCTCGAGGCCGGCGAGGAAGTGCTTGCCTTTCGCCATGACCATGGTCTCGTAGTCGTCCTCGGCCATCATCGTCATCGCCTCCAGCGCGACGGCGGTGCCGAGCGGATTGGCGTTGAAGGTCGAGTGCGTCGAGCCGGGCGGGAAGACGGTCGGGTTGATCAGCGCTTCCTTGGCCCAGATGCCGGAGAGCGGGTTCAGGCCGTTGGTCACCGCCTTGCCGAAGACGATCACGTCCGGCTGCACGCCGAAATGCTCGATCGACCAGAGCTTGCCGGTGCGGAAGAAGCCCATCTGGATCTCGTCGACGACCAGCAGGATGCCGTGGTCGTCGAGCACCTTCTTCAGCCCGGTGAAGAAGTTCGGCGGCGGGATGACGTAGCCGCCCGTGCCCTGCAAGGGCTCGACATAGAAGGCGGCATATTCGGACTGGCCGGCCTTCGGATCCCAGACGCCGTTGTATTCGCTCTCGAACAGCCGGGCGAACTGCGCGACGCAGTGCTCGCCATACTCCTCCTTGCTCATGCCCCTGGGGCCGCGGAAGTGGTAGGGGAAGGGGATGAAGTGCGCCCGCTCGCCGAAATGGCCGAAGCGGCGGCGATAGCGATAGGACGAGGTGATCGCCGAGGCGCCGAGCGTGCGGCCGTGATAGCCGCCCTCGAAGGCGAACATCAGGCTCTTGCCGTTCTTGGCGTTGCGGACGAGCTTGAGCGAATCCTCGACAGCCTGGGCGCCGCCGACATTGAAGTGCACCCGGCCCTTGGCGCCGAACTTGCGCTCGGCATCCTGGGCGATCAGTGCCGCGAGCTCGATCTTCTCGCGGTGGAGATACTGGCTGGCGACCTGCGGCAGCGTGTCGATCTGGCGCTTCAGAGCGGCGTTGAGGCGCGGATTGGCGTAGCCGAAATTCACCGCCGAATACCACATCTGCAGGTCGAGGAAGCGGTTTCCAGCCGCGTCCAGCATGAAGGAACCTTCGCAGCCCGAGAAGATCTTGGGCATCTGCGTGTAGTGCACCGTGTCGCCATGCGAGCAGTACTGGGCCTCGAGCGCCAGCAGGCGCGCTTCATCGGCTGCGAGGGCGTCCATGTCGACCGGCAGGCCGGAGGTCATGGGGTGGGCGTGCTTCAGGGCGGCGTCAGCCATTGATCTTGTCCTCGAGGTGATGGGTCGCTGCCGGCAGCGGCGCGCCGGCCAGGATGGCGTCCAGACGCGTGGCGGCGTCGGCGAAGTCGGTGATGGCGTGATGGGCGATGCCGGCCTGCCGGCAATGCGTCGCCAGCGCGCCCTTGGCGAAGACGAGATCGGCCTCGCCGGCCACGCAGAAATCGGAGCGGCCGTCGCCGACGAGCAGCGTCAGCGGCCGCGGCAGCCCGGCCGCGATACGGCATTTGCAGGTGCCGCTGGCGCAGGCGCCCTCCGGCGCGGCATGCGGCGAGGTGAGCCGCCAGCGATCGCCGCCGGCCGGTTCCAGCCGGTTAGCCATGACGGGGATATGGCCGAGACCGGCCCGCTTCATCACCGTACGGATCGTCCGGTCGAGCCCGTCGGAGACGATGGTCAGCGGGATGTCGTGGCGCCGGCACAGCAGCGCGAAGGCCGGGAAGCCCCAGTCGATCTCCAGCCCGGCGGCGAAGGTGTCGAGCACGTCGGGCGAGGCGCGCAGCAGCGCTACCTGACGCTCCATGCAGGTGCGCGAGCCGATCGCGCCGGCCTGCCACGCGGCCTCGATGTCCTCCCAGCCCGGCTCGGCGAAGCGCTGGAGCACGCGGTCGGTGGTGTCTTCGCGCGAGATGGTGCCGTCGAAATCGATGACGGCCTGCCAGGACGCCGGCAGGGTGGCCGGCGGGGCGCCATTGGGAGTGAGCGGCATGGGAAGTCTCACGACGATGCGAGAGCCGGGGCCTCGACCACCAGCGCGGCGTTGACGCCGCCGAAGGCGAAGCTGTTGCTGAGGCCGATGGCCCCCGTGATCGGCTGGTTGGCCGCGCTGATGGCGAGCGGGAAGGCCGCCTGCTCCGGCGCGAAGCCGAGCGTGCCCGGCGCGAGGCGGTGGTGCAGGGCGATGATCGTCGCGGCCAGCTCGATCGCGCCCGAGGCGCCGAGCGTATGGCCGTGGACCGGCTTGGTGGCCGAGAGCGGGATCCGCGCGGCGGCGTTCCCGAAGACGATGTCCAGTGCCTGCGCCTCGGCGGCGTCGTTGAGCAGCGTGCCGGTGCCATGCGCGTTGACATGGGCGATGTCGTCCGGCGCCAGCCCGGCACTGGCGAGGGCGGCGCGGATCGCCGCCGCGGCGCCCTGCGGGTCCGGCCGTATCAGGTCGCCGGCGTCGGAGGTCGTGCCGTAGCCGCGCAGCAGGGCGAGGACCGGGGCGCCACGGCGCTGCGCCGCCGCCTCGCTCTCCAGTACGAACACTGCCGCGCCTTCGCCGAGCACCATGCCGTCGCGCGCCGTGGTGAAGGGGCGGCAGAGCGTCGACGTCAGCACGCGCATCGCCTGCCAGCTCTGCAGGGCTGCCGGCGTCAGCGAGGCTTCGCTGCCGCCGACGAGCACGCGCTCGGCGAGGCCGGCGCGGATGAAGCCCATGCCGAGCCCGATCGCCTGGGCGCCGGAGGCGCAGGCGCTGGACACGGCGAGGACGGTGCCGCGGCAGCCCCAGCGGCGGCTGAGCAGCGCCGGTGCGGCATGGGCCATCAGCCTGGGAATGGTGAGCGGGTCGGGCCGGCGGCCGTCGACATAGAGTGCGTGATGGCTGTCGTCGATCGCGGTGGCGCCGCCGATGCCGGTGCCGAGCAGCACCGAGGTCCGATCGCCGGCGAGCGTGCCCTCGTCGAGCCCTGCGGCGGCGACGGCCTCCTCCGCGGCGAGCAGGGCGAGCACGCTGAAACGGTCATAGGCGCGGCCTTCGCCGGCCATGGTCGCCGCCTGGGCCGGCAGGGTCGCGATCTGCGCCGCCCGGAAGGCGCGCCGGCCGACCGTGCGTGGCAGCACGACCTCGCCGACGGCGCTGCGGCCTTCGAACAGGGCGTCGGCGAAGGCCGCCCTGTCGAGGCCGGCGGCCGAGCAGACCCCGAAGCCGGTGACGGCGACCGGCGTCATGACTGCAGCGCGGGCGTCGCGCGCTGGACCTGCTCGGCCAGCAGGGCGACGAGATCGCCGAGATTGCGGGCCTCGCCCCATTTCAGGTCGCTGCCGATCTCGATGTCGAAGGCATCCTCGATGCCGTTGATCACCATGACGGCCTCGAGCGAGTCGAAGTTCAGCTCGTCGAGCGTGGCGCCGGGCTTCATCGCGGCGCGGTCCAGCATGCCCTGCTCGACGATCACGTCGACGATGCGCGCGGCGAGCTCGGGCGCGACGGAGGACGGCCAGGCGTCGTCGGGCAGATTGGCTGACAAGGGAGATCTCCGGTCGGTTGTGCGTCTGCGGGGAGCGATGCGACTGGCGGATTACGCGGGCATTACGCAGGTCGAGGGCGCCCCGCGCTCACGGAGTGCGGAAGCGCACATAGACGCGCTGGCCGATCAGGAAGGCCTCGGGCCGCTCGATCGCGAGCACGCCGTCGGCGACGCGGACATCGGCCCGCTCGGTCGCGCCCTCGGCGGCGCGGCGATTGTCGAGATAGCTGCCGACCCGCAGCACGCGGCCCGGCGCGCTGGTGCGCTCGTCGCTCTCGGCGACGATCTCGGCGGCCATGCCTGGCTTCACCAGCCGCACGAAGCCCTCCTGGATCTCGGCGCGCACGATCAGCGGCGCATCGGGGATCACCACGAACATCTCGGTGGCCGCCGCGGCGGAAACCGTGTCGCCGGGCTTCACCGCGCGCCGTGCCACGCGCCCGGCCAGCGGCGCGCGGATCTCCCGGCGCTCGCGCTCATAGGCGGCGGCGTCGCGCCGCGCCGCGGCGAGGGCGAGCGCCGCCTCGGCGCTCCTGAACTCGCCCGTCAGAGCGGCCATCGCGGCCTCCGCCTCGTCGAGGGCCTGGGCCGAGACAGCCTGCTCCCTGGCGGCCCGGCGCATGCGGTCCAGGCCGCGCTGCTGCATGACGCGCCTTGTCTCCAGCGACGCACGCCGCGCCTTGGCCTCGTCGAGCGTGGCCTCGGCGGCGGCGAGCGCGAAGACGGCGTCACGCGCCACCAGCCGCGCCAGGACAGCCCCGGCCGCGACTTGGTCGCCCTCGGCGACCAGCACCTCGGCGACCTCGCCATCGCGGGTGGCGAGGATGCGCGAGAGCCCGCCCTCGACCTCGACGCGGCCGCGCGCTGCCGCGATCACGGGAGCGCCCTCCGCCGCCGGCTCGGCATCGGCCTGGCTGCTGTCGGTCAGCACCAGGATGCCGGTGGTGGCGCCGAAGGCGAGCGCCAGAACCAGCGGCGCGACGGTGGCGAAACGGGTGAGCTTCATGGGTGGATCTCCGTTGCGCTGGGGGCGGGGGCGCCATGGCTGTCGCGGCGCAGGCGCCCGTCCTCCATCTCGATGACGCGGTCGGCGCGGGCGATCAGGCGCGGATCGTGCGAAACGCAGACGACGATCGCGCCGCTGCGATGGGCGATCTCGCGCAGCAGGTCGGTGACGATGGCGCCGTTGACGGAGTCGAGCGCGCTGGTCGGTTCGTCGGCGAAGAGCAGGCGTGGCCGTTTGACGATGGCGCGCGCGATCGCGACCCGCTGCTTCTCGCCGCCGGACAGTTCGGCCGGGCGCAGATGGCTGCGATGGCCGAGCCCGACCATCTCGAGCGCGCTGGCTGCGCCGCGGCGCGCCTCGTCCTGCGGAACGCCGCGATAGTCGAGCACCAGCTGGACCTGCTCCAGCGCGTCGAGCGCCGGGAACAGGTTGAAGCCCTGGAAGACGAAGCCGCAATGCGCGAGGCGGAAGGCGTCGCGCCCGGCGTCGTCGAGCCGGCCGAGATCGGTGCCGAGCGCGTGCACCTCGCCGCTGTCCGGCCGCGACAGGCCGCTCATCAGCGAGAGCAGCGTGCTCTTGCCGCAGCCGGAGGGGCCGCTGATCAGCGAAAGCTCGCCGGGCCGCAGGGTGAGCGAGACGTCCGCCAGCGCCTGGGTACGGATCGACTGGACGAGATAGGATTTCGCCAGCCCGCTGGCGCTGAGGGAGGTGGGCGCCGTCATCGCAGCAGCGCCGCAGGATCGGCATGGCGCAGGCGGCGCAGGGCGAGCACGCCGGCGAGCAGCGCGACTGCCAGGACGAGCCCGCCGGACAGCGCCATGATGCCCGGCCCGAGCGCGAAGGGAATGCCGTTGAGATGGGCCAGCAGCGCGGCGAGCAGGCTGCCGGCGAGCCCGAAGGCGAGGCCGACCGCGCCGACCCAGCCGGCCTGCTCGACGACGATGCGCCGCAGCGCCGGGAAGGGCACGCCGATGGCGCGCAGCGTCGCGTATTGCGGGATCGAGGCTGCGACCGCGGCCATCAGGGTCTGGCTGGTGATCAGCGTGCCGACCAAGAGCGCGACGATCGTCGCGAAGATGAAGCCGACGCCGGCCCCCGATTCCAGCAGCCAGTAGCGCACCGAGCGGCCGGCCAACTCGGCCGCGGTCCAGACCTCGAAGCGCTGGCGCGCGTCCGGGCGCGAGAACCGGGTCTTCACCGCTCGCGCCGTGTCCGGGGAGCGCAGCGCGGCGAGGTAGTAGGTGACGGCGCCGGCACTGGCGAGCGAGCGGTCGAGCGCCCTGACGGTCGCCAGCGAGGCGACGATGTTGACGCCGCCCATGGCGCGCATGCCGCGCGTCGTGCCGACCACGCGCACCCGCTGGCCGTTGATCTCGGCGGTGCCGCCGATCGCGGTCGCGAGCTTGCCGAGATCGCCGTCGTCGACCAGCACGGTCGCCGGTTCCTCCAGCAGGACGCGGACCGCGCGCGGCATCGCCTCGGCGAGGCCGAGCCCGTCGGGTCGCGCATCGACGCCGATCAGCGTGACGCTGACGCCGCCGCCGCGCAGGCCCCGCCAGTCGCCCGAGCCCATCAGTAAGGGCTCGATTCGCAGCACGCGCGGGTCGACCAGCAGCTCGGCGGCGGCGCCGGCGTCGATGCTGCGGCCGAGATCGGCACTCTGGGTGCCGGGAAAGCCGACCCAGAGATCGGCGCGGGAACGCGTCACCGGCAGGGCGTTGGTGCCGACGATGCCGAGCAGCAGCGCGCCCTGCACGATGATGAGCACGCCGGAGAAGCCGACCGACATCACCGCTGGCAGGAAGCGCCGCCATTCGTGCAGCAGCGTCTTGCGGGCGAGCGCGACCGCCATCAGCCGCGGGCTCCGCGGGCGGGAGCCGTGGCCGCGACAGGGGTGGGAGTGCCCGCGCCCAGCGCCTTGCAGAGCGCAACCAGCGCCAACCCCTCGGCCTCGCGTGCTACGGCGAGACGGCGCTGCGCCAGGAGCAGGCCCGCTTCGGCCTCGGCGAGCCCGCCGGCATCGGCCAGGCCCTCGCGGCGCAGCACGCCCTGCCGCCGGGCGGCCCGGCGGTCGGCCTCGATCGCGGCGCCGAGCCGCGTCGCCGCCAAGCGCGCCGCGCGCCAGTTCGCCAGTGCGACGGACGCTTCCTGGTGGGCGGAGAGCACCGCCTGGCGATAGGCGGCGAGCGCGTCGTCGAGCAGCGCGCGCCTGGCGTGGAGCGCCGCCTGCCTGCGGCCGTAGTCGAAGAGCGGGATCTGGAGCGACGGGCCGCCGGCGAGGCCGAAGAGCGAGCCGGGCGACGGGCCGCCGATGCCGATCGTGCCGCCGAGGCGCAGCTTCGGATAGAGCTCTGCCTGCGCGATCCCGACCTCGGCCGCCGCCTTCAGCACGCGCTGCTCGGCCGCCCGCACGTCCGGGCGGGCCCGCAGCAGATCGGCGGGCCGGCCGGTGTCGGGGCTGCCCGACGCCAGCGGCTGCGGCGCCGGGGTGTCGAGGGCCGGGTCGGGCGTGGCGCTGCCGAGCAGGGTCGCGATCTGCTGGCGCAGGGCATCGGCGCGGGCGTCGAGCCGGGCCAGCTCGCCCTGCGTCTCCGCCAGCGCGGCGACGCTCTCGCCGTCGCTGCCCGGGGCGACCATGCCGAGGCGCGTGCGGCTGCGGGCGAGGCCGGCGCGCCGCTGCTGGGCGGTGACGAGCGCCGCGGTCAGGGCGCGCTGCCGCTGCACCGAGCGCAGGCCGATATAGGCGGCGGCGACCTCGGCTGTCACCGCGATGCGTACCGCGTCCAGCTCGTCGCCGACGATGGCGGCCGAGGCGGCGGCGGCGCGCGCCGTGCTGTCGGAGAGGCCGAACAGGCCGGCGTCCCAGCTGGTGTCAAAGCCGGCGAGCACCGGGCGCCGCAGCGGATCCTCGATCTGCTCGCGCGAATTGCCGGCGAGTGCCTGGCCGCTGCCGCCGATCGTCGGCAGGAAGAGGGAGGGGGCGGCGCCGGCCTGGCTACGTCCGGCGGCGAGCCGGGCACGCGCCTGCGCGATCGAGAGATTCTGGGCGGCCGCCTGCTCGACCAGCCGATCGAGCACCGGGTCGCGAAAGCGGCGCCACCAGTCGCCCGGATCGCGGCGCGGGCCGGGCGCGGTCTCCTGCGCATACTGCGCCGGCAGGTCCGGCGCTTCGCCGACGATGGTCTCGACGGTCGAGCAGGCGGCCAGCAGCGCGGCGCAGAGGAGCGCGGTGCCGAGCAGTACGGGTGACACGCCTGCCGCGGACGATCCTGCCGGCCGGGACGAGAGAGGGTGGGAAGGGCGCTGGGGCATGGTCCGTCATGTCGCGCGCATCGGCCGCCCGCCTGCGGCCAAGGCGCCTTCGCGAGGCCGGGCGCGTCGCTGGGCGGCGCGCCGGCACGTGTTGCTGGGCGAGAGGCCTGTTCTGGGCGTCGCGGCATTGTCCGCGCCGCGATTACGCGAGCATTACGCCTCGCGGCCGGCGGGCGCCGGGGCGGGAGCGTCCTGCCGGCTCTCGATCGCGGCGACGCGCCCGCCGGACATGTGCACGACGCGGTCGGCCGCATCGAAGTAACGATCGTCGTGCGAGACGGCGATCACCGTCTTGCCCGCACTGCGCAGCTCCGGCAGCAGGGTCCGGTAGAACAGGGCCCGGAACTCCGGATCCTGATCCGCCGCCCATTCGTCGAACATCAGGATCGGGCGGTCCTCGAGCACGGCGTGGATATAGGCCAGCCGCTTGCGCTGCCCGGTCGAGAGGTCGGTCGTCGACAGGCGCCCGTCCGCGACCGAGACGACGCCCGCCAGGCCGAGCCGTTGCAGCCAGGCGCCGACCCGCGCGTCGCCGCCGGGGGCCGCCATGATCTCGTCGAACAGGTGATAGTCGGCGAAGACGCCCGAGAAGAGCTGGCGATAGGCGTCGAGCCCGGCCGCCGTCACCGGGGCGCCGTCCACCAGCACGGCACCGGAACAGGGTCGGTAGAGCCCGAGCAGCAGCTTGATCAGGGTGGTCTTGCCGCTGCCGTTGCCGCCGACGACGAAGGTGATCTCGCCGCGCCGGATCGCCAGCCGCGGAATGTCGAGCGCGAAGCCGCTGCCACCCTCGAAGCGGTGGCGCACGCCGTCGAGGGCGAGGCTCTCGCGAAAGCGCGGCGGCCTGGCCGCGTCGTCGCCGTCCGGCCCCGCCTCGGCGAGGCTGGTCGTCAGCAAGGCGATGCGGCGCAGCGCGATCTGCGCCTGGCTGAACACCGGCAGCGCGCTGGCCAGCTCCTCGATCGGCCCCTTGGCGAACAGCATCACGATGATGAAGCCGGTGATCGCCTCGTTCTCGATGCCGAGATAGGGGCGCAGCGCCAGCACGGTGCCGACGAAGACGAAGATCAGCGCGATGCTGATCGTGTCGACGGCCCAGAAGATCGCATAGGCCCGGCCGTTGACGGCGGCGATCCGGTCGGTCAGCGCGCCGATGCCCTGCCGTTCGAGGCGCAGCCGGCGCCGGCGGTTGAGGCGCAGCTCCTTGGCGCCCTCGATAATGGCGCGATACTGCTTCTGGAGCCGGTCCTCGAGGCCGCGCGCCTCGTCGAAGCGGGCGAGCCAGGCGCTCATCGCGCGGTTGTTGAGCACGGCGCCGAGCGCCACCAGCACCAGGCCGAGGCAGACCAGCGGCACCGAGAGCGCGAAGAGATAGGCGAAGCAGCCGAGCACGATCGCGAGCGCGGTGGTGTAGCCGGCGAAATGGTTGCCGAACTCGGCGATCTTCTCGACGTCGCCGTTGAGGACGGCGAGCAGGCGCGGGCTCTTCATCTGCTCGATCTGGGCCAGCGGCGCCCGCAGGATGCGCGCGCAGACGTCCTGGCGCAGCCGCGCGACGATGCGCTGGCCGAGCAGGCTGTTGCCGATGCCGGCGATCAGCTGGCCGACGAGGCTGAGCCCGCAGAGGGCGGCCAGGCCGACGAGCATGCCGGTCGAGGTGGCGGAGGCGAGGGCGCCGTTGATCAGCGACAGCGCCCAGGCCATCGCGATGCCGCCGGCGCCGCCCGCCAGCGTCGTCAGCAGGATCAGCCGCCAGAAGGGTTGCAGGAGGCGCAGGACCTCGCCGAGCAGGCGCGGGGCGGGCGGCGGCGGGGCGGGCGTGGCGAAGTCGCCGGCGGGAGAATTCATCGGAGCAATGCGATCATGGCAGGAGGAGGTCTCGCCGCCGGCAGGGCGATTGCCGGCGGCGAGACGAGACGCGAGGCGCGTGGGCGGCTGAGGATCAGTCGTCCCAGTCCTCGTCGTCGTCTTCGTCCCAGGGATCGTGGCGATAGACCTCGATCACCCGGTGTGGCGGCAGCGGCCGGCTCCAGGACGGGCGGGCGCGGTAGATCGGCGCGGGAGGCGGCGGGCCGAAGACCGATCCTGCCAGCGCGCCGGCGGCGGCCCCGGCGAGCGCCCCGGTGAGGAGATCGTCGCGATCCGTCCAGGCCCGTGCCCCCGAGGGCGCGAGCAGGGCGGTGGCGAGGGCTGCGCCGAGAAGAAGCGTGGCGACGTTGCGCATGGTGGATCCCGGTGACTGGTCGATGTGCGCCAGTCTCGCCGTCAGGATTACCGCCGCATTACGGGTGGCGGCCCGGGTTCAGTGCGGGAAGTTCAGCGTCACCGTGGTGCCGCCGCCCGGCGTCTCCTCGATCGCGAGGCCGGCGCCGTGCAGCGCAGCCACCTGCGCCACGATGGCGAGTCCGAGCCCGGTTCCGGCGGCGTCCTGCTTGCCGCGCGCGAAGGGCTCGACCACGGCGCGCCCGTCATAGGCGGTGCCGATGCCGGGGCCGAAATCGATCACCGAGACCCGTCCGGGCGCCGCGACCTCGATCACCACCCGGCCGCCGCTGCCGCCGTGCTGGATCGCGTTGCGCAGCAGGTTGGACAGGCCGATACCGATCGCCTGGGCCGAGCCGGAGACCGTCACCGGCGCCTCTCCGCGAAGCTCGAGCTCGACGCCGCTCGCCAGCGCGGTCGGCACCTCGCGGGCGACGGCGTCGCGCACCACCGGAACGAGGTCGATGCGCTGCATCTCCATGGGCTGGGAGGTCAGGCGCGCCAGCTGGAGCAGCATGGTGACGGTGGCCGACAGAGAGTGCAGTTCGCCGACCAGCTCCGCCTTGATCTCGCGGTCCTCGACGCGTTCGAGCCGGGTGCGCAGCCGGGTCAGCGGCGTGCGCAGCTCATGGGCCGCGTTCGACAGGAAGCGCCGCTGCTCGGCGGTGGCCGCGTCGATGCGGTCGAGCGCGCGATTGAAGGCGACGGCCAGCGGCTTCAGCTCGGTGGGCTGGTTATCGACCGGCAGCCGCACCCCGTCGCGCGCGCCGATGTCCTCGGCAGCCGCGGCGGCGCGGCGCACCGGTCGCACGATCAGGGTCGGCACCACCAGGATCGTGGCGAGGATGATGATGGTCATCACCGCGACGAGCAGAGTGGAGGTCATGTCGGGCTCGCGCAGCAGCGACACCACCGTCTCCGCGCTGCTGTAGATCGCGCCGCCGACCTCGATCAGCACGCTGGCGCCCTCGCCGGCGCGTGTCGATTGGACCAGGCGCAGCTCCGACCCGCCCGCGTCGTAGGTCGAACGCGGCTGCGGCGCATCCCAGAGCGCGCGACCGGCCGCGACACGGGCCGGAATCTCGCCATAGGACACGCTGCCCTTCGGCGTGGTGACCACGTACCAGAGTGCCGGAAACTGGCGCTGGAAGCGGAGGAGCCGGCGCGTCGGCGCGATCTGCGGCCGGCCGGCCTCGTCCGTGCGGACGGAGCGCTTGATCTCGGCCGCCATATCGTATTGCGCCAGGGCGCCGTCGTCGCCGTAGAAGGCGATGAAGCCGAGGAAGAGGCAGAACAGCAATGCCGAGATCAGGCCCCCGAGCAGCATGGCTGCCGAGGAGGCGATCGACCGGCTCTTCAGCGACATCCTCATTCCGACATCAGATAGCCGATTCCGCGCAGGGCCTTGATTTCCGCACGGCAGCCGGCTTCCCGCAAGCGTTTGCGCAGGCGCGAGAGATGGGCGTCGATGGCGTTGGACTGGATCTCGTCGTCGAAGCCGTAGACGGCGTTGTCGAGCGCCTCGCGCAGCACCACCTGCCCGGCCCGGCGCATCAGCGCCTCGAGCAGGGCGAGTTCCCGCCGCGGCAGGATCAGCGGATGATCGTCGACATAGGCGGTGCGCGCGAAGGTGTCGAAGCGCAGATTGGCGACGCTGGTCATGCCCTTCTGGTCGAGCTGGTTGCGCCGGAGCACGGCGCGTGCCCGCGCGATCAGCTCCACCGGCTCGAAGGGCTTGGCGAGATAGTCGTCGGCACCGGCGTCGAGCGCCTTTGCGATGTCGTTGGGATCGTCGAGCGCGGTCAGCACCAGGATGCTCGGGCGCGGGGTGAGCCGGCGCATGCTGGCGATCAGCGTCACGGCATCGCCGTCGGGCAGGCGCCGGTCCATCACCACCAGGTCGAAGGGGCGCACCTGCAGCGCCGCCTGCGCCTCGTCGAGCGTCGTGACGAGGTCCGCCCCGCCGAGCGCGGCCTCCAGGGCGTCGCGCAGCCAGGGACCCAGCGAGGCATCGTCCTCTATCACGAGCAGGCGCACTGATGATCGACCCTTTTCGGCGCGGCGGCGCTTGGAAGCCGCGCTTCTCGGCCGCCATCCTTACACGAAGATTACGCTTCGGCGCGGCCGGAGCCGCCGTAATGCTCGCGCAAGGGAATGCCGGTCTCTGGCGCCGGGCCCGTCATCCGGGCCGCATGCCCTGCCGCGCCCGGAGCCGCCGCGTGCCTTGTCTACCACCGCCTCGCCTCGCCCCGCCGCTGCGCCGTCTCGCGGGCGCGACCATGCTGGTCGCCGCCTTTTTCGGCCCGGTGCTGGCGATCGCGATCCTGTGCTGTCGATGAATCCCGTGCCCAACCAGCGGCCTCTGCGCCTCACGACGTCGTGCATTGGCAGTCCGCGGCGCGGCGTGGCCTAACCCGCAGCATCCCGCGCCGGGCGAGACCCGTGCCGCCAACCGAGGACATCACGTGACCGAACTGCCGCAACCCGCGCGGGGCCTCGTCTATCCGCGCCCGATGCGCATCCTGCACTGGATCCGGGCGATCCTGATCCTGGCGCTGATCGCTGCCGGCTGGCACATGACCGGCCTCGCCGAGGACGATGCCACCGCCGGCTTCTTCTATGTGAACCACAAGCAGTTCGGCATCCTGGTCTGGCTGCTGGCGCTGGTCCAGCTCGGCCTGCGCTGGCGCGAGCGGACCGTGCTGCCCGAGCCCCCCGCCGCGCTGCGGGGCTGGGAAAGGTTCCTGTCGCACGCCATCCATCGCCTGATGATCGCGCTCGTGCTGCTGACGCCGCTGCTCGGCTACGCGATGTCGAGCAGCTTCACCCAGAGCGACGGCGTGCCGTTCTTCTTCCTGCCGCATGTGCCCGAGATCCTGCCGAAGAACGACGCAGCCTTCGCGGTCTTCCAGGCCCTGCACAAATACGCGGCCTATCTGCTGCTGGCCTGCGTCGCCCTGCATGTCGCCGGCACGCTGAAGCACCGTCTGCAGGACCGGAACGGCCCCACCGACGTGCTGCCGCGGATGTGGCCGTCGCGCTCCTGACGGGCCTGCCCGTCACCGCTCCGGCTGCGCCGGCTCCGTCGTCGTCGAAGCGGGCGCGGCCGGAGCGCTGCGCGCGCGGCGCAGACGTTCGGCGATGCCGGTCACCACGACGAAGAACACTGGCACGAAGACCAGGGCGAGCACGGTCGCACTGATCATGCCGCCGAAAACGCCGGTGCCGATCGACTGCTGGGTCTCCTTGCCCGCGCCGGAGGCGATCATCAGCGGCACGATGCCGAGGGTGAAGGCGAGGCTGGTCATCACGATCGGGCGCAGCCGCATCCGGGCGGCCTCGACCGCGGCCTGTGCCGCGTTCAGGCCGCGTGCGCGCGCCACCCTGGCGAACTCGACGATCAGGATGGCGTTCTTGGCCGAGAGCCCGATGATCGTGACCAGCCCGACCTTGAAGAAGACGTCGTCCGGCATGTCGCGCAGCATCACCGCCGCGACCGCGCCGACGAGGCCGAGCGGTACCACCAGCATCACCGCGAGCGGCACCGACCAGCTCTCGTAGAGCGCGGCCAGCACCAGGAAGACCACCAGCATCGACAGCGCGAGCAGGAGAGGGCCCTGCGCGCCGGCCTGCTGCTCCTGCAGGGACTGGCCGGTCCAGACCACGGCGAAGCCGGGCGGCAACTGGCCGGCCAGGCGCTCCATCTCGCGCATCGCCTCGCCGCTTGAGCGCCCGCTCGCCGCCGAGCCGGTGATGCGCACCGCAGGATAGCCGTTGTAGCGCACCAGCTGCAGCGGGCCGGTCTCCCAGGCCGGCGTCACCAGCACCGAGAGCGGCACCGACTGGCCGGCGGCGTTGCGCACCGGCAGCCGCAGCACGTCGTCGAGGTTCATCCGCGCCGTAGCCTCGGCCTGCACGATGACCTGCTGCACCCGGCCGAGATTGGGGAAGTCGTTGACATAGGTCGAGCCCAGCGCCGCGCCGAGCGTCTCGGCAATCACCGTGAAGGGGACGCCGAGCACCTGTGCCTTCTGCCGGTCGATCGTCAGCCGGATCCGGCTTCCGGGTGGCAGGCCCTCCTCGTAGACCCCGGTCAGGACCGGGCTCTCCTTCGCGAGCGCCAGCAGCCGATCCTTCGCGGCGGCGAGCGCGGCGGAGCCGCGCCCGGCGCGATCCTCCAGCCTGAGCGCGAAGCCCGAGGTCGTGCCGAGCCCGTCGATCGCCGGCGGCAGCATGGTGACGACGCTGCCCTCGCGGATCGCCCGGGCCGCCTGCTCGATCCGCGCGACCTCGTCGGCTGCGCTGATGCCGGGGCGGTCGCCCCAGTCCTTCAGCATGGTGTAGATCAGCGCCGCGTTCGGCCCCGAGCCCGAGAAGCCGAAGCCGAGGATGCTCACCGTGTGGCGGACGGCCGGGCGCGCGGCATTGTGCCGTTCGATGATCGCCGCCGCGGCACGCGTGCGATTGGCGGTCGCGTCCGGCGGCAGCTGGATCGAGGTCAGGACATAGCCCTGGTCCTCGTCCGGCAGGAAGGCCGACGGCAGCCGGGCGAAGGCGAGGCCGAGCAGGACGAGGATGGCCGCGAAGCCCGCCATCACCCGGCGGGGCTGGCCGACCAGCCGGGCGACGAGACCGGTGTAGCGCGTCGTCAGGCGCTCGAAGCGCCGGTCGAACCAGCCGAAGAATCCGGTCTTGGCGCCATGGCCGGGGAGCGGCCGCAGCATGGTCGCGCACAGCGCCGGCGTCAGCGTCAGTGCCAGGAAGGCGGAGAGCAGGATCGAGACCGCCATCGCCAGCGCGAACTGGCGATAGATCACGCCGACCGAGCCGCCCGACAGCGCCATCGGCGCGAACACGGCGGTGAGCACCAGGGTGATGCCGATCACCGCGCCGGTGATCTCGCCCATCGCCCGGATCGTCGCCTCGCGCGGCGACAGCCCTTCCTGGGCCATCAGCCGCTCGACGGTCTCGACCACCACGATGGCGTCGTCGACGATGATGCCGATCGCCAGCACCATGCCGAACATGGTCAGCACGTTGATGGAGTAGCCGGCCGCCAGCATCACCGCGAAGGTGCCGAGCAGCGCGATCGGCGCGACGATCGCCGGGATCAGCGTGCAGCGGATGTTCTGCAGGAACAGGAACATCACCAGGAAGACCAGCGCCATCGCCTCGAGCAGGGTGACCAGCACCTTCTCGATCGAGACGCGGACGAAGGGCGCCGTGTCGAAGGGGATCGAATAGGTCATGCCCTCCGGCATCGCCCGGGCGAGGTCGCTCATGCGTGCCCTGATCGCGCCCGAGGTCGTGACCGCGTTCGCCCCCGGGGCGAGCTGGACCGCGAGCGTCGCGACGGGCTTGCCGTCCGAGCGCGTCGCGAACGCATAGGACTGCGCGCCGAGCTCGACGCGCGCCACCTCGCCGAGGCTCAGGCTGGAGCCGTCCGGATTGGCGCGCAGCACGATCGCGCGGAAATCCTCGGGCGTGCGCAGGCGTCCGTCGACGGCGAAGGGCACCGTGACACGCTGCTCGGCCGTCGTCGGCTCGGCCCCGAGCGCGCCCGGCGCGATCTGCAGGTTCTGCTGCGCGATCGCCGTGGTGACGTCGCCGAAGGTGAGCGCATGGGCAGAGAGCTTCACCGGGTCGATCCAGATCCGCATGGCCCGCTCGGCCGCGAAGAGCTGCACCCGCCCGACGCCGGGCACGCGCTTCAGCTCGTCGGCGATGTTGCGCACCGCGTAGTCGCCGAGGCTGACCTCGTCATGTGCGGCGCCGGTGGAGGCGATGTCGAGCAGCAGCAGGAAGCCGGACGATACCGCCTCGACCGTCAGGCCGAGCTGCCGCACCGCCTGCGGCAGGCGCGGCTCCACCGTCTTCAGCCGGTTCTGCACGTCGACCTGCGCCAACTCCGGGCTGGTGCCGGAGCGGAAGGTCGCGGTGATCGTCGCCGTGCCCGACATGTCGGTGGCGCTCTCGAAGGAGAGCAGGTTGCGCACGCTCGAGAGCTCGCGCTCGATCAGGCCGACCACCCCGTCGCTCATCGCCTGCGGCGAGGCGCCGGGATAGGTCGCGGAGATGCTGATGGTCGGCGGCGTGATGGCGGGATAGCGCTCCGTCGGCAGCCGCGGGATCGCGATGGCGCCGGAGAGCGCGATCGCGATGGCGATCACCCAGGCGAAGACCGGCCGGTCGATGAAGAACGCGGCCATCAGCGCGGCGCCTGCGTGGCGGCGAGGCGCTCGGGACGCCAGGGCAGGGCGGTGACCGTTGCGCCGGGCTGGACACGGTCCTGTCCCTCGACGATCACCCGCTCGCCGGCGCGCAAGCCGCTCTCGATCACGACGCGCCCGTCGATCTCGGGCCCGGTCGCCACCTCGCGCCGCGCCACCTTGCCGGCCTCGTCGACTATGCCGATGCGGGCGATGCCGTTGCCGTCGCGCTGCACGGCCTGCAACGGCACCAGCAGGGCGGCCGGCTTGAGCGCGCGCGGCAGTCGCGCCCGCACGAACAGGCCGGGCAGCAAGGCGCGATCGGGGTTGCCGACCTCGACGCGCAGCAGGATCTCGCCCGTCTGCGGATCGACGGCGATGCCGGAAAACAGCAGCCTGCCCGCGACGGCATGGGCATCGCCGTCTCCGGTCAGGATCTCGACCGGGGCGCTGGACTCCGGGCCGCCGCTGCGCGCGAGCGTGCGCAGCGCGTCGAGGCGGCGCGCCGGCTGGCGCAGGTCGACATAGACGCGGTCGATCTGCTGCACGACCGCCAGCGGCGAGGCCGCACCGACCACCGCCAGCGCGCCCTCGCTCGCCAGCGCCTGGTCGATCCGGCCGGCGATGGGCGAGCGGATCGTGGCGAAGCCGAGATCGAGCCGCCGGCGCTCGAGCGCCGCCCGGCTCTGCGCCACATCGGCGGCGGCCTGCGCCCGCGCGGCGATCGCGTCGTCATGGGCCTGCCGGCTGGCCGCGTTCGTCCTGAGCAGGGCCTCGACCCGCTCGACCTGGGCCCGTGCGCGGGTGAGAGAGGCCTCCGCCCGGCTCAGGGCGGCCGCCGCCATGTCGACCTCGGCGGCGAAGACGGCCGGATCGAGCTGGAACAGCGGCTGGCCGGCGGCGACCTCGCTGCCCTGATCGAACAGCCGCGTCAGGACGATGCCGCCGACCTGCGGGCGGATCTCCGCGACGCGATGGGCGACGACACGGCCGGGCAGCAGCTCCGCGATCGAAACGCTCTCCGGACTCGGCCGGACGACGGAAACCTCGGCCGGCGCCTCCGGCTCGGGAGGCTTGTCGTCCCCGCAGGCCGCCAGGACGGAGATGGCGGCGAGGAGGACGAAACGAGCGATGCGCCGGGCGCGGCATCCGGAATGCGAGCCTTGTGTCATGCGCCGCGCTATCGGCCAGCTCGATTGCCGGGAGATTACGCATCGTGACCGCGATGGGGGGCGGCGCAGCGCCGACGAAACCCGCGCGAGCCGCCGAGCCGGGGGGGAAAGCGTCCGAGGCCTTCACGGTCAACGCCCCGCTGCTCCCGAACCAGGCCGCCTTGCGCATTGCAGGATCGTTCGAGCGCTTCCGCCGCGATCTGAACGCGCCGCCCTTCGTCGCCTTCCGGCGCTACGACGAGTGCATGACCGGTTCCAGTCATGCGATCCGCGGCCAGCTGCCGATCACGCCGGCCGGCCTGCCGGACACCACTGCGATGCTGAGCCATTCCTTCGCCGAGGAGGCGCCGCGCGAGCGCGACATCGGCGGGCCGTGGCCGGTGCTGGGGCTGCCCTGGCGCCAGAAGCGCTCGGATTTCTGTCTGCCGATCGATAGCGAGGTGCGCTCGACCCAGGGCCACAATGGCGGGCTCGAGATCACGTACGCCTTCTCCGACGCGCTGCGCTTCACCGCGCAGACCGGCGGGCGCTTTCATGTGCAGCGCAGCGACGCCGCGACGACGCTCGCGGCTGGTCGAGGAGATGAACCGCCATGTCCACGGCCGGGTCGTCATCGCCGACGGCACGCTGGCGATCGCGGACACCGATGCGGTGCTTCTCGATCAGCAGCGCGCGCTGCACGAGACGACGACCAGGGTCGGGCCGCTGGTCGTCATCCGGCGAGGCGGCGGGCGGCGCTTGCGCGCCAGCCAGCGGGGGTCAGGCGCTCGCCCGCAACTCGGCCAGGATCGCCTCGGCGCGATCGAGGCGGACATGGCCGCCGCCCTTCAGGCGCGCGACGACCGCCTCGATCTCGTCGCCGACCGCGCCGGCCGCCGCCGCGACATTGCGGGCATGCAGCGACATATGGCCCTTCTGGATGCCCTCCGCCGCCAGGGCGCGCAGGGCGCCGATGTTCTGGGCGAGGCCGACCGCGACGATGATCTGCGCGAGCTCCTGCGCCGAGGTGACGCCGAGCAGCTTGACCGCCGCGCGGGCGGCGGGATGGGTCTTGGTCGCGCCTCCGACCAGCCCGACCGCCATCGGCACCTCCAGCGTGCCGACGAGATGGCCGTCCGCATTGACCTCGTAGTGCGAGAGCGAGGTGTAGCGCCCGCTCGCCGCGGCATGGCAGTGCGCCCCGGCCTCGACCGCGCGGGTGTCGTTGCCGGTCGCCAGCACCACGGCGGTGATGCCGTTCATGATGCCCTTGTTGTGGGTGGCGGCGCGGTAGGGGTCGGCGGCGGCGAAGCGATAGGCGTCGACGATGCCGGCCACGACGTCGGGGCCGCCGAGGGCGTCGCGATCGAAGACGGCGCGGACGCGGGCGAGGCGCCGGTCGGCCTTGTTGGTGAGGATGCGCAGGCGGACGCGCCCGCCGGCGATCTCGCCGATGCGGGGGGCGAGCGCCTCGGCCATGGTGTTGACGGCGTTGGCGCCCATCGCGTCGCGGACGTCGACATGCAGGTGCAGTACGACATAGGTGGCGTCGCGCGCCTCGACGATGCGGACATCGATGGCGCGCGCCCCGCCCCCGAGCTTCACCAGCATCGGGTCCTGCTCGTTGGCGAGCGCGAGGATCTCGGCCTCGGCCTCATAGAGGCGCATGCGCGCGGCGCGCGGATCGGCGACGCCGACGACCTGGACCTGCGAGACCATGATCGGCTGGTCCGTCGAGGCGTGGAAGCCGCCATGCAGGCGCGCCACCGAGGCCATGTTGCTGGCCGCCGCCACCACCGAGGGCTCCTCGGTCGCCATGGGGATCAGATAGTCCCGGCCACCGATGGTGAAGTTCGCGGCGATGCCGACCGGAATGGACATGGTGCCGACCGCGTTCTCGATCATGCGGTCGGCGGTCGCGAGCATCTCCGGATCCTGCGGGACGAGGCAGGCGAGATCGGCCTCGGCGAGGCCGGAGGCACGCGCGACCTCCGCCAGGCGGTCGCGCGGGGACAGCTTGTAGAAGCCGGGAAGGCGGCTGTTGACGGGCATCGGCGCTGGGCTCCGTTCATGTGCGATGACCCGCGTTTAGCCAGCCGCTTCCCGGAGCGACAATGGCGCCGAGCCATACTGTCGGGCGCCCGTGCCGTGGGCCTCCTCCATTGTCTCAGGCCGGCAGGATTTCGCTGAGCCTGTGCAGGCGCAGCGCCATGTGCAGCTCCAGGCTGCGGCTGGGCTCGGACCAGTCGGGGCAGAGGCCGCCGATCGCGTCCAGGCGCTGGCGCATCGTGTTGACGTGGATCTTCAGCATGTCGGCGGCGCGCTGCAGGCTGCGGCCGGATTCCAGATAGGTGAAGAGGGTGGCCGCAAGGTGCGCGTTGCGTCGCGCATCGTGCTCCAGCAGCCGCCCGACGGTGTGGTGGATGAACTGGCGCGCCGCGTCCTCGCCCTGGCCGTCGAAGAGCAGCGCATAGAGCGAGAGCGCCTTCTCCGGCACGATCCGTCCGCTCTGCCCGAGGCTGCGCAGCAGGGCCAGGCCGCGGCGCAGGCGCTGGTATTCCGGCGCCGCGCCGGCGATGTCGGCGACCGGCTGCGAGACGACGATGTTGTAGTCGTGGCGGCCGGCCTCCCGCAGCGTCGCGCCGATCCGCCGGGCCAGCGCGTCCCAGTCGGCGCCGGCGGTGGCGATCGCCAGGTCGCCGTTGAAGGCGGCGCCGATGGTGTGGCGGCCGGAGATCGCGGCGCGCAGCGCCGGCGGCAGATGCGCGGCGAAGCCCTCGCGGCAGGAGACGAGCAGCATCGTCACCGGCCAGGACAGCGTGACGCCGGTCGGCAGGGCCTGCGCGGCCTCCGGCCCGAACGGGTCCGAAGTGCCGCGCAGCAGGGCGGACAGGATGTCGGCCACGGTGCGGTAGGCCGTCTCGGCGACGCGCTCGAGCGAGAGCAGCACGATGGCGGTGACCAGCGCGGCCCGCTCCAGCGTGCGGATCTCGGCCGAGCTCATCGGCCGCTCGCGCACCAGTACGACGGCGCCGAGGCGGACCGCGCCGCTGGTGACGGCCGCGACCATGGTGGTGCGGTCCGTACCGGCCTCGAACTGCACCGACCGGCCGAGCCGCACGCTCTCGCGGATGGCCGCCGCCAGGCCGTGATCGCGCATGTCGTCGGGCAGGCTGCCGGCGATGGCGATCTGGCGTTCGTCGAGGATCACGGCCTCGCCGCCGAGAAGGGTCGCGACGCGCTGGCGCAGATCCTCCAGCGAGCCGCCGCGCGCGATGAGCTCCGTCAGCCGCTCATGCGCCACCGCCGCGCTCTCGATGTCGTCGGCCTTGGTGCGCAGGGCGACATTGGCGTCGCGCGCCATGGCCAGGGCGCGCTGGCCCTCCTCGAGCAGGCGGGCATTCTCGATGGCGAGCGCGGCGAAGGTGCCGAGCGACTGCAGGATCGAGATCTCCTGCGGGTTGTAGGAGCGCTCATAGCGATCCGCGACGAAGAGCACGCCGATGATGTGGGCTTCCAGTTCGAGCGGAATGCCCAGGATCGAGACCACGCCCTCGCCATGGATCGCCGCGTCGATGACGGGGTCGTGGTGAAACTGGCCATCCGTGCGGTACTGGCTCGACTGGCAGGGCTTGCGCGTGCGCACGACGCTGCCGCAGATCCCGACATCGCGCGGCACCACGATGCTGGCGAACGCCTCCGAGATCACGCCCTCGGTGGCGCGGACATGCAGGGGGCTGCGATCGTCGGCGGCGGCGGAGAGATAGGCGAGGTCGCTGCCGACGAGCTGGCGGGCGCGGCGGATGATCGCCTGCAGCACCTGGTCGGTATCGCGCATCGCCGAGAGATCGCGGGCGGTCTCGTTCAGCGCGATCAGCTCGTGCTCGCGCTTCAGCTTGTGCTCGACATGTTCGCGCAGCCGCATGGCCAGCGCGATGTCGGCCTCGACCCGGCTACGCAGCCGCGGTTCGAGCCCACGCGCCTCGACGGTGAGCTGTTCGAAGCCGGACGGGTTCCCGCCCTGGTCCAGCAGGGCGAGCATCCGTGAATAGAAGCCCGCCACGATGTCGGTTTCCGCCACGGGTCGCGCGGGCTCCCGCCTCAGCTGGTCCATGCCTGACTCCCGTCTGGCCGCGCGTGGATCGGTCCGACAGCTGCTAGCGCAGCCGGCGGGCGAGGGTGATGGTTCCGGCCTCTATTCAATGCCCGGTTTCATGGATGAAATCTACATTTCGCCTTTCCTGCGGCTCGGGCATGGCTGAGCGGAAACCACGGTGGGCGGCGCATGCAAGCGGATATTCGGATCGTCGAGGTGGGGCCGCGCGACGGGCTCCAGGCCGAGGCGGTGACCCTGCCGGCGTCGGTCCGGGCGGCGCTGGTCGACCGGCTCGTCGCCGCCGGGCTGCGGGCCATCGAGGTCGGCAGCTTCGTCTCGGAGCGCCATGTCCCGCAGATGGCCGGGACGGCGGAGGTCCTGGCCGCGGCGCGCCGTGCTCCGGACGCCCGCTTCATCGCGCTGGTGCCGAACCTGCGCGGGGTCGAGGCGGCGCTCGCGGCCGGCGCCGACGAGGTCGCGGTGTTCGCCTCGGCGAGCGAGTCGTTCTCCCGGCGCAACATCAATTGCACGGTGGCGGAGAGCCTCGCGCGCTTCGCGCCGATCGTCGCGCGCCTGGACGGCCGGCTGCCGGTGCGCGGCTATGTCTCCTGCGCCTTCGGCTGCCCCTATGAGGGCGACGTCGCGCTGGCGGCCGTGGTGCGGCTCGCGGAGAGGCTGGTCGAGATGGGCTGCTACGAGGTTTCGATCGCCGATACGATCGGCGTCGCGACGCCGCGGCAGGCGCGCGAGGTCGCGGCCGCCGTCGCCGCGGCGATCGGCGCCGACCGCGTCGCCCTGCACTTCCACGACACCCGCGGGCAGGCCCTGGCCAATATCCATGCGGGGATCGAGGCCGGCATCCGCAGCTTCGATGCCTCGGTCGCCGGGCTGGGCGGCTGTCCCTTCGCGCCCGGCGCTACGGGCAATGTCGCGACCGAGGATGTCGTCTACATGTTGAACGGCATGGGACTGTCGACCGGCATCGATCTCCCCGCCCTGATCGCGGCGGGCGCGTTCGTGTCCGGCCATCTCGGCAAGGGCACGCAATCGCGGGTCGCGCGGGCGCAGGCCGCCCGGTCGGTCGCTTGAAGAGGAACACGGGATGATGGCAGGGCAGGCATCGCGGCAGGGAAATCGGGATGCGCCCGGCCGGCCGCTGGCGGGGATCACCGTTCTGGACATCACGCGCGTCGTGGCCGGGCCGTTCTGCGCCATGCTGCTGGCGGATCTCGGCGCCGACGTGATCAAGGTCGAGCATCCGGCCGATCCCGATTATGCCCGCGGCTTCCCGCCCTTCGTCGGCGGCGAGGGCGAGGCCGACGGCGGGGAGAGCGCCTTCTTCTCGCAGTTCAACCGCAACAAGCGCGGCCTCTCGCTCAATCTGAAGACGCCCGAGGGCAAGGCGCTTCTGAAGCAGCTCGTCGCCAAGGCGGATGTGCTGGTCGAGAATTTCCGGCCGGGCACGATGGAGAAGCTCGGCCTCGGCTATGACGAGCTGAAGCGCCACAATCCCCGTCTGGTCTATACGGCGATCAGCGGCTTCGGGCGGACCGGTCCCAACGCCTCGCGCCCGGCCTTCGACAACACCGGGCAGGCGGTGGGCGGGCTCTGGTCGATGAACGGCTATCCGGATCGCCCGCCGGTGCGCGTCGGCACCATCATCGGCGATCTCGCCGCCTCGCTCTACGCCACGATCGGAACCCTGGCGGCGCTGCGCGTCGCGGAGCGCAGCGGCGAAGGCCAGGTGGTCGACGTGGCGCAGCAGGATTCCATCCTGACGCTCACCGAGAACGCGGTCGTGCGCTACACCACCAGGGGCGAGACGGCCGTGCCGCTCGGCAACGAGCATCCCTTCGTCAGGCCCTATGGCCAGTTCCCCTGCAAGGACGGCTATGTCTTCTTCGGCGGCTACACCGACAAGTTCTGGCGCCTGACCTGCGAGATGTTCGGCGAGCCGCATCTGGCCGATGATCCCGAGATCGATACGATGGAGAAGCGCTTCGACCCGGCCGTCGCCGAGAGCCGGGTCACGCCGCTGCTGGAGCGCTGGTTCAGCGCCTACGGCAAGGCCGAACTCGAGGCGATGGCGGGCGACCGCATTCCGCTCAGCGCGATCCGGACCGTGCCGGAGGTGGTGGAGGACCCGCATATCGCGGCCCGCAGGATGATCGTCGAGATCCCGGTCGCCGGCGAGAGCGTGCGCATGTTTGGCTCCCCCATCAAGCTCTCCGCCGTCGGCGAGATCCCGCTCGGCAAGGCGCCGGCGCCGGGCGAGCATACGCGCACGCTGCTGGCGGAGCTGCTGAACCTGGACGACGCCGCGATCCAGCGGCTGGTCGACGGCGGAGCGATCTGAGATGGCCATCGAGATCACGCGCGACGGCCCGGTCGCGATCATCCGCATCGCGCGGCCCGACAAGCTCAACGCGCTCTCGCTGGCGATGTATCGCGACCTCGGCGACGCCTTCGTCGCGGCGGCGGCGGACGATGCCGTCCGCGCGGTGGTGCTGACCGGGGCGGGCGAGCGCGCCTTCTGCGTCGGCGCCGACCTGACCGAATCCATTCCGGCGCTGGCGAGCGACCGCTTCGACATCAGCGAATGGGACCCGGCTCACCTCAAGAACGTGCCGCTCTACAAGCCGATGGTCTGCGCCATTCGCGGCCTGTGCATCGGCGGCGGGTTCGAGCTCATGCTGGCGAGCGATATCCGCATCGCGGCGGAGGATTCGGTCTTCCAGCTGCCGGAAGCGGTGCATGGCTTCGTGCCGGCGGGCGGAACGCTGGTGCGCCTGATCCGCCAGATCGGCCATGCCCACGCCATGGAGATCCTGCTGACGGCGCAGCGCTTCTCCAGCGCCGAGATGCTGGCAAGGGGGGTGATCAACCGCGTCGTGCCGGCGGCGGAGGTGGAGCCGGCGGCGATGGAGCTGGCGCAGCGCATGGCCGCGCTCAGCCCGAGCGCGGTCCAGACCATCAAGCAGGCCGCGCTGACCCTGCAGGACCTGCCCTATCGCGAGGCCTTCGCCGCCGAGGCGAAGCTCGGCCAGCGCACCTTCACCAGCGAGGACGCCCGGCGCGGCTTGGCCGCTTTCGCCACGCGCGCCAAGCGCTGAGGCGGAAGGCCGCTGTCAGAAGGCCACATATCTGCCGCCCTGCGATGTCGGCGACGAACGTTGAGCGCGCCGGGCCGCCTGCCGGAAAATGACGGCGCGATCGCATGCGGTCACCAACGCCAATAAGACCATCCGGAGGAACGATGAAGCGCTTCACCCCTCTCGCGCTCGGCCTGCTCGCCGCCACTGCGCTGACCGCCGTCTCGACGGCCGCCTCCGCGCAGGCGCCCGCCATCTCGGACGACGTGATCCGCATCGGCGTGATCGAGGACATGTCCGGCGTCTATGCCGACATCACAGGCATCGGCGCGGTGACCGCCGCCCGGATGGCGATCGACGAGGCCGGCGGCAAGGTGCTCGGAAAGCCGGTCGAGCTCGTCTTCGCCGACCATCAGAACAAGCCCGACATCGCCGCCGCGATCGCGCGCAAATGGTTCGACGAGGGCAAGGTCGACGCCATCCTCGACGTCGCCTCGTCGTCGCCGGCCCTGGCGGTGATCGAGATCGCCAAGGACAAGGGCAAGATCATCACGCTCTCCTCGCCGGGCTCGACCCGGATCACCAACGAGAATTGCGGGCCCTATGTCGTACACTGGGCCTATGACACCTACGCGATCGCGCAGAGCACGGGCCAGGCGCTGGCGAAGCAGGGCTTCGACACCTGGTACTTCGTCACCGCCGACTATGCCTTCGGCCATGGTCTGCAGGAGCAGGCCACCCGCGTCGTCACCGAAAACAAGGGACGGGTGCTCGGCAGCGTCAAGGTGCCGGTCGGGACCACGGATTTCGCCTCCCCGCTGCTGAGCGCCCAGTCCTCGCGGGCCAAGGTCGTCGCCCTCGCCAATGCCGGCAGCGACACCATCAACTCGATCAAGCAGGCGGCCCAGTTCGGCGTGACCCAGGGCGGCCAGAAGGTGGCGACGCTCGGCGGCTTCATCCATGACGTGCATGGTCTCGGCCTGCAGGAGGCCCAGGGGCTGACGATCACCGAAGCCTCCTATTGGGACACCGATGACGCGACCCGCGCCTGGTCGAAGCGCTTTTTCGACACGGTCAAGTCGATGCCGAACATGCTGCACACCGGCACCTACTCCTCGGTCGTCCATTACCTGAAGGCGGTCGAGGCGGCCGGGACCGACGAGACGGCGGCGGTGATGAAGGCGATGCGCGCCATGCCGGTGAACGACGTGTTCTACAAGAACGGCACGATCCGGCCGGATGGCCGCATGGTCCACGACATGAACCTGTACGAGGTCAAGAAGCCTTCGGAATCCAAGGCGCCGTGGGATTACTACAAGCTGATCGCGACCATCCCCGGCGAGCAGGCCTTCCAGCCGCTGGCGGCATCGACCTGCGCGCTGGTGAAGCGCTGACTGCCGCCGCCGCGGTCCTGACCGGCAACGCCGCAAGGAAAGCGCCGCGACTGTCGGCAGGCGGCCTCTCTCAGCGCGCCGCCGCCTCCTGCTTCAGCAGGGTCTCGGCCATGAAGCCGACGAAGGCCGCGACCTTGGGGGAGGGATGGCGGCTCGCCGGCCAGAGGATGTGGAAGGCGCCGACGTCGCGGACGTGATCCTCCAGCACCGCGACGAGGTCGCCGCGCTGCAATTGCCGGCGAATGGCGAAGCGCGGCAGGCAGGCGAGGCCGAAGCCTTCCTCCGCCAGGCAGATCTGCGGCTCCATCGTGCTCGCCACCGCCGCCATCGGCAGATCCAGGTCGAGATCGACGCCGTCGCGCACCAGCGGCCAGCGCTCCAGCTTGCCGGTCGACGGGTAACGGTGGCGCAGGCAGGCATGGCCGAGCAGGTCTTCGGGCCGGCGCGGCGTGCCATGCGCGGCGAGATAGGCCGGCGAGGCGACGATTCTGTGCGAGAAGGCGCCGAGGCGGCGCATCATCAGCCGGCTGTCGCGCGCCTCGCCTGTGCGGATCACCGCGTCGAAGCCTTCCTCGATCACATCGACGAGCCTGTCGGTGAAGTCGAGGTCGAGTTCGATCTCCGGATAGGCGCGCATGAAGGCCATCACCGCCGGCATCATCAGCATGCCGATCAGCGGCAGGCTGACCCGGAGCTTTCCGCGCGGCGCCGCCCGCACCTGAGACAATTCGAGCTCGGCCGCCTCGATCTCGCTGAAGATCCTGCGGCAGCGATCGAGAAAGCGGCTGCCCTCCGGCGTCAGGGTGAGCGAGCGCGTCGAGCGGTGGAAGAGCCGCACGCCGAGCCGCTCCTCCAGCCGCGCCACCGCCTTGCCCACCGCCGAGGAGGAGACGCCGAGCTTGGCGGCGGCTGCGGTGAAGGCGCCGGAATCGGCGGTCTGGACGAAGGCGGCGAGCGCGCCGAGATGCTCCATGGCAAGTCTCAATTGCGGACATCAATGTCCGATGAGATCGAAACTCACCCCTAATTAATCCAGGGGCGCGGCCGCCGTAACCTCCGGCCATGACATCGACCGCATCCGACATCGTCGCTCCCGCCGCCGCCAATCGCCTGCCCTGGCCGGGGCTGCTCGCCCTCGCCATGGCCGGCTTCGTCACCATCCTCACCGAGGCACTGCCCGCCGGCCTGCTGCCGCAGATCGGCGCGAGCCTTCGCGTGTCGGAGGCGCTGGCGGGCCAATGGGTCAGCGTCTATGCGCTCGGCTCCCTGCTCGCGGCCGTGCCGCTGACCCATGCGACGGCGGCCTTCCGCCGCCGGCCGGTGCTGCTCGCGGCGATCGCGGGCTTCGCCGTCGCCAACAGCGTGACGGCGCTGTCTTCGGTTTACACCGTGACGCTCGCCGCCCGCTTTCTCGCCGGCGTCTCGGCCGGGCTGCTCTGGGCACTGATCGCCGGCTATGCCGCACGCATGGTGGCGGACCGGCTGAAGGGCCGCGCCATCGCCGTCGCCATGGTGGGAACGCCGCTGGCGCTCTCGCTCGGCATTCCGGCCGGTACCTTGCTCGGCGGCATCGTCGGTTGGCGCCTCTGCTTCGGATTGATGAGCTTGCTTTCGCTGCTGCTGATCCTCTGGGTCCTGGCGAGGTTGCCGGATTTTCCGGGGCAGCGACAGGCCGCGCGCCTCTCGCCCGCAGCCGTGCTCGCGCTGCCCGGCATCCGGCCCGTGCTGGTCGTGACGCTCGCCTTCGTGCTCGCCCACAATTTGCTCTACACCTATATCGCGCCGGTTCTCGCCGGCACGGGCACGGCCCTGCGCACCGATCTCGCCTTGCTCGTCTTTGGCGCGGCCGCGTTGCTCGGCATCGGCCTGGTCGGTATCGCCATCGACCGCCGGCTGCGCCTCCTCGCCCTCGGCGCGACCGCCCTCTTCATCGTCGCCTGCCTGTCGCTCGCCGCTGCCGGCGCCTCGGCCGCTCTCCTCGGGCTCGGCATGGCGATCTGGGGGCTCGGCTTCGGCGGCACAGCGACCCTGTTCCAGACGGCGCTCGCCCGCGCCGCCGGCCCTGCGACCGATACCGCGCAGTCCATGCTCGTCACCGCCTGGAACCTCGCCATCGCCGGAGGCGGGCTGTTCGGCGGCCTGCTGCTCGACGTGGCCGGCGCGCGCGCCCTGATCTGGGCGCCGCTGCCGCTGCTCATCCTCGCCTTGGCCGTGACGCTGCAGGCGAAGCGCCACGGTTTCCCGTCCCCTCAGTCCAGCGCGAAGGAAGGCCAGCCATGACCCGAAGCGACATCCCTGCGAGCAGTCTCGCCACCCGCCTCGACGCGGTCATCGCCGGCGCGCTCGCCGCCGAGCGCATCGTCGGCGCTGTCGTCACCGTGCTGCGCGACGGCCAGCCGCTCTACAGCCGCGCCGCCGGCTTCGCCGATCGCGAGGCGGGGCTGCCGATGCGGGCCGATGCGCTGTTCCGGCTGGCCTCGGTCTCGAAGCTCTTCGTCTCGGTCGCGGCGCTCGCCCTCGTCGATCGCGGCCGGCTGGCGCTCGATGCGCCGGTCAGCGACTGGCTGCCGGCGTTCCGCCCCCGCTTCGACGGCGAGACCGTCACGATCACCCTGCGCCATCTGCTGACGCACACGGCCGGCCTCGGCTACGGCTTCTTCGAGGCCGAGGATGACCCTCTGCACCGCGCTGGCGTCTCCGACGGTATGGACCGCTCCGGCATCACCCTGGCCGAGAACCTGCGGCGGCTCGCCGGCGTTCCGCTGCTCTTCGCCCCCGGCACGCGCTTCTCCTATTCGCTCGCGACGGACGTCGTCGGCGCGGTGATCGAGGCCGCGACCGGCATGACGCTGCCCGAGGCGGTGCACGATCTGGTCTCCCGGCCGCTGAAGCTCGCCGAGACCGGCTTCGCCGTCGCCGATGCCGGGCGGCTGGCCGTGCCCTATGCCGACGACACGCCGCGCCCGCGCCGCATGCGCGAGCCTGACCTCGTGCCCTTCCTGCCGGGCTTGGCCGGGCTGGCGATGGACCCGGCGCGTGCCTTCGACGCCGACGCCTTTCCCTCGGGCGGCGCCGGCATGATCGGCTCCGTGGCGGAGACGCTCGCGCTGCTCGACGCGTTGCGCAGGGGCGGGGAGGGGCTGCTGGCGCCGGACCTCGTTGCCGAGATGGCCCGCGACCAGATCCCAGCGCTGGCGATCGATGGATCGCCGGGGCTCGGCTTCGGCCTCGGCTTCTCCGTCCTGCGGGATCCTGTCGCCGCCGGCGTTCCCGAAACCGGGGGCACCTGGCGCTGGGGCGGCGCCTACGGCCATTCCTGGTGGGTCGATCCCGCCGAGCGCCTGACCGTGGTCGCCTTCACCAACACCGCGCTCGAAGGCATGTCCGCCGGCGGCCGCTTCCCCGCCGATCTCAGCCGCGCCGTCTATGCCGGGTTGAAGGACGCGGGATGATCCGCGCGATGGCGGCGGCGTCGCGATGCAGACCAGGCCAGCGCCACAGCGGCGCGCGCCATTTGCCCCAAAGCCCGCCAAGGGCTGCGTCAGCGCCGGTGACGGCCAGGGCCACGATCGCCCGCGGCTCGCCTCCGCCTCAGCCCTTGGCGGCCATGAAGAAATCGGGGGCGCCGACCTGCCCGCCCTTCAGCGCGAGCTCGAGCCCGTCGCGCTCGGGGCGCGGCGAGGAGGCGATGCAGAGCGGGCTGCCCGGCGCCAGCGGCGCCATCGCGCGCAGCGCGTCGATCCCGAGCACGGCGGCGGCCCGGCCCGAACTGTCGCCGCCGGAGATCACCGCGCGGCGCAGGCCCGTGCGCGCCAGCACCGCGTCGAGGATGGTGCCGAGCCCGGTGCCGATGCGCGCATTCACCGCCGCCTCGTCGCTGCTCGTGGCTGCGACCGCGGCGCGCAGGCCGGCGACCGCAGGATCGTCCGGGCCGGTCGCGGTCGCCACCACCACGTCGCGGCCGTTGGAGAGCGCCGCCAGCGCGGCTTGCGTCGCATCGTCCAGCGCCTCCTTCCAGCCGCGCGGCTCCACGGCGCGGGCGGCGTCGAGCCGGATCACCGCGAAGCCCGCCGCCTCGGCGCAGGCGATCTGCCCGGCGGTGATCGGCGAGACCGAGCCGGAGACGCAGATCAGCCGCGAGACCGGGGCGGGCCGGCGCGGAGGGGACGCCTGCGGCAGCAGCCCGGCCTCGCGCCAGCAGGCGACGAGCGCCGCCGCCAGCCCCTGCGAGCCGATGCCGAAGATAGGCTGCGGCCCGTGCTCCCAGATCAGCCGCCCGGCGGCGACCAGCGTCTCGCGGTCGATCACGTCGAGCGAGACGATCTCGGCGCCGGCCTCCAGTTCGTGCGCCAGCCGGGCCTGCGCCGCGCCGGCCTTCATCGCCGCCAGGTCAACCAGCCCGATGCGGCGCGCGGTCTGGCGGGCGAGATGCCGGGCGAGGTCGGCCTCGTCCATCGGCGTCACCGGATGGCGCGCCATCACCGGATGCCGGTCGAGCCGGTGCACCGCACCCTGCGCCTGCGCGAAGAGATGGCCGAAAGCCTGGTAGCGGCCCATGCCGGGATCGGCGACCAGCAGCGGATGCCAGCCGGCAAAGCGTTCGGCCGCGAGGTCGATCGCCGTGCCGATCGAGCCGATCGCCGGGGCGGAATCGAAGGTCGAGCAGACCTTGTAGAGCAGCACCGGCGCGCCCGTTTCGGCGAGGCCGGCGAAGATGGCGGGCAGCTCAGCCTCCATCCAGGCCGGCGTCTGCGCCCGTGCCGTCCCGGCGATGCCGATCACCCGGCACCCGGCGAAGGCGCGCAGGCGCTCCGGTGTCGGCGGCGCCAGGAAGAGCACGCTGTCCAGCCCGGCGAAGGCCGTCACCTCCATCACGGCCGAGGAGCCGGTGAAGTCGTCGCCGTAATAGGCGATCAGCGGGCCGGGCGGCAGCGGGCGTGGGTCGCTCATGCCGGGCGCTCCAGCGCGGCGGCCAGCGCCGGCCGGGTGCGGGCATAGGCCTCGAGCGCTTCGCCGGCCAGCGCCGCCTGCCAGGCCTCGCGCATCGCCGTCACGCCGGCCGCCGTGCCGCCGGGATGGGCCATGATGCCGCCGCCGGCCGTGACGATCAGGTCGGCCGAGCCGAGCGCCGCATAGGTCGCCGGCGCCTGGCGCGGCCCCTGCGCCGAGGAGAACACCGGCATCACCGTGCAGGGCTTGTCGGGGAAGAGCGGCTCCAGGCAGGCGCGGGCGGAATCCAGCGAGCTCTCGTCGCTCTCGGCGAATTTGTTGCCGATGCCGTTGACATGCATGTGGTCGACGCCGGCCAGTCGCCAGATCTTGTGCCAGGCGCGGTAGGACCAGCCGAGCAGCGGATGCCGGCTAAGATAGCCCCAGCCATTGCGATGGGCGTGCAGCGGCAGCGTGCCGAAGCGCGCCAGCTCGATGATCCCGGCGAGCCCGACCGAGTTCAGGCTCGCCATCATGCAGCTGGCGCCGTGCTTCAGCAGCGTGTCGTGGCGCCGGCGCATCTCCTCGATCTCGCCGGTCAGGTTGAAGGCGTACATCGGCATGCGGCCGCTGCGGTCGGCCGCGGCGTGGAGCACCGGCATCACCGCCGCGACCCGCGCCTCGAACGGGCAGAGCGGCCCGTCTGCCTGCAATTCGTCGTCCTTGATGAAGTCGATGCCGGCGCCGCAGAGCTCGGCGACCAGCGCCGCCGTCTCCTCCGGCGTCAGCCCGACGCTCGGCTTGACGATGGTGCCGATGATCGGCCGGCCGGTCACGCCGGCGAGGCGCCGTGTGCCGGCGATGCCGAAGCGCGGTCCGGCATAGGCCTCGGCGAAGGCCGGCGGCAACCTGATGTCGAGCAGGCGCAGCCCGGTCACCGGCTTCAGCTCGAACAGGTTGCCGGCGACGGTGGCGAGGAGGTTCGGCAGCGACGGGCCGACGGTCGCCAGGGGCCAGGACAGGGTGAGCTGCGCGCGCCGGAAGCGCGTGCCTGGCGGCAGCGCCAGCCCGGCAGAGGGCAGGGACGGGCCGGCGGTGGTCTCCTCGACGATCGCGAGCCGCGTCACCGTCGCGGCCGCGCGCGCCTTCACCGCTTCCGTCTCGCCGGGAATGGCGGTGAAGGTGCCGCTCGACTGCTCGCCCGCCATGATCGCGGCGACGCGCGCCGGATCCTCCGGCGTCTCCATCAGGTAGTCGGCCTCGATCCGCTGCATGCGCGCCAGCCCCGGCATCTGTCGTCGCCCGACTATAGGGCGCGGCGCCGACGCTGACTGGTGAGATTTCCGCAGCGTCGCGTCAGGGAAAATCACGCCGGCGCGGCGGCGGGCGGCGCTTCGGACTGGCGCAGCGCGTCACTCAGCCAGGCGACGAGGGCGCGGGTGTCGGCGCGGTGGCGCAGATGCGGCGCGATCCAGAGGACCATGCGGTTGGGGCCCGGCACGAAGCCGAAGGGCGCCACCAGCTTGCCCGAGGCGAGATGGTCCTGCACCAGCAGGCGCGGCACGATCGCGATGCCGAGATCGCAGATCGCCGCCTGGATCATCAGGTAGAAGTGCTCGTACAGCACCGCCTCGCGGCCTTGCTCCGGCGCCGGTGCCTGTGTCGCCAGCCATTGCGCCCAGGCGCCTGGGCGCGTCTTGGTCGCCAGCCGGTCGCAGCGCGCCAGATCGGCGAGGCCGGCGAGACCATGCGCGTCGCGATAGGCCGGCGAGCAGACCGGGCCGATCCATTCGTCGATCATCGGCCGGATCACCACCTCCTTCGGCGGTTCGATGCCGCTGTTGCGGATCGCCACGCCGATCGCGTCGCGGACGAAATCGACACGGTCATGCGCCATGTCGAAGCGCAGCTCGATCTCGGGATGGCGGCGGTGGAAGCCGGCGATGCGCGGGATCAGCCAGTTCATCATGATGGTGGCGGAGCAGGACAGGGTGAGCGGGCCGGGCCGTAATTGCTCGACGCCGGTCTCGATCATCGCGAAGGCCTGGCTCAGCGAGGCCGCCAGCCGCGTGCCCTGCGGCGTCGCCTGCACCGAGCGGCCGCTGCGTTCGAGCAGGGGCACGCCGAACATCGCCTCCAGCCCGCCGATATGGCGGCTGACCGCGCCATGGGTGACGTTGAGCTCCCGCGCCGCCGCCGAGAGGCTGGCGAGGCGCGCCGTCGCCTCGAACGCCCGCAGCGCGTTCAGTGACGGCCTCGGCTTGCCCACGCGCCCGCTCCCCCGATCTGTGATTTTTCCTCGCGGAATCTAGCTGCGCCGCCAGCCACCGGCAAGGCGGGCCGGGCGGCGCCCGGTGGCGTCCGGGTGCAGCTCGCGGTGGGCTGCCCGCGCCTGCGCCTCAGCTTTCCTCACAGATCGGCGACGAAATCTCGCTTTCCATCGCCGCCCGGAACGCGCTTACTCGCCGGAAGGGACGACAGACGCCTCGCGTCGCGGATAGCGCGGCGCAAAAGGGGTGCAGACAGGCGTAGCCGCCGGGAGGATGAGGCATGACTTCGATCGCGCTGTTCGGCGCCGGCGGCAAGATGGGCATGCGGCTCGCCGCCAATCTGCGCGGCTCGCGCTTCACCGTCGCCCATGTCGAGATCGGCGAGGCCGGCCGCGCGCGCCTCGCCAGCGAACTCGGGATCACGCCCGTCGCGCCCGAGGAGGCGCTGGCCGGCGCCGATGTCGTCATCCTCGCCGTGCCGGACGTGGCGATCGGCAAGGTCGCGGCCACGGTGGTGCCGGCGCTGCGGCCGGGCACGGTGGTCATGGTGCTCGACGCGGCGGCGCCCTTCGCCGGCCATCTGCCGGCGCGGGCCGACATCGCCTATGTCGTCGCCCATCCCTGCCATCCGCCGATCTTCAACGACGAGACCGAGCTTGCCGCCAAGCGCGACTATTTCGGCGGCGTCGGCGCCCGCCAGCACATCGTCTGCGCGCTGATGCAGGGGCCGGAGAGCGCCTATGCGCTCGGTGCCGAGGTGGCGGGCGTGATCTACGCGCCGGTGATGCGCAGCCATCGCGTCAGCGTCGAGCAGATGGCGCTGCTGGAGCCCGGCCTCTCCGAGACGGTGGTCGCCTCGCTGCTCGACGTGATGCGCGAGGCGATGGAGGAGGTGATCGCCCGCGGCGTGCCGCGCGAGGCGGCGCGCGACTTCCTGCTCGGCCATCTCAACATCCTGGCGGCGGTCACCTTCAAGGAGATCGACGGCGTCTTCTCCGATGCCTGCAACAAGGCGATCGAATTCGGCAAGCCGATGCTGATGCGCGACGACTGGAAGCGCGTCTTCGACGCCGACGAGATCGCCGCCAGCATCCGCCGCATCACCTGAGCGGCCGTCCCCGAACGACGAAGCCCGGGGCGGCGGCCCCGGGCTTCTGTTCGTGTACTGCGTGCCGCGGCGCTCAGCCGTGCGAGGCGGCGACCGTCTTGACGCGGGTGAAGCCGTAGAGCGCCTCGAAGCCCTTCTCGCGGCCATGGCCCGACTTGCCGACGCCGCCGAAGGGCAGCTCGATGCCGCCGCCGGCGCCGTAATTGTTGATGAAGACCTGGCCGACATGGAGCTTGCGCGCCAGCCGCATCTGGCGGCCGCCATCGCGGGTCCAGACGCCGGCGACGAGCCCGTAGGGCGTGCCGTTGGCGATCTTCAGCGCCTCGGCCTCGTCTTCGAACGGGATCAGCACCTGCACGGGGCCGAAGATTTCCTCCTGCGCCAGCTTGTGGTCGGGCGGCACGTCGGCGAACAGCACGGGGGCGACGAAATTGCCCTCGGCCGCCGCGTCGTCGCGGATCTTGCCCTCGGCGGCGATGGCGAGCTCCTTGCGGCCGATCTCGATATAGGAGCTGACGATCTGCTTCTGCTTGCGCGAGACCAGCGGGCCGAGCGCGTGGCTGCCGATCGCCGGCCCGGCCTCGAGCCCGCGATAGATCTCGGCCATGCGGCGCTTGACCTCCTCGTAGACGCCGCGCTGCACCAGCACGCGCGAGGCGGCCGAGCAGGTCTGGCCGGCGTTCTGCATGCAGGCGCCGACCAGGGTCGGCATCGCCTTGTCGAGATCGCAGTCGTCGAAGACGATATGGGGCGACTTGCCGCCGAGCTCCAGCGTCACCGGCACGACATTGCGCGACGCGGCCGCCTGGATGCGCTCGCCGGTGCCGACCGAGCCGGTGAAGGAAACGTGGTCGACGCCGGCATGGCCGGACAGGGCCGAGCCGACATCATGGCCGAAGCCGGTGACGACGTTGAGCGCGCCGGCCGGCAGGCCGGCCTCCTCGGCGATCGCCGCGAAGGCGAGCGAGGAGAGCGAGGCGTCCTCGGCAGGCTTCAGCACGCAGGCATTGCCGGCGGCGAGCGCAGCGCCGACGGCGCGGCCGAGGATCTGCATCGGGTAGTTCCACGGGATGATCACGCCGCAGACGCCATGGGGCTCGCGCAGCGTGTAGACCGTGAAGCCGTCCTGATAGGGGATGGTGGTGCCCATCAGCTTGTCGGCGGCGCCGCCGTAGAATTCGAGATAGCGCGCCAGCGCGATCGAATCGTTGCGCGACTGGTGCAGCGGCTTGCCGACGTCGAGCGCCTCGATCATGGCGAGCTTCTCTGCGCGCTCCAGCACCAGCGTCGCCATCTTGCTCATGATGCGGCCGCGTTCGGTGGCGCTCATCCGGCCCCAGGCGCCGTCCATCGCCGCCTGCGCGGCCGCCACCGCCGCATCGACGTCCTCGGCCGTGCCGCGCCCGATGGCGCCGATCACCGTGCCGGTGGAGGGGTTCTCGACGTCGATCGTGCCGCCGCCGCTCGGCTGGCGCCAGGCGCCGTCGACGAAGATGCGGGTCGGATCGAACCAGAGGGCGTCTTGCAGCGTCATAAGCGTCTCTCCCGCGGGCATGCCCCCGCTCATTGCAGCATGGTTGGCCGCCGGGCGCCGCGCCCGGAACCCGGCTGTGCCCGCCCGCCATCGCCGGCGGGTTCGGGCCGTGCCGTCCGGATATGCCCCCGGACGGGCGCCGCCGCCAGTGCGCTCGCGCCGGGCGGCCCCGGCGCGATCATGCGGTCGGCGTGACGGCCTCGTCAGCCGGCGGTCATCACCTTGCCGGGATTGAGGATCGCCTTGGGGTCGAGGCAGAGGCGGATGCGGCGGGCGAGTTCAAGCTCGGTGCCGGCGCGGTAATGTGCCAGCTCGGCCACGCGATAGCCGCCGATGCCGTGCTCCGCCGAGATCGAGCCGCCATGAGCGACGACCACGTCGTGCACCGTGCGGTTGAGCCGGGCCGCGTCGGTGTCGGGCGTGACGATGACGTTGAAATGGATGTTGCCATCGCCGGCATGGCCGAACGGGTTGAGCCGCGCGCCGGGGAAGGCGGCGGTCACCGCGGCCTCGGCCTCGGCCAGGAAGGCCGGCAGCGCCGGGATCGGCACCGAGACGTCGTGCTTGACGCCGCGTCCTTCCTTCAGCTCGGCCTCGCTGACGCGCTCGCGCAGCGCCCAGAGCTGTGCCGCCTGTGCCTGGGATTCGGCGATGACGCCGTCGAGCGCGATCTCCTCCTCCAGCGCCTGGGCGAGCGCGCCCTCGACCGCGTCGCGCAGGCCTTCCAGGCTGGCGGAGGCCTCGAGCAGCACGAACCAGCCGCCGCCGGCGACCGGGGCCTTGAGGCCGAAATGCTTCTCGACGATGGCGAAGGAGAAGCCCGAGATCAGCTCGAAGGCGTTGATCGTGTCGCCGAGCTCCTCCTGCATCAGCTTGAGCAGGCGCAGCGCCGCCGCCGGATCGGCGACCGCGAGCAGGCTGGTGACGACATGCTTCGGCCGGGGCAGCAGGCGCAGCACCGCGGCGGTGACGATGCCGAGCGTGCCCTCGCTGCCGATGAAGAGCTGCTTCCAGTCATAGCCGGCATTGTCCTTGCGCAGGCGGCGCAGGCCGTCGACGACCGTGCCGTCGGCGAGCACGACCTCGAGCCCGAGCACCAGCTGACGCGCCATGCCGTAGCGCAGCACGTTGAGCCCGCCGGCATTGGTGGCGACCACGCCGCCGATCTGGGCCGAGCCCTCGGCGGCGAGGCTGATCGGCAGCAGCCGGCCGGCCTCGGCGGCGGCGTCCTGCGCGCTCTTCAGGATCACGCCGGCCTCCGCCTCCAGCGTCATGCCGAGCGGGTCGACCGCGCGGATCGCGTTCATGCGCGACAGCGAGAGCACGACCTGCCGGCCGCTGCCGTCCGGCACCGCGCCGGCGGCCATGCCGGTGTTGCCGCCCTGTGGCACCACGGCGATGCCGCGCTCATGGCAGATCTTCAGCAGGGCGGAGACTTCGGCCGTGTTGCGCGGGCGCAGCACGCAGGCCGGCGCACCGGTCACGGTGTGACGCCAGTCGGTGGCGTAGCCCGCCATGTCCTCGGCCTCGGTCAGCACGCCCGCCGGGCCGACCACCGCACGAAATTCCTCGATCATTCCGATTCGTCCTTGCCGTCTGCGCTGCGGCGCCCGCCGCGCCAGGAGGGGCGGCCCGTCGGGGGCGATGCCCGTCCGAAGCCGCAGCGGCGGATCGATAGCGCGGCGAGCGCGTCCTGGCGAGACCCGGATGGCGAGACCCGGCGCCGCGTCGCGCCGCGCGATCGCCCCGCGGCTCAGTCGTCCTGCCGGTGGTCGGCGGCCTTGGGCAGCGACTTGAACTTCACGATGAACAGCACGAGCGCCAGGATCATCGCGCTGATCGACAGGCCGAGCGAGAGGATGTCGCGGCCGCCGTCCCAGGAGAACACCTCCTTGAGGAAGAGCACCGCCAGCACGGCGACGATGATGCTGATCAGGTTGCGCTTGAGGTCGTCGAGATCGTCGAACTGCAGCCAGCGCGGCAGCGGCGCGTCATAGTCGATGAACAGCGAGTAGAGCCCGATGCTGATGATGTAGGCGCCGATCGCGATCAGGTAGACGTCGATGCATTCGATGATCGCGATGGCGATGCTCTTCACCGAGGCGACCGAGAACTCGGCGATGCTGTTGATGGTGAAGACCGTGCGCACCACCGAGACGCTCTGGTAGACGATCAGGAACAGCGCGAACAGGAAGGTGAACGCGAAGGGGATCGCGATGATGTAGCGGCTCGCCGAGACCATGCGTCGGATCATCAGGGGGCTCCGGGCCTGTCAGAGGGTGATGCGGCCGGACCAGAGGCCGTGGAGCGCCGCCGCCGCCGCCAGGCAGATCAGCGCGAACAGCACCGCCTCCGCCCGCGTGAACATGCGCGTGCCGCGCTCGCGTTGCGACAGGATGAACAGCGCCGTGCCCGGCGCATAGAGCACGGCCGAGAGCAGCAGGAAGCTCAGCCCGCCGGCATAGACCAGCCCGGCCGTGTAGAGCGTGGCGAGCCCGGCGACCACGATGTCGCGCCGCCGCCGGCGCTCGCCCGGCCGCGCGCGCTCGCCGCCGAGCGCCAGCTTCAGCCCGTAGGCGGCGACCAGCAGATAGGGCAGCAGGATCATCGAGGAGGTCAGCTTCAGCGCCAGCAGGAAGGCTTCCTCGGCGAACAGCGTCAGGATCAGGAAGAGCTGCACCAGCCCGTTCGAGAGCCAGAGCGCCGCGGCGGGCACGCCGTTGCGGTTCTCGCCGGCCAGGAAGCGCGGCATCGAGCCCGCCTTCGCCGCGCTGAACAGCACCTCGGCGGAGAGCAGCGACCAGGAGAGATAGGCCCCAAGCACCGAGATCAACAGGCCTAAGCTGACGAAGACCGCGCCCCAGCGCCCGACCACGGCCTGCAGCACGCCGGCCATGGACGGGTTGCGCAGCCCGGCGAGCTCGGCCCGCGGCAGCACGCCATAGGAGAGCAGCGTCACCGAAACCAGCAGGCACAGCACCGCCAGGAAGCCGAAGAGCGTGGCGATGCCGACATCGGCGCGCCGGCGCGCATAGCGCGAATAGACGCTGGCGCCCTCGATGCCGACGAAGACGAACACCGTGACCAGCATGGTGCCGCGCACCTGCGCCGCCAGCCCCTGGCCCTCCAGCCCCGGCCCGCCGCGGAAGCTCGCAGCGAAGATTTCCGGGTCGAAGGCCAGCGCCACCAGCGCGATGAAGATCAGGATCGGGATGATCTTGGCGACGGTGACGACGGTGTTCATCGCCGCCGCCTGCCGGACGCCGCGCAGGATCAGCATGTGCACGATCCAGACGCCGACCGAGGAGACCGCCACCGCCGCCACCGTGTTGCCGTCGCCGAAGACCGGGAACAGCGCCCCCAGCGTCGACTTGACCAGCACCCAGTAGGAGACGTTGCCGAGGCAGCACACCGTCCAGTAGCCGAGCGCCGAGAGGAAGCCGGGATAGGCGCCGAAGCCGGCGCGCGCATAGGCGTAGACGCCGGCGTCGAGCTCCGGCTTGCGGCGCGACAGGGTCTGGAAGACGAAGGCGAGCATCAGCATGCCGCCGCCGGCGATCGCCCAGGCGATCAGGGCGCCGAGCCCGCCGGTGACGCGGCCGAAGGTCTGCGGCAGCGAGAAGATGCCGGCGCCGACCATCGAGCCGACCACCATGGCGGTCAGCGTCGGCAGGGCGAAGCTCTGGTCGGGGCGCTGGGTCATGCGGTCACCGGGAGGCGGGGCGCGCGGGCGAGACGGCGGCGGGCCGGGCCCGCCGCTGTCTCACGCTCCCGCCGCCGGGCAGGCTCAGAAATCCACCGGGTCGCGGATGATCGGGCAGGTCATGCAATGCCCGCCGCCGCGCCCGCGGCCGAGCTCCGAGCCGTCGATGGTGATCACCTCGATCCCGGCCTTGCGCAGCAGCGTGTTGGCATAGGTGTTGCGGTCATAGGCGAAGACCACGCCCGGCGCGGCGCAGACCAGGTTGGCGCCGGAATCCCACTGCGTGCGCTCGCGCATGTAGTCGTTGCCGCCGGTCTCGACGACGCGCAGCGCCTTGAGGCCGAGCGCCTCGCGCACCGTCTCGATCAGGCCGCCATCCTTGCGCAGTTCGAGCCCGCCCTTGCCGTCCGGCCGGTAGGAGAAGCACTGGATGCGGTCGACGATGTCGGGATAGATCAGCACGCAGTCGCGGTCGGCGAAGGTGAAGACCGTGTCGAGATGCATCGCGGCGCGCAGCTTCGGCATGGCGGCGATGATGACGCGCTCGGCGGCGCCGCGGGCGAAGAGCTCGACGGCGAGCTGGCTGATCGCCTGGCGCGAGGTGCGCTCGCTCATGCCGATCAGCACGTTGCCCTTGCCGATCGGCATCACGTCGCCGCCTTCCAGCGTCGCCAGCCCCCAATCCTGCGTCGGGTCGCCCCACCAGACGTTCACCTTGCCGGCGAAGTCGGGATGGAAGCGGTAGATCGCGGTGGTGAGGATGGTCTCCTCGTGCCGCGCCGGCCAGTAGAGCGGGTTCAGCGTGACACCGCCATAGATCCAGCAGGTGGTGTCGCGGGTGTAGAGCGTGTTGGGCAGCGGCGGCAGCAGGTATTCGTTGACGCCGGCCGCGTCGCGGATCAGCGCCAGCGTCTCGCCGCCGATCGTCTCCGGGAACTCGTGGGTGGAGAGCCCGCCTATCAGCGTCTCGGCGAGATGGCGATGCGACAGGCCCTCGAGATAGGAGCGGACCTCGTCGACGAAGCCGGTGCCGATCTGGTTCGGCACCACCTGGTTGTCGAGGATCCAGGCCTTCGCCTCGGGGATGGCGACGGTCTCGGCCAGCAGGTTGTGCATCTCGACCACCTCGATGCCGCGATCGCGCATCTTGGTCATGAAGTCGAAATGGTCGCGCTTGGCGACGTCGACCCAGAGCACGTCGTCGAACAGCAGGGAATCGCAGTTGCTCGGCGTCAGGCGCTGATGCGCCCGCCCGGGCGAGCAGACCATGACCTTGCGCAGCTGGCCGACCTCGGAATGGACCCCAAACTGATATGTCATCGTGAAAACTCCGCGGTTCAGGGTTTGATCAGGCCGGTGAGCAGCGCGTAGGTGCCGATCAGCCCCCCCGCCAGCGTCACCAGGAAGACGACGAGCTCCACCGGCGTGAACAGCTGCGCCCGCTGCTCGCGCCGCGCCCAGACGTAGAGGACCGTGCCGGGCACGAAGAGCACGGCGACCAGCAGCACGTATTTCAGGCCGGCCGCGACGAACATGAACAGGGTGTAGACCACGGCGAGCCAGGCGAAGAGCTGGTCGCGCCCGCGGCTGTCGGGACGGCCGGGCTCGTAGCCCTCGCCGCGCCTGGCCACCAGCACGCCGTAGCCGGCGACCAGCAGATAGGGCAGCAGCGCGGTGACGCTGGTCATGTCGAGCATGAAGTTGAAGGCGTCGCGGGACCAGAAGGTCGAGATCACGAACAGCGAGACCACGATATTGGTCAGCCAGAGCGCATTGGCCGGCACGCGGTTGCGGTTCTGCGCCGCGAAGAGCCTGGGCATGTCGCTCGACTTCGCCGCCGCGAACAGCACCTCGGCGCAGATCAGCGACCAGGCGAGATAGGCGCCGAGCACCGAGACCAGCACGCCGATCGAGATCAGCACCGCGCCCCAATGGCCGACGACCAGTTCCAGCGCCCCGGCGAGCGAGGGATTCTGCACCCCGGCGATCGCGGCGCGCGGCGCGGTGGCGTAGGGCAGCAGGGTGACGGCGACCATCAGCCCGGTGACGCCGACGAAGCCGAGAATGGTGGCGGTGCCGACGTCGCGCCGCGTCTTGGCGAAGCGCGAATAGACGCTGGCGCCCTCGATGCCGAGGAAGACGAACACCGTGATCAGCATGGTGTCGCGCACCTGGGCGAGCAGGGTCTTTTCCGGCATGCCGACGCCGCCGAAGAAGTTCTCGGAGAACTGGCTGAAGTTGAAGGCGATCGCCATGGCGATGACCGCCACCAGCAGCGGCACGACCTTGGCGATGGTGACGATGGTGTTGACCACCGCCGCCTGCTCGACGCCGCGCAGGATCATGAAGTGGAAGGCCCAGATGCCGACCAGCGAGACGATGATCGCCACCGCGCTCGAGCCGTCGCCGAACAGGTCCGGGAAGAAGCGCCCCAGCGTCGAGCCGATCAGCACCCAGTAGAAGACGTTGCCGAGGCAACTGCCCAGCCAGTAGCCGAAGGCCGAGAGGAAGCCCATATAGTCGCCGAAGCCGGCCTTGGCATAGGCGAACACGCCGGAATCGATGTCGGGACGGCGCTGCGCCAGCGACTGGAACACGCGCGCCAGCATGTACATGCCGGTGCCGGCGACCAGCCAGGCGATGATCGCGCCGAAGGGCCCCGTCGCCGTGGCGAAGCGCCCCGGCAGGTTGAAGATGCCGGCGCCGACCATGGAGCCGACGACCATGGCCGTCAGGGCCGGTAGAGACAGCTTTCCTGTCGCCTTGTCCGTCATCGTGGCGCCCCCCGGTTGGACGATTCTGCGTACTCGCCCGCGGGACCATCGATCCCGGCGCCCGCGCCGACAACCCCCGCGCCCTGATAAATTTGGGGTGTATCTCCGTTTCGCGCATGGCTTTTGCGGATATGGTTGTGAGAGAATGTCTTTCTCGGAGACATACTGTCGCGATATGATCGCGCGAATGCGACGCGATCTATGAGCTTTCCCGGCTGCCGGAAATAAAAAGCCTTGCTCGTCGCTGACCTTGCGTCGCAGCGCGATTTGTTTCCTGCGATCGGTGAGGGTGCGCGTCCGCCTGGGGAAAACGATCCATCAACGCTGATCCGCAGCGCACAGACGTGCGGAGATCGCAGGGACCATGAAGCCCGGCGATCGCATGTGGCGAACGGCACCCGGCCATGACGGCATCCCGGGTCGAGCACAGAGCGGGGCACGGTCCACGGATCGTCCACGCCATCGCGGCCTGCGAAAGCCGCGCTACCAGGCGCCTTCAGCACCGGAGGCGCTTATGGCGAGGTCGTCCATCTGACTGGAAAACGCTGGTGCTGCTGGCAGTCCGTCGAGCACCCGTCTCTGCAGTGAGTTTCCCTGCTAACACGGAAAGAAACAGAGAAACCGCGGAAAATCGGCGTTTTCTCAGCCGCGAAGCCGCGACACTTCCTTGGACAATTCAGTGAGTTAGCCAGAGTTCTCCCTAGAGCGGGAACAGGGAAACTTCGACTGTTGATCAGCGGCCGTCAGCCGGAGTTGTCGCCCGGAGCAAGGCGTTGCGCGCCCTGAAATAAAAGTCCAACTTGACACCGCAATTCCGCTGCTGCAGATTGCGGTGCGTACTGAGGTTTCAATGTTCAAGCGCAACCAAGTCAACGAGGTCCTAATTAAGGCCATTCGGTCGAGCTACTCGGGCTTGCCGGACGATATCATAATGACTCGGATCAAGCGTCTGCTCGACCTCGATCGAAAGAGTAAGCCGCCATCGGGTAGCGTCACACCTTCTGTATTCGCGTTTCATGACAGCGATGCGGTCGGCTCTGGGCGCGATGTCACCTTCTCGGCGTATTCTGTGCTCGCCTTGTTTATCGCTCTGCGCTTGATGAGTTGCGGCTTGCCGCAGGGCAAAGCGCTCTCTTCACTTCGCAGGTTTCGCGAGGCGCTTGAGCGAGAGCACCGAAGAATGAGCGAAGTGGATATCGCCTCGCTGCTCGATATCGAGGGGACGGTTGTCGCTGCCGCGAACGCGGTTGGACGGGAGAAGCTCCTCGCGAAGGGCAATGTGGTCGAGGGCCTCGAGAACATGGTGTTCTTTTGTATCCATGCGGACCTCGAAGCTGTCGGGGACGTGACGCGCACGATCGCGGGCAAGGATGGGCCCCGACCCGACAATATCTGCCGAGGAAAAAAGGAGCTCGAAAGGCGACTGAAGCTGGATGGCTATTCGAATAGTCCCACGCTCGTCGTCGAGCTCATGAACCCGTTCATCCAGCTCAATCACCTGTTGTCGAACACGCAGCCGGCGCGCCGCGGGCGCAGACGCGGCACCTGAATCCACGACGACCAGCGCGGAGTTTGCAAAATTGAAACCCAATCCTAGCATTCAAATTTCACGACAGATCGAACTTCGCCCGATTGCGTCGCTTCGTCCGTCCGCGCGGAACGCGCGCACTCATTCCAAAGCTCAGGTCGCCCAGATCGCGCGGAGCATCGAGCAGTTCGGCTTCACCAATCCTGTGCTGATCGATGAGAAGGGCGGAGTGCTCGCGGGCCATGGTCGTCTGTGTGCGGCTGCGGAACTGCGGCTCGACGAAATCCCGACCCTCTGCATTGCCGGGCTCAGTGCGGCTCAGCGGCGGGCGCTGATGCTGGCCGACAACAAAATCGCTGAGAATGCTGGCTGGGACCGGGACTTGCTCGCAGTCGAACTTGGCGAACTCACTAGCCTACTCGATGCAGAGGGATTGGATATCACGCTGACAGGCTTCGATGCGGCTGAGATCGATGCTCTGGCGGCCGATCTCGATGATGAGGCTGAACCCGACGATCAGGTTCCAGCAGCAGGCGACCCGGCTGTCGAGAAGGGCGATCTCTGGCTGCTCGGTCGTCATAGGCTGATCTGCGCCGACGCTCGTGATGAGGCCGCTGTCGCCCGATTGATGGAAGGGGGACAGGCGCAGATGGTCTTTATTGATCCGCCCTACAACGTGCCCTTCCTCGGCCATGTCCAGGGCCGCGGTGCGATCAAACACCCAGAGTTCGCCTTCGCCTCGGGGGAGATGAGCGCCGAGGCCTTCACGACCTTTCTGACCGAGAGCCTTGCCGTCTGCGAGCGCAATGCGGTCGACGGCTCGATCCATTTCGTCTGCATGGACTGGCGCCATGTCGGCGAGCTGATGGCAGCGGGAACCGCCGTGTTCTCGGAGCTGAAGAATCTCTGCGTGTGGGTGAAGTCCAACGCGGGGCAGGGGAGTTTCTACCGCTCGCAGCACGAGCTCGTTTTCGTGTTCAAGAAGGGCGGGGGGGCGCACGTCAACAATTTCGGGCTGGGCCAGAGCGGGCGTAGCCGCAGCAATGTCTGGCACTATGCCGGCATCAACAGCTTCCGGGCTGGGCGGCTCGACGAGCTGAAGATGCACCCGACCGTGAAGCCGGTCGCGCTCGTCGCTGACGCAATTCGCGATTGCTCACGCCGCGGCGACATCGTGCTCGACGCCTTCATTGGCTCGGGCACGACGATGATGGCAGCCGAGCGCCTCGGGCGACGGGCCTTCGGCGTCGAAATCGATCCTGTTTATGTCGACGTTGCCATCCGCCGCTGGCTGAGCGTCACCAAGGCTGACGCAATCCTCGCTGAGACCGGTGAGACCTATGCCGAGGTAGCACGGCGTCGGCAGGCCGTCCGCGAAAGTCAGCCGGGCCGTCTTCGCGTCGCGTTCGTGGTTGAGGCTTTCTGTCTCCGACAGAAGGCGATTCCGCGACAGCGATTGGGTCTGCGTCTTCAGGAACGCAGCCTCCGCCTGGGTCCGGGATTTTGAATGCTCGGTCATTCTGCTTTCCTCCTGATGGGCGGCGACAGCCTCCTGGTCGATGCCGGGCCGCTCCTGATCATTCCCGAGAGCCGGATACCGGCGATTTGGCCTTTGTTTTTGAAACAATGATCTGGTTGTGACCGATCGCCCTTTCGCGGCCATCGATGCCTCGAACCCGGTAATGACGCTCGCCGCTCTCCCGCGCCGGCATCACGCGAATAATCTCGTAATCCCCCTCTCCAGAGCGATCGGCGAAGCCGAACGACAGGCGCACGGTATCGCCGACCTGGATGGGACGTTCGGTCATGGCTTTTCGCTTTCGAGAGCGGGCTGTCCGGCGGAAAGCCGCTTGTCTTTGTCGGGTGCATTTGTGATTGCGCAGCCCGGCTCCATCGCTTCCAGCAGTGCTGCGACCTTCACCGTGGCGAAATGGCAGAAGGTGTCCGAAACCGCATAGGGCAGGACGATCATGTCGCCGTGGCGCACCGCGCCGCAGGTGTAGACGACATTCGGCACGTAGCCTTCCCGTTCCGAGGCATCGGGCTGGACGAAAGGGTGGCGCAGGCGTCCCAGCACTTTCGAAGGGTCCGCCTTGTCGAGTAGGACCGCACCGATCGTGTATTTTCGCACCGCCCCGACGCCGTGGATCAGGAGCAGCCAGCCCTCGTCGAGCTCGATCGGCGAGCCGCAGGTGCCGAGCTGCACGAACTCCCACGGGTACTGGGGCTTCAGGATCGCGACGCCGCCGTTCCAGGTCAGGAGATCATCCGAATAGATCAGGTAGAGGTTCTCATTGTCCTGCCGGGAGATCATCGCGTAGCGACCGCCCAGCTTGCGCGGGAACAACGCCATGCCTTTGTTCACGGCGGCGGAGCCTCGCAGCGGAGACAGCCGGAACGACAGGAAGTCGCGGGTCTCGATCAGCTCCGAGCGGATCGACCGGCCGTCATAGGCCGTATAGGTAGCGCGATAGACGGTGCCGTCATCCTCCTCGAACGCGACGAAGCGCGCGTCCTCGATGCCGTTCGACTGCGACGCGGTCACGGGAAAGATCACCCGCTCGCTGATGTCGCTATCAGCAGCGAAAACAACCTCGACATCCTCGCCGTCGAGCCGGGCCATCCGATTATGCAGGGTGGCGATCGTCGCCAGACGCGAGGTCGGATCGATGCTGATCTCGCCACCGGCCCCGATAGTCCCGGAGCGAAACGTCAGAGACGAGATATGCCCCTCTCCGACGGCGCGAACGCTCAAGATGAAGCGCAACCCGCCCGCAGGAGCATCGGACTGGTCAGGATGCAACACGATGCTGGGATTGAAGAGCGCCGCTGCCTCGAACGAATACTCGTGCAGGAAATAGGCCCCGACCAGCTGGCGTTGGACCTTGGTAAAGGCGCCGTGAGCGGCGAAGGCATCCTCCATCTCATCGGCGCGCGTCTCGAACCTCGCCAGCAGGTTGCGGTGCCGGCCGTTGAAATTTTCCAGAACCTCGGCAAGCAGGTTCGTCGCCTCCTCCGGGGCGAGCGACAGAACCCGCTCGACGATGTGGTTCGCCTTCGCCTTCTCGGCAGGATTGAAATCCCGTGGCTCGCCCGCGGGGCCGAACCGACGCACGACGATCCGGGAGGGGTCGGGATGCAGGTACAGGGTCTGCCGGTTCAGGAAACTGGGCTGGGACAAGACGTCCGCCGATCTGTTTTGAGCAAGGTCGCCGAAAGCTCAGGCGTGCAAGATACGAAGCGGCGCCAGTTTCGGGCGATCCCCGCTGACGCGGGCAAGCTGGCGAATCTCGGCGAGGCTGAGCAGGTACGATACCACGGATTCGCCACCGCGGTTCTCGTTCGGCCGATCGCGATGGAGGCCGTCGCGGCAGGCCCCGGTGTCCAGGTCGACGAGGGGCGTGGAGAGGTCATTGTCGCCCAGGAACCAGGCGAAAGCGCGCGCGGCTTCGTTGCGCCATTGCGGATCGCCGTCGGCGCGCCAGGCGGCGAGGCAGGCTGAAATAGCCGCCGTCGCTTCCAGTGGCTGCTGATCGAAAGCCTTCGGTGGGCTACGCTTGTCGCCGAAACTCTCCGAGCCGACAGGCCTGAACAGGCCTGCCCGCGTTGTCTGGAGATGCGTGAGCCAACGCAGCGAGCGCAGCCCGGCTTCGACATAGGCCGGCATCTTCATCGTCAGTCCCGTCGCGATCAGGGCTTGGGGCAGGCGCGCGTTGTCGTAGGAGAGCCCATCCTCGAACCAGATCCAGTCCGGCGTCTCGACCGTCGCGATCAGGCCGAGCAGGCGGTCGGCGAGACGCGTACGGAGCGAGATGGCGGCCGTCGTGGTGCAATGAGCATCAAGACCCAGCAAGGCAAAAGCCCAGGCACGCGGGGAACTGAAACGCTCGATGGCGGGCAAGGCCTCGGCGAACAGAGCGGTAGCCCATTGCCGCCGCGAAGCGCTCGCATCGTCGCGCGCGCAGACACCGAGCGCCCACAGCGTACGCCCATGGCTGTCCTCCGACCCGGCCTCCTCGAGCCAGCGCCGATCGAAGCTCATGAAATTGCGGAAGCGCCGTCGATCAGGATTCCAGGCATGCTGGACGAAGGACGCGAAGCGTGCCGTAAGTGCGTCCGGCAAACGCATCTCGCCGGTGCCGTTCAAAGCATTGGCGAGGAGCAGAGCGCGAGCATTGTCATCGACGCAATAGCCATGCGAGCGATCCGGCACGGAATGAACGGCGTGCTGGAACAGCCCGGTGCCGTCGCACATGGACAGGAGGTGGCCGGTCTGCATCTCCGGTGGCGGCGCCATTGCCGGCAGGGCCCTCGGCTGGCTTGACCCCGCAACAGCGCTCAACACACGACTTCGGCGCGCCGTCTCGAAGGCGGCGAGATAGCGCTTCGCGGTCCGCTCCCAGGTCATCGACCGGCTGCTCGCATAGGCGCGCAGCCTCATGGCCTGGCGCCGCGGAGCATCGGTCAGCAAGCCCGCGATCTCGTTGCCGATGGCGACGACATCGCCGAACGGCACCAGGATGCCGCGCCCGTCGGCAAGCAATTCCCTGGCGTGCCAATAGGGCGTCGAAACCACGGCCTTGCCCAGCCCGAAACTGTAGGACAGCGTGCCCGACGTCATCTGCGCTTCGTTGAGATAGGGCGTGACGTAGACATCGCACATCGAAATGAAGCCGAGCAGCGTCGCCTGATCGACGAACCGGTCGAGGAAGACGACATGGTCTTCGACCCCGAGTTCGCGCACACGCGCCATCAGGCTTTCACGATAGGCCTCGCCATGCTCGCGGACGAGATGGGGATGCGTCGCGCCCAGAACGACATACATTGCATCGGAGCGCCGCCTCAGGATCGAGGGCATCGCGTCAATCATCACCTCGATGCCCTTGTTGGGTGACAGCAGGCCGAACGTCAGGATGACGGAATGCCCGCCGAAGCCCAGCCGTTCCTTGGCTTCATCTGGCTCGACAAAGGCGAATTCCGGAATGCCGTGCGCGATCACCTCGATCTTGTCCGCCGGCAATCGATAGACGGTTCGCAACAGGTCGCGCCCCTTCTCCGCCATGACGACGACGCGGGCCGAGGCATCGACGATCCGTTCCATCACGTCGCGCTGCAGCGGCGTCGGCTCGGCCAGAACGGTATGGAGCGTGGTGACGACGGGCATGGTCAGGCGCGACAGCAGCGCCATGATATGGCTCCCGGCCTCGCCGCCGAAGATGCCGAACTCGTGCTGGAGGGAGACGACATCGAAGCGGCCCTCGTTCAGGAAATCGGCGGCACGCGCATAGTCTTCGAGCCGCTGGTCGGAAATCTGACAATGCACGGAAAACGGATAATCGTAGCCGTTGCCATGGTCGTTCATCGCGACGATGGAGGTGTCGACATCGGAGGATGCGATCGCCTGCTGCAGATCGGTGGTGAAGGTCGCGATCCCGCAACGACGGGGCAGCGAGTTGCCGATGAAGGCGATGCGTTTGGTCGGGCTCATGATCGTGCCTCCGTGGACGGAACTGGCGAATTCAAAACGGCCTGCGGCGGCCCTGTCGGCGGTGAAACCGTCTCGCGGAACCGGGGCATGCCGTCGCCATCGACACGGCGCAGGAGATCGCGACTGGGTGCCGCAGCGTTATAGGCGACGAGGCAGGACAGGCCGGCTTCGCCTGGCACGATGCGCACTCCCTGCGCCTCGACGAAGCAGCCCTGACCGACGCCGATTTGGAGCGCGCCGATCGCGGCAGCGCCGGCGATCGCGACCAGCCAGGTCTCGCATCGCGCATCGAGCTCCCAGATCGATCTGGCGGGCAGGTCGATCCGCTCGAAGACGAAGTAGGGGTTTGCGACGAGCAGGGTCCGGACGTCGCTCAGGCGCCGTGGTGGCACGGCGCGTTTCGAGGGGCCTGCATCAGCGACCGCAATGCCTTGCTCGATGTGCAGTTCGCGGGCACTGCCGTGGTCGAAAAGCCTGAACGTCGTGTCGCTGCGCTGCTGGATCTCGGCGAGCACAATACCTGCGCCGATCGCGTGGATCGCCCCGGCCGGGACGGCGATGACCTCGCCCGCGGCCGGCTTGTGCCATGCGACAAGCTGGACGATCGAGCCATCGGCAATAGCAGCCCGCAGGTGCTCCGGGGTGACGACCGCCTTGAGCCCGACTCCAACCGTGGCGTCAGAGGCCGCGGACAGGATGTACCAGGCTTCCGTCTTGCCGCGCGGCAAGCCCATCCCGTGGGCGGCAACATCGTCCGGATGTACCTGGATCGACAAAGCTTCCTGCGTGAACAGGAGCTTGAGCAGCAAGGCTGGCTCCGGCCCATGCTTGTCGCAGCGCTGGAACCAGAGTTCGCCAATTGGAACGCTGGAATGCCCTGTTCCGCTCCAGGGAAGCAGGTCAGTCGATCCCCAGGGCTTGGGAATCATCTCGATGCAGGCTTGTTCGAGCGCCATTATAGGGCTCCTGGTTCGTCCGGCCGGAAATCGACCGACGGATCGTCGCGCGCCGGCCTTGGGCAGCGGCGGTTCGTGGGGGCGCCGGCGCACGCAATCGCGTATCACGAGCTGCGTCGGCTGGTTGGCGCGCGTCAGAAGGGCGCCAGCCGCACTCCCGGTTTTGAAGCAATCCTCCGAACGATCGGGCCGCTCGACGCAGCATCGAAACGCGCCATGGCTGAGATGAGGCGTCAAATGCGCCCGCCGCGCCGTACAGCATGCTCGATCAGCTAAGGCCGGCGTGTGGGCCTCCTCGCCGGCGTCGTTCTAAGCGCTGATATCAGCCTCCAACGCGCTGGCCAGTTCGCCCGGGCTCACCGTGAACACCTGGGAGCTGCCTGACGAAGAAAGCGATGGCGTGTGCAGCATAGTGGCGATCTGGCGATAGGCCATGAACGAGGTGGCTGGAATCTCCTCCTCGTCGACCACCACGCGGTAGGTACCGGCAGGCTGCATATGGTCTATCGCGCTCAGTCTGAAAGGGTTCCTGAACGTGACCGTGGTTTCCCGGCCACGAATGTTCACGTCAGCTCTTCTTCTTCGGCTTTCCCGCAAGTTCGAGCGCTGCCGGCAGACCCTTCGCCGATACGGGCACTGCCGCCGCTTCCTTTTTCTTCTTGGGCTTCTTGGCTTCTCGATTGCCGCGCGTCTGTCCCTTGGTCATATGAAACTCCTCTTGCCGAGCAGGGAGGCGACATGAATGCCGCCAACTCCGCGCTGCTCACGCGGAATGGCTCATGATCGACGGACGATGTCGCTGCGTACGGCTGTCGCCGTTGCGATCGTCTCAGGTCTTGGACATGCCGAGCGTTTCGGCGCAGGCCTTGGCGACGGCCGCGTCCGGCGACGGGCTGCCGATCATCGTGGCCCAGCCGCCCTTGGCGATGAAATCGCCCTGGCTCCACGAATTGATCTTCTTCAGCTCGGCAAGTGCGGCATCGGCATTGGGTTGCTTTTGGAAGTTGCTCACGCAGATCGGAGACAAGGCCGCGACAACGGCATTCTCAGCGCGGAGCTTCGCGACGCGTTCGCTGGACGAAGCCGTCGACCACCCACCCCAGGTGAAGCCGAGAACGGCAAGAGCAACAGCACCGCCAACGGCACCCCAGATGGCAGGTTTGGTTTGAGAGGGGATTTTCATGGAAAATCCTTCCAATTTGCGGAAGAAAAACCTCCCGTGAAACAATGTAGCACAGATTTAGAAAATAAATCTGTTTATTTTTCTCACGAAGGCGAGATCGAATATTATTTCCGCTCCACGATTTACGTAATTCCCTGGCGCCTGGAATTCAATTTCAGCTGTCGTGAATTAGGAAAATCGTGCGATTGCAAAGCCTTGTTCATTCGGAATCGGGCGTTTGATCTCGTGCCGTGTCCCTTTTCTCCGCGAACTGAAGGCACAGCCGGCAGATGCCTCGAAGAGACGTTTCGACTTCGTCGGCAAGCAGAGGCCTCTTGATATCCGCCAAGGGGCTGGAGACTTGCGACAGTTCGCCGAGGACCAGGATCGCCATCGGTAGACGGCGGCGAAGGCGCCGAAGCGCATACTTCACGTGAGCGGCATTGTGGGGGCCGATATAGCATAGGCAGATCAGAGCCGGATCGCGTGCGGCAAGGCGCTCAATACCGGGAGCCAACAGCGCGGTGGGAGGTAACGCCTCCGCCGCCAATCCATGCTTCTCCAGGATCTGGCCCAGCATCAGCGCGGCTGCCTCATCCAGTTGCGATCGCGCGCCGATGCAGACTATCCCACCTCCGTCTCGAAACGTGTCCTTCAGCTCAGCCGCCGTAAGTACGGGCAGATCGGAGGCACCTTCCTGTTCGTTGGTCTGTTCAACGGTCGCCTCGGTCTCGGGGTCTGCCGTGCCAGCGTCGCGCGAGGGGCGGCGGTCATCGTGATCCGACAAGTCCTCGACGACCTCGCGAATTGTCGCGAGAATCTGATTTCGCCTGGGAGTATCGAGAACCCCGCGCGCCTCGTCTGCAGCAGCGAGCCGCAAGCCTTCGAGCGCGACCTCGTCGTAATAAGCGGATAGCGAGCGCTCGTTCAGTACCTCCTCAGCCTTGTCGGCTGCTTCCGCGGGATCGCCCGCGAGAATCCGCTGATAGAAGATCTCCGGCGCCGATAGGGCGGGTCGATCTCCCAGCATGACGTCCAGAAATTCCAGTCTTTCGACATGCCGGCCGAGCACAACGAGACATACGGTCAAGGGTGTGGCCAAGACCAGTCCGATGGGCCCCCATAGCCAGGTCCAGAATGTCGCGGCGACCACGATGGCGATCGGCGAGAGCCCAGTGGAGCGGCCATAGGCCAACGGCTCGATCACATGCCCGGCCAGCGGTTCGGCGATCACGAACAAGGCCGCCGTCAGTGCGAGCATCATCCAGCCGGGATCGACGGATGCGGCGATCACCATCGGAAAAACGGCCGAGAGAAAAGCGCCAAGATAGGGAATGAAGCGCAGGATCGCCGCCAGAATTCCCCAAAGCAAGGCGCTGGGAACGCCGATGGCGGCAAGCCCGCAACCAATCACCACACCGAAGCCGGCGTTGACGATGAGCTGCGTCAGAAACAGCCGGCTGAGGCGCTTGCCGGCGTCATCAAACGCGGCCGTGGTCTTCTGCAGATCGTAGGTCCCGGTCAATCGGATGAACCGATTTCGAAGGTCCTCGCGCTTCAATAGGATGAAGACGACGAAGATCAGCACGATTCCGGTTGTGGTCAGAGGGTGGATCAGCGGAGCCAGAAAGGCCTGCAGCGTTTCGATAGCGCCGGGTTCCGGTTGATGCACCTCGACGGGGATCGGGCGTCCATCCCGTGCAAGGCTTGGCGTTTCGCTTGGGACTGGAGATTCCGCCTTTGGACGGTCGAGTTCCTTGCCCAGGTCTTGCAGCACATCCGCGGCGCGGCTCAAAACCCCGCTACCTGCTCCCGAGCCTTTCAAGGCGGCAATTTTGGCGCGGATGGTGCTCTGATAGGTTGGCAGCTCGCTCGCCAATTGAGTTGCCTGGCCAACCATCGCCATCGTCAAGGCCGCCAAGGTCGCGAACGCAATCAAGACGACGACAAAAACCGCCAACGCCCGCGGGGCACGCAGCTTTTGCAATCCTTTGACCAGTGGCGCCAGGACAAAGCTGAACAGGATCGCGAGCGCCACCGGGACGAAAACCTCACGCCCGAAATAGAGCGCGGCGATGATGAAGACGCCGATGGCTACATTCGAGACGACGTCAGCGGGCGACCGTGTCGATGGAGCTGCGACAGTGGAGGGAACCTCAATCGCCGGCATCGATCAGTTTCCTTGAAGCTGGACGCCGGAGTGAAATCGGTCGACGGAAGGGTCGCCGTCATCGTGACGAACTCAAGGCACTTGGACGGTGCGGACAAAACTTCCCCCGATCCAACGCGCCGCAGCCCACGTGGTTTCGGGTGGGCAAATTTAGAACGCTGGCAGTTTGTTGGAGTTCCCGGGCATACAGGGGGCGACGCCCTCAGCCGGGTGATCCATCGCCGCCGAGGAATGCGATCAAAGCTGGGCTACCTGCTGGACCTCCTCTGCCGGATGAAAACCGCGATCTGCGCCACAGGCGAATCCCCCTCCTGAAACCTGATGTTTCCCGGAAGCATAGCGCCCGCCTCGTCGCGCAGGCCAAAGTTGGCCATCGTAACCAAGTGCTAAGGACAAAAAGCGCAATTCTTTACAATGAGAGGCAACAAGATCTCGCGTCGGCAGTTGGCTGAGGGTCACTCTCGAAAGTACATGATGTCGAAGCTGGTTGTCCTGATCGTCGAAGACGAGCAGCTCCTTCGGATGGACGCCGTCGACTTCATCGAGGAGGCTGGTTTCGAGGTGGTCGAGGCTGCCCATGCCGAGGAAGCAATCGCGATCCTGAAAGCCCGCCACGACATCGCCGTCGTGATCACCGACATCGAGATGCCGGGCTCCATGGATGGCATGAAGCTGTCGCATGTCGTGCGACTGGGGTGGCCGCCCATCCTCATCGTCGTCGCAAGCGGGCGCGTCATGCCGCGCGAAGGCGAGCTGCCTGAGAACGTTCAGTATATCAGAAAGCCATACCGGGCAGCCGAAGTCATCGCAGCCTTCCGGCCGACGGCCTGATCAGTCGGCAATGAGCGCGTCAATGGGGCCGCGAAGCGAGAAGACCACTCCGGCCGGCTGATAGTCCATGGCGGCTGCACCGCTGAAATATCCCGCCAAAGCGCGCTCGATCATGCGCGATCCGAAGCCGCGGCGGGTTGGCGGCTCGACCAGCGGGCCGCCGCTCTCACGCCACTCGAATGCGAACTGACCGTCTTCAACCGACCAGGTTATGTCGATTCGTCCACCATCCTGCCTGAGAGCGCCGTATTTCGCGGCATTGGTCGCCAGCTCATGGAGCGCGAGCGCCATCGCCAGGGCAGTCTTGGACGAGAGTTCAACCGGCGGGCCGTCGATGCGGAAGCGCGACAGGTCGCTTTGCCCCTTCAGAGACTCTTCGACGAGATATGCTAGGCTCGCTCTGGCCCAAACGGTCTGGGTCAGGATGTCCTGTGCCGAGGCCATCGTGTTCAGCCTTGCGATGAAGGCCTCCTTGAGCGCATCCACCTCGGGACCACCACGGATCGTCTGATTGGCGATCGCCTGAATCATGGCGACGGTGTTCTTCATCCGATGCTTGAGTTCAAGCGCGAGCAGACGCTGGCGTTGCTCGGCCTCCTTGATGGCCGTGATATCTCGCGACACGGACAGGATCGCCTCGGGTTTGCCATCCGGGCCCAGGATCGGACCAACTTGGACGTCCCAGAACCGTGGATTGCCGGCGGCCGTGTCGGCTGCACCCTGGAAGCGATAGCTGCGACCAGCACGCGCCTCCTCGATCGCGAACTTGGCTTCGGCGTTGCCCTGATCAGCCCAGAAATCCGGCCAGGGGCAGCCCTTGATGGCGTTGAAATCGCTGACTTCCATGACGCGCTGGCCGCCTTCGCTCATGAAGGAGAGCTTGCCGTCGAGGTCTATGACCTTGATGCAATCGTCCGACGCCGCCAGCAGGCTGCGCATGAAACGGGAGTCCCGAAGTTCCGGCGTCGGCAAAATGTCCCCGATCTCGTTCCCGTCTAGGGAGCGTTCCCATTTATGCCACGTGCTGCCACGCGGCCAAATGCCTGTCTCTGTCTTTTGACGTTTTGGATTGGTCGCTGGGCGCGGGCCCTCTTGATATCCATCCGATCACATCCATATGCCATCCAATTGGATGGTACATGGATTGGCGATGAAAACTCCTGAGAGCGAGAAACTAACGCTGAACCTCGGCTTCGTGGATCTCGGCCGCATCGACCTGCTGGTCCGGGACGGCTTCTACTCCAACCGCTCGGACTTCATCCGCACGGCGATCCGCAACCAGCTTTCGACCCATTCCGACATCGCCGCGAAGGCCACAACGCGCCTGGCACTCGAATTGGGCCTTCGGACCTTCACACGCGGCGACCTGGAAGCCGTGGTCGCAGCCGGCGAGCAGCTTGAGATCCGGGTTCTCGGCCTCGCCGTGATCGATAGCGATGTCCCCCCGGAGCTGGCACGGCAGGCCATCGCCTCCCTCACCATCCTCGGGGCCCTGCACGCATCCCCCGAGATCAAGGCCGCCCTGGCCGATCGATTGACATGACCCAAAGGACCTTCGCCATGAACCCGCGTTTTCACGCCGCCATCGGCGAAGCCATGAACCGCCTGCGAACATCCGACGTAACGGGCGCAACGGCGGCGATACAGCACGCTCTCGCCGGACGCGGGTCTATGCCCTCAGCTGCCGCGGATAGCGGCACACAAAGCGGTGACAGCCCCGAAGCACCGCCGGCGCGCGGTCTGCGGGCGATCCTGCAAAAGCTACGACAGGAGCAGGCAAGCTTCATCCACGCGCCGAGCCATGGCGACACGGTTACGGAAGATGAGCGGGACCGTGAAAACTTCCGTGCGCGCAGATTCCAATCGGCGGTCGGCTCGCTGGCCTACAAGCTCTACGTGCCGTCCGATCACGCTGATCGCAACCTTGCGCTGGTGGTGATGCTTCACGGCTGCACACAAAACCCGAATGACTTCGCGCATGGGACCCGGATGAATGTCTTAGCCGATGAGTTCGGCCTGATCGTCGCCTATCCCCTGCAGCCAAAATCGGCCAACGCGCAGGGTTGCTGGAACTGGTTCGATCCTCGTCATCAGCGGCGTGGCGCCGGTGAGCCGGCCCTTCTGGCAGGACTTGCCCAGGAACTGGCTTCGGAATTCAAGATCGACCGAAAGCGGGTTTTCGTGGCTGGCCTGTCGGCGGGCGGAGCCATGGCCGACGTCCTGGCGTCGACCTATCCCGAGGTCTTTTCCGCAGCTGGCATTCATTCCGGCCTGCCTCACGGCGCGGCTTGCGACGTCATGTCCGCATTCGCTGCAATGAAGGGAAATGCGAAAGCAACGGCACAAGGCCGTTCGCCCATCAGGAAGATCATTTTCCACGGAACCGCCGATGCCACGGTTCATCCATCGAACGGCAAGGCTGTTTTCGATCTAGCGGGTTCCGCGCAGGGGAAGCCAGCAGAGTTTCAGACCGATGCGGTGATCAATGGCAAACGCGTAACCCGGTCGCTGATCGGGCATGGCGATGCTCCTGCACTCGCCGAGCACTGGCTGATCCATGGGGGCACCCATGCCTGGTCGGGAGGTGATCGCAGCGGAAGCTATACCGATGCCACGGGCCCTGATGCTTCTCGCGAGATGATCCGCTTTTTCCTCGAGGCCTGAGGAGGTTTCGCGCGAGCGCGGAACGCACTCGCTTAGAGACCGGCAGTTCCGGGCCGCCCTGTCATGGCGGCCCGGGTCCGAACAGCTATGAATGTTGCAACTCAAGGACATGAGCGCAGTGAAGCCCTCTCTCCCGTGAGGAGAGAGGGGCCCAGGCAGCGATCGGATCACGCCGCCTTGGCTTGCGCGACAGCCGCCGAGTTTGCTGGCCCGCCGAGCTGCGTGAGAAGCTTGTCGGTCTTGGTCTCCTCGGCAAGCGTAGCATCGAGCAGCGCCGCCGCGTCGTTGTGGCCGAGCTGCTTTGCCCATGACTTCAAAGTCCCATAGCGGGTCATCTCGTAATGCTCGACCGCCTGGGCGGCCGCCACGAGACCGGCATCGAGGGCGGGACTGTCGGCGTAGTCTTCCATGACGGCCTTGCCTTCCTCAAGGATGCCGAGGATGGCGTCGCAGGTCTTGCCGCGAGGCGCCTTGCCGATCACCTCGAAGACCTCGCCGAGGCGCTCGACATGCCCCTCCGTTTCCTCGCGATGCGTCTCGAAGGCCTTCCTGAGCTCGGGCGACTTGGCCGCCTTCGCCATCTTGGGCAACGCCTTCAGAATCTGCCTCTCGGCGTAGTAGACGTCCTTGAGCATGTCATGGAACATGTCGTCGAGAGCCTTTGGTGCATTCGTAGCCATTGGAATTCTCCGGTTGTCGGGGTTGCGGGCGTGGATCAGGCGTGGACCTTGTCCCGGGCGCGGCCGCCGAGCGTCGCGCCATAGCTGGCGGCCAGCGCGCCGATGAGCATCGCGATGAAGGTCGCCAGGGCGAATGAGGCGGCAGCCTTGCGGGCTATGTCAGCCGTCTCGCGAGCGGTCTGCTCGGTTTTGGCGGCGGTTTCCTTGGTCTTCGCGATCGCGTCAGTGATGCGCTTTTCGGCGTCGGGCTGGCTGATGCCGGTCTGGGCGGCGATCACGCTGGCGACATAGGACTTGTCGGCAGGAGACATGTCGCCGTCGCGGATGCTCATGGCGATGATGCGACCGACCTCGGCACGCGCCGGAGCCATGTCGGTTGAAGAAGGCGCGGGCTTCTCGGAGCGAAACAGCGTGTCGATGACATAGTCCGACGGGTCGAGGCTCGACAGATCGAGGCGACCGGCAGCCTGGCTCGCTGCGCTGGAGACGGCAGAACCGATACCGGACGCCGCGCTGGCACCCACGCGAGCCCCGCCGCCAATCACCGCGGAAGCGGCCAACGCCAGCAGCACGGTGCTGATGATCGCGCCGGCGGCCCAGGCCATGAAGCCGTGAGCGGTGTCCCGGAAGGCGACCTCGTCGGTATGAAGCCCCACGCGCTTGGTGCGGAGACGACCGGCGATATAGCCGCCGGCGCCCGCAGAGACCAGATGCACGACAGCAAGCCAGATCATGGCAGCGATGCCGAAGGTGGCGGTAGTGACCCCCGCATTCGTCCAAGGCGAGACCGAGACGAAGCCGAGCCCGGAACCCGCTGCGAGGAGCATCAGGGAGATCGACGCGCTGACAACGGCGCCTCCGAGGACGGCGCCCCAGGAGACTGCGGAACACGCGCGATCGGTCGTGGCGTCGGGGACGCCTCGTAGGGTGGTATCGGTCATGAACGATGAACTTTAAGGGCGCGGACAAGGTGCCGGCGCGTTGCGGACGGTGCGGTCCGCTCGATGTCAACGAAACAAGGGAAGAGGCGATATGTTCCGCCGATCCAAAGCGTTTCGATCTTGTCCGGCGATTGCCCATGCACGTTGAAGGAAAGTGCGGCACTGCTAGTTCCGCTGCATCGTCCCTGGTTTAGTTGGGCGGCGGAAAGCAGACATACTCTATGTCAGCAAAGGGCCATGAGCCGGCACTTCGTGCGGGCGAACTCGTCTCAGCTCAGAGCGAACTCGTCTCAGCAAATAGATCCTCAGAGCCGCCGGAAAATCCGGAAGCGGCATACAGAGACCAGGGCCTTTGCGGCGTCAAAACAAGCCGCTGGGCGCGCGTCTTTCGGAGCTCGTTGCCAGTGCGCCAACCACTAAGCCTGCGAAGCAGCGCTCGAATTTCGCCTTCCACGGACAATCTCTGGCTATCCGGAGAATGGCTGGTGCTGCGAGAGAGGATTGAACTCTCGACCTCTCCATTACCAATGGAGTGCTCTACCACTGAGCTACCGCAGCAGGATCGTCGGCGTCGCCGGTCGCGTCCCTGGGGAGGCGTGGCGCGCTTCGTCCGAAGCGGCGTCCTGATGCCACAAGCCCTTCGCGGACGCAACAGCTTATCCGCCGCTTTGCACCGTTGAGGCGGATTTGCCGCGCGGAGCCGCCCGGCTCAGTCGGGCAGGAGCAGGCTGCGGTTGATGCGGAACAAGCGGCTGTCGCCGAGGATGCGGGTGCTGATCTCGGCGCCGAACAGGCGCTGGAAGGCGGCGTCGCGCACGTTCAGCCCGCCGGCATAGGCGCCCATGGCAGGCATGACGCAGCGGCGCGGGGAGAGCGCGAAGCAGCGCCGGCGCAGGCTGCGCCCGCGCAGGCGGATGCGCGCCGCCGGGTGGAGATGGCCGGCGATCTCCGGCCCCTCCGGCGCGGCCGAGGGCTCGTGGCGCAAGGCCACGCCGGCGATGTCGAGCTCGCCCAGCACCTGCCCGCCCAGGCCGGCGGCGATGGCGGGATCGTGGTTGCCGGTGAGCCAGAGCCAGTCGCGCCCGGCCTGCAGCGCCCGCAGGGCGGCGAGCGCCGCCGGGGCGAGCCGCTCCTGCCCGCCGAGATCGTGGAAGCTGTCGCCGAGCGCGACGATCCGGGCCGGGTCGTAGCGCGCTACGGCGCGCGCCAGCAGCGCCAGCGTCGCGGCGGTGTCGTAGGGCGGCAGCAGCACGCCGCGGCTGGCGAAGGCCGAGCCCTTTTCGAGATGCAGGTCGGCGACGATCAGCACGCGCTCCTCCGGCAGGAAGAGCGCGCCCGAGAGATCGGGCACCAGCAGCAGCCGGCCAAGCATGAACGCCTCGGCCGTGTCCGCCGCCGCCGCCGCTATCGCCGCGGTCGTCGTCGCCGCCGTCACGCCATCGCCTCCTCGAGCATCTGCGCCTCCGCCTCGGCCAGCATCGCGTCGGCCGACTCGCCCTGCACCAGCTCGCGGCCGATCTCCAGCATGACGGAGACCGAGAGCGGCGAGACATGGTCGAGCGGCTGGTGCACGATTCGCCCGGCGATCCGTGTCAGCATCTCGCCGAGGCGCCCGATGTCCAGAAGGCCGGTCGCCGCGTCGGCCCGCGCCGCCCGCAGCAGCACATGGTCGGGCTCGTGCCGGCGCAGCACGTCGTAGACCAGGTCTGTCGACATCGTCACCTGGCGGCCGTTCTTCTCCCGGCCGGGAAAGCGCCGCTCGATCAGCCCGCCGATCACCGCGCAGGCGCGGAAGGTGCGCTTCATCAGGGCGGATTCGTCGAGCCAGGCCTCGAGATCGTCGCCGAGCATGTCCTGCGCGAACAGATCCTCCAGCGACAGCGCCCCGCGCGCGATCGCGGCGCCCATGTCGCCCAGCGTCCACACCGCGATGCCGTAATCGTTGCAGACGAAGCCGAGCGGCTTCAGCCGCGCCCGCTCCAGCCGCCGCGTCAGCAGCATGCCGAGCGTCTGGTGGGCGAGGCGGCCCTCGAAGGGATAGGCGACGAGGAAGAAGCGCCCGGCGCGCGGAAAGGTCTCGACCAGCAGTTCGCCGGGCTGGGGCAGGCGCGATTTCAGCCGCTGCGCATGCAGCCAGGCGGCGACCTCCTCGGGCAGGCGGGCCCAGTCGCGCGGATCGGCCAGCATGGCGCGCACGCGGGCGGCCAGGAAGGTCGAGAGCGGGAACTTGCCGCCGGCATAGGAGGGGATCTTCGGGTCGGTGCCGGCGGCGGCGCGCGAGCAGACCACCTCGTTCTCATTGATGCCCTCGAAGCGCAGCACCTCGCCGGCGAAGACGAAGGTGTCGCCCGGCGTCATCGTCTCGGCGAAATACTCCTCCAGCTCGCCGAGGACCCGCCCGCCGCGCGTCATGCTCTTCGGCCGGCCGGGTTGCGTCGGCCGGGCGCGGCCGAGCCGGACCTTGAGCATGGTCGATTCGACGATGGTGCCGACATTCATCCGGTATTGCTGGATCACGCCGGCATTGCTGGCGCGCATCACCCCGTCGCGGCCGCGCCGCAGCTTGGCGAAGCGCTCATAGCTCTTCAGCGCGTAGCCGCCGGTGGCGACGAAATCGACCACCGCGTCGAAATCCGCGCGGGCGAGCCCGGCATAGGGCGCGGCCGTCGTCACCTCGGCATAGAGCGCGTCGGGCACGAACCCGTCGGAGCAGGCGACGCCGAGCACATGCTGGGCCAGCACGTCGAGCGCGCCGAGGCGCGGGGGCGGGGTATCCTGCGCCGCCTCCGCCACGGCGTCGAGCGCCGCGCGGCATTCCAGCAGCTCGAAGCGGTTGGAGGGCACGAGCAGCGCCTGCGAGGGCTCGTCCATGCGGTGGTTGGAGCGGCCGATGCGCTGCATCAGCCGGCTGGCGCCTTTGGGCGCCCCGACATTGACGACGAGGTCGACATCGCCCCAGTCGATGCCGAGGTCGAGCGTCGCGGTGCAGACCACCGCCTTCAGCCGCCCGGCCGCCATCGCCGCCTCGACCTTGCGGCGCTGGCCGGCGTCGAGCGAGCCGTGATGCAGGGCGATCGGCAGCGTCTCCTCGTTCAGGCTCCACAGAGCCTGGAACATGAACTCCGCCTGCATGCGGGTGTTGACGAAGACCAGCGTCAGCCGGTGGGCGCGGATCGCCTCGTAGATGTCGGCGACCGCATGGGCGGTGACGTGTCCGGCGAGCGGCAGGCGCCGGCGCGTCTCCATGATGCCGATCCGCGGCTGGGCTCCGCCGGTGACGGTGACGAGCCCGGCCGGCGTGCCGCTGCCACCGAGATAGGCCTGGAGATCGGCCGGCGCGCGCACCGTCGCCGACAGGCCGACCGCGCTCATCCGCGGCGCCAGCGCCCGCAGCCGCGCGAGGTCGAGCGAGAGGAGGTCGCCGCGCTTGGAGGTGACGAGCGCGTGCAATTCGTCGAGCACGACCCTGCGCAGCCCGGCGAAGAAGGGCGCGGCGTCGCGATGCGAGACCAGCAGGGCGAGCTGTTCGGGCGTGGTCAGCAGGATGTCGGGCGGCCGCGCGATCTGGCGGGTGCGCTTGGCGGCGGAGGTGTCGCCGGTGCGGGTCTCGACCGTGATCGGCAGGCCCATCTCGCGGATCGGCGCCTCGAGATTGCGGGCGATGTCGACGGCCAGCGCCTTGAGCGGCGAGACGTAGAGCGTGTGCAGCCCGTCGCGGGCAAAGCCGGGCTCGGCCAGCTCGACTAGCGAGGGCAGGAAGCCGGCGAGCGTCTTGCCGGCGCCGGTCGGCGCGACGAGCAGGGTCGAGCGCCCGGCGCGCGCCTCCGCCAGCAAGGCGAGCTGATGCGCGCGCACCTGCCAGCCGCGCCCGGCGAACCAGTCGGCGAAGCGCGGCGGCAGGGCCGGAGGCGGAGGGGTGGGCGCGTCCATCGCCTCCAGAGATAGGCGCTTCGCATCCGGTTTTGAACGGTGGTCCGCCGGCTTGCGCGTCAGCGCCGCGCCACGACGATCAGCCCCGGCACCGGCGTGCCGCGGTCCAGCCGCAGCCGGTGGGGCGTCACCGAGAGCGGCGTCAGCCCGGCTTCGGCCAGCGCGTCGCGCAGCCAGGGCTCGGCATGGGCGAAGCGCCGGTCCGGGCCGACCACGACGCCATTGCCGGCATGGCTCTGCACGCTGAAGGCGAAGAGCCCGCCCGGCCGCAGGGCGTGGGCCGTGCCGGCGAGCACCGGGCGCAGCGCGGCGAGGTAGATGAAGACGTCGGCGGCGAGCACGAGGTCGAAGCCGGCCGCCGGCGACAGCGCCAGGAAATCGCCGGCGTCGGCGGTGGCGAGCGTGTCGTAGAGCCGGCAGCCGGCATGGCGCTTCTCGGCGGCGCGGGCGACCATGCGCGGCGAGAGATCGCAGCCGGAGAGTTCGTCGACGAGGTCGCGCACGGCTGCGCCCATCAGCCCGGTGCCGCAGCCGAGATCGGCGGCATGGCGGAAGCGGGCGGGCGTGCCGGCCGTGGCCGCGAGCGACAGCAGGGCGTCGCGGATCCGGGCGGGGGCGTCGTAATGCAGGCTGTCGACCAGATGAGCCTCGAAGCGCTCGGCATAGGCGTCGAACAGGGCGCGGGCGAAGGTCTTCGGTGTGGCCTGCTCGGCGGGAATGGCGCCGATGCTGGCGAGGTCGAGGCTGGCGCCGAGATGGTCGGCGGGGTCGAGCGTCAGGTAATGCCGCCAGGCTTCGGCGGCCGCGCCATGGTGTTCGGGTGTTGCGAGCGCCCTCCCGTAGAGATGCCAGGCGGCGGCGAAGCCGGGGGCTTCCGCAAGCGTCTGCTGCAGCAACTCGATCGCCTCCTGCCGGTCGCCCTGGGCGAGCGCGGCCTCCGCCCGGCCATAGCGGCGGTCCAGGCGGATATCGCCCGAGGACGGCGAAAAGGAGGGGCCGGTCTTTTCCATGCGGAGAGCGGCTCTATCTCATAGGGCATGATCGCGCGCCAGAGGCTGAAGCCGAGAGACCTGCTCATCCCGACGCCGCTCGGGCTGCACTGCCCGCTGGCGGACGTCTATATCGACCCGCTGCGGCCGGTGCCGCGCGCGCTGGTCACCCATGGCCATTCCGACCATGCCCGCGCCGGCCATGGCGCGGTGCTCGCCACTGCCGAGACGCTCGACATCATGGCGCTGCGCTATGGCGAGGGCTTTACCGAAAGCCGGCAGGCGATCGCACCGGGCGAGACCGTGAGGATCGGCGAGGTCGCGTTCCGCTTCGTGCCGGCCGGGCATGTGCTCGGCTCGGCCCAGATCGTCGTCGAGGCGCGGGGCCTGCGCATCGTCGTCTCGGGCGACTACAAGCGCGAGCCGGACCCGACCTGCGCGCCCTTCGAGCCGGTGGCCTGCGACGTCTTCGTCACCGAGGCGACCTTCGGCCTGCCGGTCTTCCGCCATCCCCCGGCGGCGGCCGAGGTCGCCAAGCTGATCGATTCCGTCCGGCTCTTCCCGGAGCGCAGCCATATCGTCGGGGCCTATTCGCTCGGCAAGGCGCAGCGCGTCATGGCGCTGATCCGCCAGGCCGGCTACGAGCGGCCGCTCTATATCCACGGCGCGGTCGAGAAGATCACCGATTATTACCTGGCGCAGGGCATCCCGCTCGGCGAGGTCCGCAAGGTCACGGCCACCGAGCGCAAGGCCATGGCGGGCGAGATCGTGATCTGCCCGCCGAGCGCGGTGCAGGACCTCTGGTCGCGCCGCTTCCCGGACCCGGTGACTGCCTTCGCCTCGGGCTGGATGCGGGTGCGGGCCCGCGCCCGCCAGCGCGGCGTCGAGTTGCCGCTGGTGATCTCGGACCATGCCGGCTGGGACGATCTCCAGGCGACGATCCGCGAGGTCGGCGCCGGCGAGATCTGGATCACCCATGGCGAGGCCGATGCGCTGGCGCATTGGTGCGGCACGGTCGGGCTGAAGGGCATGGCGCTGCATCTCGTCGGCTATGGCGACGAGGGCGAGGCGGAGCCCGCCGAGACGCCGTCCGGGGAGGACGCGCCGTGAACCGCTTCGCCTGGCTGCTCGACCGCCTGTCCTACGAGCCGCGCCGCAACGGCAAGCTCGCCCTGATCGCGGACTATCTGCGCAGCACGCCTGATCCCGATCGCGGCTATGCGCTGGCGGCGATGACCGGCGGGCTGGTCTTCCGCAACGCCAAGGCCGGGCTGGTGCGGTCGCTGGTGGCCGAGCGGGTCGATCCCGTGCTGTTCTCGCTCTCCTACGACTATGTCGGCGATCTCTCCGAGACGGTGGCGCTGATGTGGCCGGCGCGGCACGGCGCCAATGCGGTGCCGAGCCTGCCCGAGGTGGTCGAGGGCCTGCGCGAGGCCGGCCGCACCGAATTGCCGGGGCTGGTGGCCGCCTGGCTCGATGCGCTCGACGAGACCGGGCGCTGGGCCCTGCTCAAGCTGATCACCGGCAGCCTGCGCATCGGCGTCTCGGCTCGCCTCGCCAAGACGGCGGCGGCGAGCCTGGGCGGTTTGCCGGCCGACGAGGTCGAGCAGGTCTGGCACGGGCTGGAGCCGCCCTATCGCTCGCTCTTCGCCTGGCTCGAAGGCCACGGTCCCCGGCCGGAGGCCGACGATCCGGCACCCTTCCGGCCGGTGATGCTCTCGCATGCGATCGAGGATGGCGATTTCGAGCGGCTTGAGCCTTCGGCCTTCGCCGCCGAATGGAAATGGGACGGCATCCGCGTCCAGGCGGTCGCCGGCACGCATGCGGACGGGCGCCGCGTCGTGCGGCTCTACACCCGCACGGGCGAGGAGATCGGCCACGCCTTCCCCGACCTGACCGAGGCGATGACGCTGGACGGCGCGCTCGACGGCGAGCTCTTGGTGATGCGCGAAGGCGCGGTGCAGAGCTTCAATGCCCTGCAACAGCGGCTGAACCGCAAGCAGGTCACCGCCAGGATGCTGAAGGAACACCCGGCCCATATCCGCGCCTACGACATTCTCGCCGATGGCGAAGAGGATCTGCGCGCGCTCTCCTATGACGAGCGCCGCCGCAGGCTGGAGCAGTTCCTGAGCCGGCTCGGCGGTGAGCGCTTCGACATCTCGCCGCAGATCCCCTTCGCGGACTGGGGGGCGCTCGCCGCCGCCCGCGCCGATCCCGCCGCGGCCGGCGCCGGGGCGGATGCCGAGGCGGTCGAGGGCTGCATGCTCAAGCGCCGCGACGGTCCCTATCTGCCGGGACGGCCGAAGGGCTGGTGGTACAAGTGGAAGCGAGACGCGCGTCTGGTCGACTGCGTGCTGATGTATGCCCAGCGCGGCCACGGCAAGCGCTCCTCCTTCTATTCCGACTACACCTTCGGCGTCTGGCGCGTCGGCGAGGAGGGCGCGGACGAGCTCGTCCCGGTGGGAAAGGCCTATTTCGGCTTCACCGACGAGGAACTGGTCGAGATCGACCGCTTCGTGCGCCGCAACACCGTCAACCGCTTCGGCCCGGTGCGCGAGGTCACCCATCTGGCGCAGGAGGGGCTGGTCTTCGAGGTCGCCTTCGAGGGGCTGCAGCGCTCGACGCGGCACAAATCCGGGCTCGCCATGCGCTTCCCCCGCATCAGCCGCATCCGCTGGGACAAGCCGCCGGGCGAGGCCGACCGCATCGAGGCGCTGGAGGCGCTGCTGCCCGCCGGCGCCTGATACCGGGCGATTTCGCCACAGGTTCCATGCGGCCCGGGCTGGCCGTGCCGCACCTTTGGACGATTGACTTGACCCGGTGCGCGGCGCTTCAACGGTAGGCGGGGGTGCTTCGCGGCCGGTGACGGCGGCGAAGCGGGACAAGGAGGGCAGCATGAGCGGACACCCGACACGGATCGTGATCGCGGACGATCACCCGTTGTTCCGCGGCGCGCTGCGCCAGGCCGTCGCGCATGCGCTGGCCGATGTGACGGTCAGCGAGGTCGGCTCGCTCGACGCCCTCGGCCAGACGCTGGCCGAATCCGCCGATGTCGACCTCATCCTGCTCGATCTCGCCATGCCGGGCGTGCAGGGCTTCTCCGGCCTGCTCTTCCTGCGCGCCGCCCATCCCGAGCTGCCGGTGATCGTGGTCTCGGCCAATGACGATCCGACAGTGATCCGCCGCTGCATCGAGTTCGGCGCGCTGGGCTTCCTGCCCAAGACCGCCGAGGTCGCGCAGATGGGAGACGCGATCAAGGCGGTGCTCGACGGCGGTGTCTGGACCCCGCCGGGCATCGACCTCTCCGCCCCGGTCGACCACGAGACCGCCGATATGGTGCGCCGGCTCTCGACCCTGACGCCGCAGCAGGTCCGGGTGCTGATGATGCTGTCGGAAGGGCTGCTCAACAAGCAGATCGCCTATGAGCTCGGCGTCTCGGAGGCGACGGTGAAGGCGCATGTCTCGGCGATCCTGACCAAGCTCAACGTCGACAGCCGCACCCAGGCGGTGATCGCCGCCGCCAAGATCGCCGGCGCCGGCTGGGCCACGGCGGGCGCTTCCGCTACCGGCTGATCTCCCGCGCGATCGCGCCTGCGGTTGACGCCTCAGGTTGACGGCGGCGTTCAGGGCGGGTTCAACCGCGCCCTGACATCCTGCGCCGTCGCGCGTCGCAAAAGGGAACACCAGCATGGCCAATGGCGGGATCGAGCGCTTTCTCGGCGGCTCGCTGCTCAGCGTCCTCGTGCGCCTGCTCTTCATCTCGCTGCTGGTCGGCGCGGGCATGGCCTTTCTCGGCCTCTCGCCGGCGAGCCTGGTCGAGTCGGCGCTGAACTTCCTGCGCTCGCTCGGCGATCTCGGCTTCGGCACGCTGCGCCAGGTCGGCGGCTGGGTGATCGCGGGCGCGATCGTCGTGGTGCCGCTCTGGCTGATCGGCCGGCTCTTCGCCGGAAAGCGCTAGCTCAGCGCGGCGGCAGGGGCGGCCCGGCCATCACGAACAGCCCGGCATCGGCGATGCCGTCCGCGTCGGGCGGCGTCGTCGCCAGCAGCGACAGGCTGACCGGGCGCAGCGGCCCGCTCTCGTGCCCTGTCCCGGGTTCCGACCAGAGATTGCTGGCGATCGGCGAGAAGCGCTCGGCGGTCTCCGCCTGCGTCAGCCCCGCCGCCTTCGCCCGCGCGTCGACGCGGGCGACGAAGCCCGCCGCCCTGACGCCGAGCTTTGCCGGCGCACCGGCCTGCGCCGCTTCGAAGACGGTCCTCACCATGCAGTGGCGTGCCATCGCGTCGGCGCCCCAGCTCGCGACATAGCGCGGGGACAGAAGCTCCACCGCCTTGTCGCGGTCGGGCATGCGCGCCGGCAGCTCGGCGATCACGGCAGGCGGGGCGGGCCTTGTCGCCAGCCCGGCGAAGGGCGTGCGGCCATGGCGGACATAGCCGAGGCAGTCCTCGAAGATCAGCCGCATCACCAGCGCCTCGTCGGCGCGGGCCGGCACGGTGGCCAGCCCGGCCAGGCCGGCCACCAGCAGCGCAGCCAGCCTGCGGGCCAGGCGCAGGCTCAGAGCGTCTCGCCCCGCGCGATCGCCTGGGCGTCGCGCCCGACCAGCGCGGTCAGGCGCGGAAGCCCGGCCTTGCGCAGCTCGCCGTCGAGCCCGCGCTTGACCTCGCCGACCAGGCCGGGGCCCTTGAACACCATCGCCGAATAGAACTGCACCAGCGTCGCGCCGGCTCGGATCTTGGCGAAGGCTGTCTGGGCGGAGTCGACCCCGCCGACGCCGATCAGCGGGAACTGGCGCTCCACCCGCAGGAAGGTCTCCGCCAGCATGCGCGTCGAGGGCTCGAAGAGCGGCTTGCCGGAGAGCCCGCCGGTCTCGGCCCGGGCGGCGCCGCGCAGGCTGTCTGGCCGGGCGATCGTGGTGTTGGAGACGACGATGCCGTCCACGCCGCGCTTGCGGGCGACGGCCACCATGCCGTCGAGCTCGGGCATGGTCAGGTCGGGCGCGATCTTGATCAGCACCGGCGTCGGCTTGCCGGCAGCGGCGGCCTCGTCGCGGGCGGCGAGTGTGCGGGCGATCAGGTCGTCGAGCGCGCTCTCGGCCTGGAGGTCGCGCAGGCCGGGCGTGTTCGGCGAGGAGACGTTGACGGTCAGGAAGTCGGCGAGCGGCGCCAGCCGGCGCGCCAGCGTGGCGTAGTCGGCGCTGCGGTCGGCCGAGTCCTTGTTGGCGCCGAGATTGACCCCGACGATGCCGCCCTTGCGCCGCCGCGCGGCGAGGCGCGCCGCGACGGCCTCCATGCCCTCGCTGTTCAGCCCGTAGCGGTTGATCACCGCCTCGTCCTCCGGCAGGCGGAAGACGCGCGGGCGCGGATTGCCCGGCTGCGGCAGCGGCGTGACGCCGCCGACCTCGACGAAGCCGAAGCCGAGGCCGAGCGCCCCGTCCACCGCCTCGGCGTTCTTGTCGAAGCCGGCCGCCAGCCCGATCGGGTTGGCGAAGCGCAGGCCGAAGGCCTCGGTCGCCAGCGTCGGCGGATCGGCGGCCGGGCGCAGCGCCGGTGCGGCGGCGAGCGCCGCGATGCTCATGCGGTGCGCCGTCTCGGCGTCGAGCTTGTGGATCAGCGGCCGGGCGAGGCCGAACAGGGCGCCGATCACGGGATATCCTCCGGAAAGAGATGGGCCTCGCCGACGCGCGGCAGGGGCATGACCCAGCGCACGGCGCGCGGATCGAGCGGGGCGTAGAGATGCGGGAAGAGCGCGCCGCCCCGCGAGGGCTCGTAGCGCAGCGCGTCGCCGAGGCGGGCGCCGTCCACCGCGATCAGCAGCAGCCCGTCCTGCCCGGCGAAGTGCCTGGCGGCGGTCTCGCGCAGCTGTCCGGCGGTGGAGAAATGGATGAAGCCGTCGGCGAGATCGACCGGCGCGCCGGTGAAGACGCCGGCCTCCTCGGCGGCGCGCCACAGCGTCTCCGGGCAGATCTTGTAGATTGGTGAGGCGCTGTCGCGGGCCATGGCGCCGGACATAGGCCTTCGCCTCCGGCGAGGCAATCGCCAAGGAGTCGCGCCGCGAGAATCAGATTGATGTCTCATGCGATAGGGTATAATTCCTAGCTTTATCCCTGATTCCCGATCGCCTTCGCCGTCGCAAAGAGACCGCCGCAATGCTGTCCCATGACCAGATCTGGCGTGCCGTCGACACGCTCGCCCAGCGCTACGGGCTGACCGCCTCCGGGCTGGCGCGCAAGGCGGGGCTCGACGCCACCACCTTCAACCGCTCCAAGCGCGTCGGGCCGGACGGGCGCGAGCGCTGGCCCTCGACGGAATCGATCGCCAAGATCCTGCAGGCGACGGGGGCGAGCTTCGACGAGTTCATGCATGTCGTGCGCCCGGGCGCCGCGCCGGCCCGCACCATCCCGGTGATCGGCTTCGCCCAGGCCGGGGCCGGCGGCTTCTTCGACGATGGCGGCTTTCCCGTTGGCACCGGCTGGGACGAGGTCGCCTTTCCCGGCCTGCAGGACGAGAAGGCCTATGCGCTGGAGATCTCCGGCGATTCCATGCTGCCGCTCTATCGCGACGGCGACACCATCATCGTCTCTCCGGTGGCGGCGATCCGGCGCGGCGACCGCGTCGTGGTCAAGACGGTGGAGGGCGAGGTGCTGGCCAAGCAGCTCAGGCGCCAGACCGCGCGGACCGTCGAGCTGGCCTCGCTCAACCCCGAGCATCCCGACCGGGTGCTGGCGACGAGCGAGATCGCCTTCATGGCACGGGTGATCTGGGCCAGCCAGTAAGGCGGCGCCGGCTCAGGCCGCCATCCGCCGCGCCGGCAGCGTCACGCGGAAGGCTGCGCCCTGCGGCGCGTTCTCGAGCTCGATCGTGCCGCCATGCAGGCGCACCAGCTCGGCCGCGATGGCGAGGCCGAGCCCGGTGCCGCCCGGCGTCACCGAGCCGCGGAAGGCCTGAAACAGGTTGTCGCGCGCCCGCGGCGGCACGCCCGGCCCGTTGTCGACGACGCGCAGCACCACGTCCTGCGCCCGCCGCTCGGCCAGGATGGCGAGCTGCGGCGCCGCCGCGTCCTCGTCGCGCGTCGCGGCGCCGCGCTCCAGCGCCTGCACGGCGTTGCGCATCAGGTTGGAGAGCACGCGCGCCATCTGGTCCGGGTCGCAGGCCAGCGTCAGCGCGTCCGGCACCTGGTTGGCGAAGCCGATCGGCCCCTCGCGGCCGAGACTGAGCAGCTCCGCCTGCTCGGCCACCAGCCGGTGCAGCTTCACCTCGCGCAGCGAAGGCGGCGCCTCGCTCGCCCGGCCATAGGCCAGCGTCGCCTGGCAGAAGGCGATGGCGCGGTCGAGCGTCGCGATCAGCCGCGGCGCGAAGCTGCGGATGCGCGGATCGCGCGTCTCGGTCAGCCGGTCCGACATCAGCTGCGCCGCCGCCAGCATGTTGCGCAGGTCGTGGTTGATCTTGCTGACCGCCAGCCCGAGCTCGGCGAGGTGCTTCTTGGCCCTGAGATCGTCGGCCAGCGTCGCCTGCATGCGGGCCAGCGCCCGCTCGGCCTCGCCGATCTCGTCGGCGCGCTGCGAGGGCTCGATCACCCGGTAGGGGTTCTCGGGATCGTTCTCGAATTCCATGACGTTGGCGGCGAGATGCCGGATCGGCTGCACGATCAGCCAGTTCAGCGTCAGGTAGACGAGGCCGGCGGTCAGCACCGAGATCAGCAGGGTGATCAGCGTCAGGTTGATCGAGAAGGTGATCATCGCCCGGCGCAGCGGCGTCTCGTCGATGATCATCTCGACGAAGTCGGCCTGGCCGACCGCCTGGCCGACCACGCGGATCGGCATGTCGCGCGCCGGGTTCAGCAGTGTCGCCACCGCGTCCATAATGGCGCTGGCCCAGCTCTGGTCGCGCAGGTCGACGGTCTTGCCGACCTCGCGCGGCATCGAATCGCGGCTGAGCAGGCGCCGCGCCCCGCCGACGCGCGCCGCGATCGCCGAGGCGCCGACGCCTTCGAGCAGCCGTTCCTCGATGCCGTCCGGCAGGCCCTCCGCCGGGCTCCCTTCGAGCACCAGAACCGCGATCTGCGCCGCAGCCAGCCGGTCGTTCAGCCAGTTGCGCCGGAAATTGGCGACCGAGGGCAGGTAGATCAGCACCTCCGCCAGCATCACGAACAGGATGGTGAGAAGCAGCAGCTTCGCCGACAGCCCGAGCCTGGTCGGGCCGCGCGGCACGCTGATCGACAGGCTCTGCGGGTCGAAGACGGGCGACGACATCGCGCGAGACTAGCCGAAGCGCCGCAGGAAGCCGATGAGCCGGCGGATGCCCGGCCGGTTCGCCAGCGGCACGGCGCGCGACAGGGCCGCCCGCTGCGAGATCTCCGACAGGCTGGCGGGCGGCAGGGCGAGGGCGGCGACGTCGCCTGCGCCGAGCCGCTTGCCGATGGCGAGGCCCCAGGGCGCGATCAGCTCGCCGGCGCTCGCGCCCGCGATCGTCGCGCCGAGCACGCGGCCGCGCCCGTCGGTTACCAGCTTGACGAAGCCCTCGCTGCGGCCTTCGGCCTGTGCGCGCTCGTTCTCGGCATAGGGCCAGCGCAGCACGCCGATGGCGCCCCGGTCGCGCGCCTGCGCCTCGCTGGCACCGACGCTGGCGATTTCCGGATCGGTGCGCACAAGGCGCGGCAATGGCTGGCTGCCGAGCCGCACCGGCAGGCGAAACAGCGCATTGCGTATAGCCAGCACCGCCTGGTGCTGCTCGAGGAAGGGGGCGGCGGAGCCCGTCGCCGCGCCGCCGGCGCAGCCGCCGACCGCGTAGACGCGGCGATTGGCGCTGCGCAGCCCGCGATCGACGACGATGCCGTCGGCGTCGCGCGCGAGCCCGGCGAGATCGATGTCGAGATCGTCGATCGCCGGCACCGTGCCCGTGGCGAGCACGAGATGCGAGCCGTCGATCGCCAGCTCCGCGCCACCCGCGTCGCCGGCCAGCACCAGCCGCGGCCGCCGGCGCAGCAGCTCGGCCCGCAGCACGGCGCTGTTCTCGTGCAGGGCGATGCCGGCGCGCAGCAGGGCGCGGCGCAGCAGCGCCACCGCCTCGGGATCCTCCTGCGGCAGCAGGCCTTCGGGCGCGACCAGCGTGACCTGGCTGCCGAGCGTCTGCGCCGCCTGGGCGATCTCGACGGCGGCGGTGGTGCCGCCGAGCACGATCGGGCGCTCGGGCAGGCGGGGCAGGGCGAAGACGCCGTCCGGGGTCAGGGTCTCGATCTGGTCGAGGCCGAGGAGGGCGGGCCGGGCCGGGCGGCCGCCGGTGGCGACGAGGAAGCGGCGCGCGCTGACGATCGTGTCGGCGATGGCGACGCTGCGGCGGCTGCGGAAGCGCACCGGGCCGGAGAGCAAGGTGACGCCGAGCGCGCGCAGACGCGCGGCGCTGTCGTTCGGCGCCAGAGCTGCCACGACATGCGCGACATGGCGGTGCAGCTGCGCCTGGTCGAGCCCCAGCCCCTCGCTGGTGATGCCGAACAGGGCGGCGCGCTCGGCGGCGCGGGCCTGGGCCGCGGCCGCGAGGCCGGCGGCAAGCCGGCGCGTCCCCTCC
>NZ_JBDJKW010000016.1:0-84845 GCF_039673065.1 Allobosea sp. TWI1241 | reverse complement strand
GCCTCCGTCCGTCGAATTACGCTCAGTGTTCAGGGATACGGGCAGGTGGTCAGGCGTACTTGGCCTGGACCTCGGCGGCGACCGCCGACGGGACCTGCTCGTAGTGATCGAATTGCATCGTGTAGTTGGCACGCCCCTGGCTGAACGAACGCAGCTGGTTGACGTAACCGAACATGTTGGCGAGCGGCACCATCGCGTTGATGACGACGGCGTTGCCGCGCATGTCCTGGCCCTGGATCTGGCCGCGACGCGAGTTGAGGTCGCCGATGACCGAACCGGTGTAGTCCTCCGGGGTCACGACCTCGACCTTCATCACCGGCTCGAGCAGCACCGAGCCGCCCTTCTGGAGCGCCTCGCGCAGGGCCGCACGGGACGCGATCTCGAACGCCAGGGCCGACGAGTCGACCTCGTGGAAGGCGCCGTCGATCAGCGAGACCTTGATGTCCACCACCGGGAAGCCGGCGAGCACGCCGGAGCCGATAACCGAGTTCAGGCCCTTCTCGACGCCCGGGATGTACTCCTTGGGCACCGCGCCGCCGACGATCTTCGACTCGAACTCGAAGCCCTTGCCGGTCTCGTTCGGCTCGACGACCAGCTTGACGCGGGCGAACTGCCCGGTGCCGCCGGTCTGCTTCTTGTGGGTGTAGTCGACCTCGGCCTTCTTGGTCATCGTCTCGCGATACGCGACCTGCGGGGCGCCGATATTAGCGTCGACCTTGTAGGTGCGCTTCAGGATGTCGACCTTGATGTCGAGATGGAGCTCGCCCATGCCCTTAAGGATCGTCTGGCCCGACTCCTGGTCGGTCGAGACGCGGAAGGACGGGTCCTCGTTGGCCAGCTTCGACAGGGCGAGGCCCAGCTTCTCCTGGTCGGCCTTGGACTTCGGCTCGATCGCGATCGTGATGACCGGCTCGGGGAACTCCATGCGCTCGAGGATCACGGCCTGGGCCGGATCGCAGAGCGTGTCACCGGTGCGGACGTCCTTCAGGCCGGCCAGAGCGACGATGTCGCCCGAATAGGCCTCCTTGATGTCTTCGCGGTTGTTCGCGTGCATCAGGAGCATGCGGCCGACGCGCTCCTTCTTGTCGCGGGTCGAGTTCAGGACGCTCGCGCCGGTCTCCACCTTGCCCGAATAGACGCGGCAGAAGGTGATGGTGCCGACGAAGGGGTCGTCCATGATCTTGAAGGCGAGCATGGAGAAGGGCTGGTCGTCGCCCGGCTTGCGGACGACCGGCTCCTCGGTCTTGAAGTCGAGGCCTTCGACTTCGCCGCGATCCACCGGCGACGGCAGGAAGTCGACGACGGCGTCAAGCAGGGGCTGCACGCCCTTGTTCTTGAAGGCCGAGCCGCAGAGGACCGGGTGGAAGGCGCGACGCTGCACAGCAGTGCGGATCAGGCGACGCAGGGTCTCCATGTCCGGCTCGGTGCCGTCGAGATAGGCTTCCATCGCCGCATCGTCCATCTCGACGGCGGCTTCGATCAGCTTGGAGCGGTACTCGGCGGCCTTGTCGGCGAGGTCGGCAGGGATCTCCTGCTCCTCATAGGCGGCGCCCAGCGCTTCGCCGTTCCAGACGATCGCCTTCATCTTGATCAGGTCGATGACGCCCAGGAAGTCCGACTCGGCACCGATCGGGATCTGCAAGCAGACCGGCTTGCCGGCGACGCGGTCGATGATGTCCTGGACGCAGCGATAGAAATCGGCGCCGATCTTGTCCATCTTGTTGACGAAGACGACGCGCGGGACGTCGTACTTGTCGGCCTGACGCCAGACGGTCTCGGTCTGGGGCTCGACGCCCTGGTTGCCGTCGAGCACGCAGACGGCACCGTCGAGCACGCGCAGCGAACGCTCGACCTCGATGGTGAAGTCGACGTGGCCGGGGGTGTCGATGATGTTCAGGCGATGATCGCGCCAGAAGCAGGTCGTCGCAGCCGAGGTGATCGTGATGCCACGCTCCTGCTCCTGCGTCATCCAGTCCATCGTGGCCGAACCGTCATGGGTCTCGCCCAGCTTATGGTTCTTGCCCGTGTAGAACAGGATGCGCTCGGTCGTCGTCGTCTTGCCCGCATCGATGTGGGCCATGATGCCGAAGTTGCGATAGCGATCGATGGGATGGGAACGTGCCATGAGAATGCTCTGTCGATCCGAAAGGGCGGTCGCCGCTTACCAGCGGTAGTGCGAGAAGGCGCGGTTGGCTTCCGCCATCCGGTGCGTGTCTTCACGCTTCTTCACGGCGCTGCCACGGTTGTTGGCGGCATCGATCAGCTCGGAGGAGAGACGCTCCACCATGGTGCGATCGTTGCGCGAACGGGCCGCGGCGATCAGCCAGCGAATGGCCAGCGCCTGGCGACGCTCGGTGCGCACCTCGACGGGAACCTGGTAGGTCGCGCCGCCGACGCGGCGGGAACGGACCTCGATCGCCGGGGCGACGTTCTCGAGCGCGCTCTTGAAGACGGCGAGCGGGTCGGTCTTCAGCTTGCCCTCGATGATGTCGAAGGCGCCGTAGACGATGCCTTCGGCAGTCGACTTCTTACCTTCGTACATGACGGAATTCATGAACTTGGTCACGATCACGTCGCCGAACTTGGCGTCCGGGATGATCTCGCGCTTTTCGGCACTGTGGCGGCGGGACATCGTCTAGTCTCCGGTCAATCTCAAAACGGCGAACCGGCTGGCCCTTGCCCGCCGGTCCGACACTCAATCACTTCGGACGCTTGGCGCCGTACTTCGAACGACGCTGCTTACGGTTCTTGACGCCCTGCGTGTCGAGCACGCCGCGCAGGATGTGGTAACGCACGCCGGGAAGGTCCTTCACGCGGCCGCCGCGGATCATCACCACGGAGTGCTCCTGAAGGTTGTGACCCTCACCGGGGATGTAGCCGATGACCTCGAAGCCGTTGGTCAGGCGCACCTTGGCGACCTTACGAAGCGCCGAGTTCGGCTTCTTCGGGGTCGTCGTGTAGACGCGCGTGCAGACGCCGCGCTTCTGCGGGCAATTCTCGAGCGCCGGAGCAGTGTTGCGCGCCTTGACGGGCGAGCGCGGCTTGCGGATCAGCTGGCTGATTGTCGGCATTTAAGGCCTCTCGCTCCCTCGAGCGTTTACAAAATTCCGTGGTCCCGACCAGCGAAGCCCGATTCCATGACACAAACGAAGCCGCGCCATCGGTACCCGTCCAGGGTAGCCTCAGGCGCGTTCGCGAAGCAGAGGAACACGGGAAGCCCGCATTCATGCCGTCCTGCCATGTCGTCGATCGACGCTGGAATTCCGACGGAGTTTCGGTCGCGAAGCTCGCTCGCAATCAAGGCAAGCGACAAACGTGTCCGACAGCCGTCGACAGTGCCGCGCTTATGACTCACGTAAGGATTCGCGTCAACCCCGGATCGACGCGAAACTACGGCGTCAGAGGGGTCTTTTCGGGGGGGCGGCGGGACCGGCCCCGCGGGGCGCCCTCCCCGGCTCCGGCGCGTCGCGCGCGCCGCGACGCGGCCACCGCCGCGCAGGCTCACCTCGCCTAAGCCGCCGCCGGTTACCAGCCCCTTAACGAAAAGAGGGCCGCCCGAAGGCGACCCTCTCTAGCATGGTCCGGCCGGAGCCGGACAGTCCCTTGCAGCACGATCACTCGGCGGCGGGAAGCACCGCAGCCGCAGCCTTGGCCGCAGCGTCGGCCTTCTGGCCGACGATGAGATCGTCGCGGCGGGTCGCGATCTGCTTGATGCGGGCGACCTGGGCACCCGTACCGGCAGGGATGAGCGAACCGACGATGACGTTCTCCTTGAGGCCCTCGAGATTGTCCGACTTGCCGTTGACCGCCGCCTCGGTGAGGACGCGGGTGGTCTCCTGGAAGGACGCCGCCGAGATGAACGAGCGGGTCTGCAGCGAGGCCTTGGTGATGCCGAGCAGGACCGGGACGCCCGAAGCCGGCTTCTTGCCCTCTTCGCGCATCTTCGTGTTGATCTCCTCGAGCTCGACGCGATCGATCTGGTCGCCGGTCAGGATGTCGGTGTCGCCGCCATCCGTGATCTCGACCTTCTGCAGCATCTGCCGGACGATCACCTCGATGTGCTTGTCGTTGATGCCGACGCCCTGGAGGCGATAGACCTCCTGGATCTCGTTCACCAGATAAGCCGCCAGCTCCTCGACGCCCTTGATCGCCAGGATGTCGTGCGGGGCCGGGTTGCCGTCGAGGATGTAGTCGCCGACCTCCACGACGTCGCCGTCCTGCAGGTGGATGTGCTTGCCCTTCGGGATCAGGTACTCGACGCCGTCGGAGCCGTCATGCGGCGTCAGCGTGACGCGGCGCTTGTTCTTGTAGTCCTTCCCGAAGCCGATCACGCCGGACTTCTCGGCGATGATCGCGGCATCCTTCGGCCGGCGCGCCTCGAAGAGCTCGGCGACGCGCGGCAGACCGCCGGTGATGTCGCGGGTCTTGGCCGAGTCGGTCGAGACACGCGCCAGCACGTCGCCGGCCTTGATCGAGGAGCCCGGTTCCACCGAGATGATGCCGTCGACCGGCAGGATGTAGCGGGCATCGCCGCCACGGGCGAGCTTGGCCGGCTTGCCGTCCGAGCCCAGCACGGTGATCGCCGGCTTGAGATCGGAGGTACGGGCCGAACCGCGCCAGTCGATGACGACGCGCTTGCTGATGCCGGTCGCCTCGTCGGTCGTCTCGGTGATCGACATGCCGTCCACGAGGTCCTCGTAGCCGATCTTGCCGTCGACCTCCGCCAGGATTGGGCGGGAATAGGGATCCCACTCGATCAGGCGCTGGCCGCGCTTGACCGCATCGCCCTCGTCGACCCGCAACTTCGAGCCGAACTGGACGCGATGGACCGCGCGCTCCGCCCCGTCCGGGCCGGTGATGACGATGGCGAGATTGCGCGCCATCGCGATCAGGTCGCCATCCGAGTTCCGCGCGACGTTGCGGTTGCGGATCTTGACCGTGCCTTCGAAGTTCGACTCGACGAAGGACTGGTCGGCGATCGTGGCCGCGCCGCCGATGTGGAAGGTACGCATGGTGAGCTGCGTGCCCGGCTCGCCGATCGACTGCGCAGCGATGACGCCGACAGCCTCGCCCATGTTGACGGGCGTGCCGCGGGCGAGATCGCGCCCGTAGCAGGTGGCGCAGACGCCGTTCTTGGTCTCGCAGGTGAGGACCGAACGGATCTTCACCTCCTGGACACCGGCGGCGTTGATCTTCTCGATATGGCTCTCCTCGATCATCGTGCCCTTCGGAACGATGACCGTGCCCTCGATGTTCGTGACGTCCTCGGCCGCCGAACGGCCCAGGATACGCACGCCGAGCGACGCCACGACCTGGCCGGCATCGACGATGGCGCGCATCTTGATGCCGTTGTCCGAGCCGCAATCCACCTCGGAGATGATCGCGTCCTGCGCCACGTCGACGAGGCGGCGGGTCAGATAGCCGGAGTTGGCCGTCTTCAGCGCCGTGTCGGCGAGGCCCTTACGGGCGCCGTGGGTCGAGTTGAAGTACTCGAGAACGTCGAGCCCTTCCTTGAAGTTCGAGATGATTGGGCTCTCGATGATCTCGCCCGACGGCTTGGCCATCAGGCCGCGCATGGCGGCGAGCTGGCGCATCTGCGCCGGCGAACCACGGGCGCCCGAGTGGCTCATCATGTAGATCGAGTTGATCTGCTTGTCGCGGCCGGTCTCGTCCTTCTGGACGGTCGAGATGCGGGCCATCATCTCCTGGGCGAGCTTGTCGGAGCACTTCGCCCAGGCGTCGACGACCTTGTTGTACTTCTCGCCCTGGGTGATCAGGCCGTCCTGGTACTGCTGCTCGTAGTCCTTCGCGAGCGCACGGGTGGCGTCGACGATCTCCCACTTGTTCTCCGGCACGACCATGTCGTCCTTGCCGAAGGAGATGCCCGCCTTGAAGGCGTGCTTGAAGCCCAGGCCCATGACGCGGTCGCAGAAGATGACCGATTCCTTCTGACCGCAGCCGCGATACACGGCGTCGATCATGTTGGAGATCTCCTTCTTGGTCATCAGCTTGTTGACGACGTCGAAGGACACGGCCGGATGGTCCGGCAGCGCGGTCGAGAGGATCACGCGGCCCGGCGTGGTGTCGTAGATCTTGCGATAGGGCTGCCCGTCGGGACCGGTGCCGGTCCAGCGATACTTGATCTTCGAATGCAGCGTGACGACCTTCTCGTGCAGCGCGTATTCGAGCTCGCCGAAATCGCCGAAGATCTTGCCCTGGCCGGGCTCACCCTCGGAAACGATCGAGAGGTAGTAGAGGCCGAGCACGATGTCCTGCGACGGCACGATGATCGGCAGGCCGTTCGCCGGGTGCAGGATGTTGTTGGTCGACATCATCAGCACGCGCGCTTCCAGCTGCGCCTCGAGCGACAGCGGGACGTGCACGGCCATCTGGTCGCCGTCGAAGTCGGCGTTGAACGCGGCGCAGACCAGCGGGTGCAGCTGGATCGCCTTGCCCTCGATCAGCACCGGCTCGAAGGCCTGGATGCCGAGGCGGTGCAGCGTCGGGGCGCGGTTCAGCAGCACCGGATGCTCGCGGATGACCTCGTCCAGGATGTCCCAGACCTCGGGCTTCTCCTTCTCGACCAGCTTCTTGGCCTGCTTGACCGTGGTCGAGTAGCCCTTGGCGTCGAGGCGCGCATAGATGAACGGCTTGAACAGCTCGAGCGCCATCTTCTTCGGCAGGCCGCACTGGTGCAGCTTCATCTCCGGGCCGACCACGATGACCGAACGGCCCGAATAGTCGACGCGCTTGCCGAGCAGGTTCTGGCGGAAGCGCCCCTGCTTGCCCTTCAGCATGTCGGCGAGCGACTTCAGCGGGCGCTTGTTGGCGCCCGTGATGACGCGGCCGCGACGGCCGTTGTCGAACAGCGCGTCGACCGATTCCTGCAGCATCCGCTTCTCGTTGCGGATGATGATGTCCGGCGCGCGCAGCTCGATCAGCCGCTTCAGGCGGTTGTTGCGGTTGATGACGCGGCGATAGAGGTCGTTCAGGTCGGAGGTCGCGAAGCGGCCGCCGTCCAGCGGCACCAGCGGACGCAGATCCGGCGGGATGACCGGGATCACGGTCATCACCATCCACTCCGGCTTGTTGCCGGACTCCTGGAAGGCCTCGATGATCTTGAGGCGCTTCATCAGCTTCTTCGGCTTGAGCTCCGACGTGGTCGTCGCGATCTCATGCTTCAGATCGGCGTTGATCTGGTCGAGGTCGAGCGCACGCAGCATCTCGCGGATGGCTTCCGCGCCGATCTGGGCCGTGAAGGTGTCGGCGCCGTACTCCTCCTGCGCCCGGACATACTCCTCCTCGGTGAGGAGCTGACGGTCCTTGAGCGGCGTCAGGCCGGGATCCAGCACGACGTAGGATTCGAAGTAAAGGATGCGCTCGAGGTCCTTGAGCGGCATGTCCATGAGCAGGCCGATGCGCGAGGGCAGCGACTTCAGGAACCAGATATGCGCGACCGGGGCGGCGAGCTCGATATGGCCCATGCGCTCGCGCCGGACGCGTGCGAGCGTGACTTCCACGCCGCACTTCTCGCAGATCACGCCCTTGAACTTCATGCGCTTGTACTTGCCGCACAGGCACTCGTAGTCCTTGATCGGCCCGAAGATGCGGGCGCAGAACAGGCCGTCGCGCTCCGGCTTGAACGTCCGGTAGTTGATCGTCTCGGGCTTCTTGATCTCGCCGAACGACCAGGAGGCGATCTTTTCCGGGCTGGCGATCGAAATCTTGATCGCGTCGAAGGCCTGCTGCACGGGCTGCTGGCCGAAAAGGTTCATGACCTCTTGCTTCATCGCCTGTCTCCTGAAGCCGGTGGGGTTCTGGGAACCGCCCTGCCCGGCTCGTTGATCCATCGGCCGGCGGCGTGAGTGCCGCCGGCATGAGTACTCGGTCCGGCCCGCAAGGGGCCCGCAGCCTTACTCGGCAGCCTCGGCCGGGGGCAGCTCGTCCGTCCGGGGCTTGTTGCTGACCAGCTCGACGTTGAGGCCCAGCGAGCGCATTTCCTTGACGAGCACGTTGAAGCTCTCCGGAATGCCGGCCTCGAAGTTGTCCTCGCCGCGCACGATCGACTCGTAGACCTTGGTGCGGCCGGCGACGTCGTCCGACTTCACCGTCAGCATCTCCTGCAGCGTGTAGGCCGCGCCATAGGCCTCGAGCGCCCACACCTCCATCTCGCCGAAGCGCTGGCCGCCGAACTGCGCCTTGCCGCCCAGCGGCTGCTGGGTGACCAGCGAATAGGGGCCGATCGAACGGGCGTGGATCTTGTCGTCAACGAGGTGGTGCAGCTTCAGCATGTAGATGTAGCCCATCGTGACCTTGCGGTCGAAAGGCTCGCCGGTACGGCCATCATACAGCGTGGACTGCCCGGAGCTGTGCAGCCCGGCCTGCTCCAGGAGCCGCTCGATATCGGACTCCTTGGCGCCGTTGAACACCGGCGTGGCGATCGGAACGCCGCGACGCAGGTTCTGGCCCATCTCGATCAGCTCGTTCTCGTCCATCGAGGCGATGATCTCGTTGTCCTCGTAGACGGCGTCGAACGAAGCCCGCAGCGCCTTGGGATCATGCGCCTTCTTGTAGGCGTCGATCGCCGCGCCGATCTGCTTGCCGAGACCGGCGGCGGCCCAGCCCAGATGGGTCTCCAGGATCTGGCCGACGTTCATGCGCGAGGGCACGCCGAGCGGGTTGAGCACGATGTCGGCATGGGTGCCGTCCTCGAGGAACGGCATGTCCTCCGCCGGCACGATGCGCGAGACCACGCCCTTGTTGCCGTGACGGCCGGCCATCTTGTCGCCCGGCTGGATCTTGCGCTTCACCGCGACGAAGACCTTGACCATCTTCATCACGCCCGGAGGCATCTCGTCGCCGCGCTGCAGCTTCTCGACCTTGTCGAGGAAGCGCTGCTCGAGGCGCTTCTTCGACTCGTCGTACTGCTTCCGCATCGCCTCGATCTCGGTCATCAGGGCGTCGTCCGCGGTCGCGAACAGCCACCACTGGGACCGCGGGAACTCGCTCATCAGCTCGCGCGTGATGACCGTGTCCTTCTTGAAGCCCTTCGGGCCGGCGAGGCCGGTCTTGCCCGTCAGGATCTCCGCGAGGCGGGCGAAGGTGTTGCGGTCGAGGATCGCCTGCTCGTCGTCGCGGTCCTTGGCGAGACGCTCGATCTCCTCGCGTTCGATCGCCTGGGCGCGCTCGTCCTTGTCGACGCCGTGGCGGTTGAACACGCGGACCTCGACGATCGTGCCCTGCACGCCCGGCGGCACCCGCAGCGAGGTGTCGCGAACGTCGGAGGCCTTCTCGCCGAAGATGGCGCGCAGCAGCTTCTCTTCCGGCGTCATCGGGCTCTCGCCCTTCGGCGTGATCTTGCCGACGAGGATGTCGCCGGCCGCCACTTCGGCGCCGATATAGACGATGCCGGCCTCGTCGAGGTTCTTCAGCGCCTCTTCCGACACGTTCGGAATGTCGCGCGTGATCTCCTCCGGCCCGAGCTTGGTGTCACGGGCGGCGATCTCGAACTCCTCGATATGGATCGAGGTGAAGATATCTTCCGAGACGATCTTCTCCGAGAGCAGGATCGAGTCCTCGAAGTTGTAGCCGTTCCACGGCATGAACGCGACGAGCACGTTGCGGCCGAGCGCCAGCTCGCCGAACTCCGTCGACGGACCGTCGGCGACGATGTCGCCCTTCTTGATGACGTCGCCGACGCGCACCAGCGGACGCTGCGTGATGCAGGTCGACTGGTTGGAGCGCTGGAACTTCTGCAGACGGTAGATGTCGACGCCCGGCTTGGTGGGGTCCATCTCGTCCGAGGCGCGGATGACGATACGCGTCGCGTCGACCTGGTCGACGATGCCGGCGCGGCGGGCCGCGATGGCGGCACCCGAGTCACGGGCGACCGCGGCTTCCATGCCGGTGCCGACGAAGGGCGCGTCGGCGCGAACCAGCGGCACCGCCTGGCGCTGCATGTTCGAGCCCATCAGCGCGCGGTTCGCGTCGTCGTTCTCGAGGAACGGGATCAGCGCCGCGGCGACCGAGACGACCTGCTTCGGCGAGACGTCCATGAAGTCGACCTTGTCGACCGGCGTCACGATGACCTCGCCCGCGCGGCGGCAGACGATGAGGTCGTCCGTGAGGCGGCCTTCGGCGTCGACGACGGCGTTCGCCTGGGCGACGTTGTACTTCGCCTCTTCCATGGCCGAAAGATAGATGATCTCGTCGGTCTGCTTGCCGTCGCGGATGCGCCGGTACGGGCTCTCGATGAAGCCGTACTTGTTGACGCGCGCGAAGGTGGCGAGCGAGTTGATCAGGCCGATGTTCGGGCCTTCCGGCGTCTCGATCGGGCAGATGCGGCCATAGTGCGTGGTGTGCACGTCGCGGACCTCGAAGCCCGCGCGCTCACGCGTCAGGCCGCCCGGCCCGAGCGCCGAAAGACGACGCTTGTGCGTGACTTCCGAGAGCGGGTTCGTCTGGTCCATGAACTGCGAGAGCTGCGACGAGCCGAAGAACTCGCGCACGGCGGCGGCCGCCGGCTTCGCGTTGATCAGATCCTGCGGCATCACGGTATCGATGTCGACGGACGACATGCGCTCTTTGATGGCGCGCTCCATGCGCAGCAGGCCCAGACGGTACTGGTTCTCCATCAGCTCGCCGACCGAGCGCACGCGGCGGTTGCCGAGATGGTCGATGTCGTCGATCTCGCCCTTGCCGTCGCGCAGGTCGACCAGCGCCTTGACGACCGCGAAGATGTCCTCCTTGCGCAGGATGCGCACGGTGTCCTCGGCGTCGAGGTCGAGGCGCATGTTCATTTTCACGCGGCCGACGGCCGAGAGATCGTAGCGCTCCGAGTCGAAGAACAGCGACTGGAACATGTTCTCGGCGGTCTCGAGCGTCGGCGGCTCGCCCGGGCGCATCACGCGGTAGATATCGAACAGCGCTTCCTCGCGGCGCGAGTTCTTATCGACCTTGAGCGTGTTGCGGATGTAGGGGCCGACCGTGATGTGGTCGATGTCCAGCACCGGAATCTCGTCGAAGCCGGCCTCGAGCAGGCTGCTCAGCAGCTTCTCGTCGATCTCGTCGCCGGCCTCGGCGAAGACCTCGCCGGTCTGCGGGTTGACGAGGTCCTCGGCGATGTACTGGCCGTAGAGATCGTCGTCGCCGGCGCGCAGGAACTTCAGCCCCTTCTCCGCCAGCTGGCGGGCGGTGCGCGCGACCAGCTTCTTGCCGGCCTCGACCACGACTTCGCCGGTCTCGGCGTTGATCATGTCGACGCTGGCCTTGAAGCCCTTCATGCGCTCGGCGTCGTAGGGCACGCGCCAGGCGTCGCCGTCACGGCTGTAGGTGATGTGGTTGTAGAAGCGCGCGAGGATCTCCTCGCCGTCCATGCCCAGCGCGAACAGCAGCGAGGTGACGGGGATCTTACGCTTGCGGTCGATACGCGCGTAGACGATGTCCTTGGCGTCGAACTCGATGTCGAGCCAGGAGCCGCGATACGGGATGATGCGCGCGGCGAAGAGCAGCTTGCCCGAGGAGTGGGTCTTGCCCTTGTCGTGGTCGAAGAACACGCCCGGCGAACGGTGCATCTGCGAGACGATGACGCGCTCGGTGCCGTTGACGATGAAGGTGCCGTTGTCCGTCATGAGCGGCATCTCGCCCATGTAGACGTCCTGCTCCTTGATGTCCTTGACCGACTTGGCCTGGGTGTCGGGATCGATATCGAACACGATCAGGCGCAGCGTCACCTTGAGCGGCGCCGAGAAGGTCATGCCGCGCTGGCGGCACTCGTCCACGTCGTATTTCGGCGGATCGAAGGTGTACTTGACGAACTCCAGCAGCGAGGCGCCGGAGAAATCGCCGATCGGGAACACCGACTTGAAGACGGACTGGAGCCCCTCGTCCGGGCGGCCGCCCTTGGGCTCGTCGACCATCAGGAACTGATCGTAGGACGCCTTCTGAACCTCGATGAGGTTCGGCATCTCGGCGACTTCCTTGAGCTTGCCGAAGAACTTGCGGACGCGCCTGCGGCCCTGGAGGGAATTGACCATCATGTTCCTCGCGATCTCGGACGGCTCACCCGGCGGTCCGCGCCTTGCGGACGGGCCTCCGGGTGAGCCGCTCGGCGCCTGATTGCGCCGACGGCAACTGGACTGGCCGGGCCGCCCGAGCGGCGGCTGGCCATGGAGCGCGTCGTGTCCGGAGCGGAAACGACGCAACAGCCCCGGAGGCGCAGGGGCGCCCCGGGACTGTCGTTAGCGACTAGTGACGGACCGGCATCAGCCGGCCCTGCTCACTTGAGCTCGACCTTGGCGCCGACGGCCTCGAGCTGCTTCTTGAGCTTCTCGGCCTCGTCCTTGGCGACGGCTTCCTTGACCGGCTTCGGAGCGCCCTCGACGAGGTCCTTGGCTTCCTTGAGGCCCAGGCCGGTGATGGCGCGGACTTCCTTGATGACCTCGATCTTCTTGTCGCCGGCCGCGGCCAGGACGACAGTGAACTCGGTCTGCTCTTCGACGGCGGCGGCCGAAGCGCCGGCGGCGGGGCCAGCGGCCACGGCGACAGCGGCGGCGGCGGAGACGCCCCACTTCTCTTCGAGCATCTTGGCGAGGTCAGCGGCCTCGAGGACGGTGAGCGACGAGAGGTCGTCGACGAGCTTGGCGAGATCGGCCATTGTTCAGTTTCCTGATAGTTGAGAGGTTCGAACGATTGAGGGTGTGTCGGCTGCTCAGGCAGCGCTCTTGTCGGCGTAGGCCTGAACCACGCGCGCCAGCTTTCCAGCCGGGGCGTTCGTGAGCTGCGCGAGCTTGGTAGCCGGGGCCTGGACGAGGCCGATGAGCTTGGCGCGCAGTTCGTCGAGCGAGGGCATCGTGGCCAGGGCCTTGACGCCGTCGGGGTTCAGAGCAGTCGTGCCCATCGCGCCGCCGAGGATGACGAGCTTGTCGTGATCCTTGGCGAAAGCGGCGGCGACCTTGGGAGCCGCAACCGGATCGTCCGAATAGGCGATCAGGGTGGGGCCCTTCAGCAGGTTGCCGATGGACGCGACATCAGTGCCTTCAAGAGCGATCTTGGCCAGCCGGTTCTTTGCGACCTTCACGGTGGCGCCATTGGCCTTCATCTCGCGACGAAGCTTCTGGAACTGTGCCACCGTCAAACCCGCATAGTGGGCCACGACGACGACCGACGTGTTGGAGAACACGTCGTTCAGCGACGCGACGGCATCTTTTTTTGCCGCTCTATCCACTGGGCTCTCTCCGGTAGGCGGCAGGTCGGAACCCACCGCCAGTTGCACTTGCCGCCCTGGCTGGCAGCCGGTTGACACCGACCCCTCGCCGGAGCGACGCTTCAGTGCCCTGTCCCCGTCCGGGCCTGTGGCCGCGGGCAGGTGAGATGGTTCGAACCTCGATCGGAGCCATAAAGGCCCCGCCAGAGTTTCATGCACCGTCTATGCAGGCCTCTTGGCGAAATTATGCTCCCCGGACGAACCGGGAGGCACCTGCAGTCTCAGACAGGACTGGACGCCCGGACCTCGAGAATCGCTTCTTTCGGGCCAGAGCACCCATTCTTCGACGGAAAACCGTCGAAAAACGCGAATGGACCTCCCCGTGGCGAGCACGTGGAAGCCCCAACACTCATGGAAACACAGGGGACATTTAACCATTCCCCGGGCTTCTGCCAAGTGCAATCCTCGCAAGGCACGGCGCAGGGCCGGCCTGGCGAGGCGGGGCGAGGCCGCCGCGAGGGCGGCCCGCCGGGCGCGGCTTACGCGCCAGCGACCGTGTTCGGCTCGACCTTGACGCCCGGGCCCATGGTCGACGAGATCGCGACGCGCTGGATATAGGTGCCCTTGGCGCCGGCCGGCTTGGCCTTGGCGACCGCGTCGACGAAGGCGCGGATGTTCTCGCCCAGCTTGGCGGCGTCGAACGAGACCTTGCCGACGGCGGCATGCACGATGCCGGCCTTCTCGACGCGGAACTCGACCGAGCCACCCTTCGAGGCGGCGACGGCGGCGGTCAGGTCCATGGTGACGGTGCCGACGCGCGGGTTCGGCATCATGCCGCGCGGGCCGAGCACCTTACCGAGACGACCGACGAGACCCATCATATCCGGGGTCGCGATGCAGCGATCGAAGTTGATCTCGCCCTTCTGGACGGTCTCGACCAGCTCCTCGGCGCCGACGATGTCGGCCCCGGCCTTCTTGGCCTCCTCGGCCTTGGCGCCGCGCGCGAACACGGCGACGCGCAGCGTCCGGCCCGAGCCGTTCGGCAGGTTGCAGACGCCGCGGACCATCTGGTCGGCGTGACGCGGGTCGACGCCGAGATTCATCGCGATCTCGATGGTCTCGTCGAACTTGGCGGTAGCCCGCTCCTTCACGAGGGCGATCGCCTCGTCGAGGGAGTAGAGCTTGGTGCGCTCAATGCCTTCACGGCCCTTGACGACGCGCTTTCCGGTATGTGCCATCTGTCAGCCCTCCCTCAGCCCGCGACGTCCAGGCCCATGGACCGGGCGGAGCCACGGATCATGGCCACGGCGGCCTCGACGCTGTCGCAGTTCAGGTCAGCCATCTTCTTCTCGGCGATCTCGCGCAGCTGCGCTTCGGTCACCTTGCCGGCCGCGCCGCCCTTGCCGGGCGTCTTCGAGGCCGAAGCCACGCCAGCCGCCTTCTTGAGGAAGTACGACACCGGCGGCTGCTTCATCTCGAAGGTGAAGGAGCGATCCTGATACGCGGTGATGATCACCGGGATCGGCATGCCCTTTTCCATCTGCGCGGTCTTCGCGTTGAAGGCCTTGCAGAATTCCATGATGTTGAGGCCGCGCTGACCCAGCGCCGGACCGATCGGCGGCGACGGATTGGCCGCGCCCGCCGGAACCTGAAGCTTCACGTAGCCCGTGATCTTCTTCGCCATGATGGCTGCTCCTGCCGCCTGCCCCGGTGCCGACCGGAACGACGACGCCCCGCCCGGGAACCGCTCATGGTCCGGATCGGGGTGGTTGCAGAGCGTGGTGCGGCAGGGTGGTCCGGTTGGCAGCCGGCCGGCCTTCCACGCATGTGAGGGGCGCCCTATGGCACATAAGCACCCGAAGGGGAAGCCCCGTCCTCGCGCGGGCGACGCGGCGGCCTGCCCCGGTTCCGGTCGCAATCGCCCGTTTATCCTCGTCGCCGGGAGGAGACGCCCGGCATGACGATCGCGATCCTGCGGGTCGAGGGGTGCGCCCTTCCCGCCTTCGCGGAGATGGACCCGCGCCGCTCAGTCGGCGATTCGGAGCCGATCGGCGCCCCCGTCCGCTTCCGCAATCCGTCGGCCTTCGGGAGCCAGCGTGAGCCGGTACCCCGCCCTCTTCACGAGGCGAGGCTGCGCCCCTGCCCTGCCGGGGGGCGCGGCGTCACCCGGTGCGGGCGCCCTCCCCCGAGCCTGAGCGCCTCGGCCGCCAGGATGCGGTCTGCGTCGAGCCCGGCGATCGGGCTGCCGGTGTCCTGCGGCACGTCCCCGGCGAGCTGGAGCATCAGGTAGCGCGCACAGCAGACCCGCAGGAAGGAGGCGAAGTTCTCGCCCTCGCCATGGGTGTCGCGCAGCTCGTCATAGAGGCGGGCCAGCAATTGCCCGAGCGAGAGGCCGTCGCGCGCCGCAATCTCCTCCAGCACGCGCCAGTAGAGATTTTCCAGGCGCACGCTGGTCGAGAAGCCGCTGATCCTGACCGAGCGCGGTCGCGCCTGCCAGAGACCGGCATCCGCCTGGACGAAGAGCTTGCACATGGCCGTCCTCCCGCCGTCATGTCGGCGCCGCACCATCCGCGCCCGCCAGGCGAGACTAGCGCGGCGCGGCCCTTCGCGTCAGCCCGTCTTGGTCGGTCACGCGGCCTTGGCCTGCACGCCATGGCTGATGCGGGTGCCGAGCACCGCGAGGAACTGTGCGAGCCAGGCCGGATGCGCCGGCCAGGCCGGTGCCGTGACCAGATTGCCGTCGGTCGTCGCGGCATCGATCGCGATGTCGGCATAGCGGCCGCCCGCCAGCGTGACCTCGGGGCTGCAGGCCGGATAGGCCGCGCAGCTGCGGCCCTTCAGCACCTCGGCGGCGGCAAGGATCTGGGCGCCATGGCAGATCGCCGCCACCGGCTTGTCCGCATCGAAGAAGTGCCGGACGATCGCGATGACGCGCGCATTCAGCCGCAGATATTCCGGCGCCCGCCCGCCGGGCAGCACGAGCGCGTCATAGTTCGCCGGATCGATGGCCGCGAAATCCGCGTTCAGCGAGAAATTGTGGCCGCGCTTTTCGGAATAGGTCTGCTGGCCCTCGAAATCGTGGATCGAGGTCGCGACGCTCTCGCCCGCCCGCTTGTCGGGGCAGACGGCATCGACGGCATGGCCGACCGCGAGCAGGGCCTGGAACGGCACCATGATCTCGTAGTCCTCGCCGAAATCGCCGACGATCATCAGGATACGCTTGCCGGTCATCGCTCGTCCTCCCTCTAAGCCGCGCCGCCTCGCGGGCGCGTTCGTCTCGGGAAGACTAGACCCGCGCGGCATGGTGCGGGTGGTAACCGGCTAACACGGCGGCCGGTGGCGGCGCGCCGATGCGCGCCGCGGAGCCTGTCGGCTCAGAGCTTCTCGACCTGGCTGTATTCCAGCTCGACCGGCGTGGCGCGGCCGAAGATCGAGACCGCGACCTTGAGGCGGGCGCGGGCATGGTCGACATCCTCGACGACGCCGTTGAACGAGGCGAAGGGGCCGTCGGCCACCTTGACCTGCTCGCCGACCTCGAAGACCACCGTCGGCTTCGGACGCTCGACGCCCTCCGCGACCTGGCCCTTGATGCGCAGCGCCTCGGTCTCCGGGATCGGCATCGGCTTGGCCTTGTCGGCGCCGAGGAAGCCCGTGACCTTCGGAGTGTTCTTGATGAGGTGATAGACCTCGTCGGTCATCTCGCATTTCACCAGCACGTAGCCGGGGAAGAACTTGCGCTCGGTCTCGACCTTGCGGCCGCGGCGCACCTCGACGACCTTCTCGGTCGGAACCAGCACTTCCTCGAACTTGTCCTCGAGGCTGCGCTGCGCGGCCTGATCCTTGATCGACTGCGCGACCTTGTTCTCGAAGTTCGAATAGGCGTGGACGATATACCAGCGGGTGCTCACGTTCTTGGTTCCGTTCAGCCGAGGAAGAGACCGAGCACCCAGCGGATCACGGTGTCGGTGAAGAGGAAGAACAGGCTGGAGACCAGGACCATCAGCAGGACGAGGCCGGTGGTGATCAGCGTCTCGCGACGCGAGGGCCACGTGACCTTGGCGCCTTCGTTGCGCACTTCCTGCAGGAACTGGAAGGGATTCGTCTTCGCCATCGCGCCGGTCACCTCGTTCCGGACGTCGCCATCGGCCGCGGACACGGCGAATCGACCATCCTGAAAGATTCGCGGCGCGGGGCTCAGGGAGCCGCGCGCCGTCATCCTTGGCTTCATACAATGCTATGGCGCGCGCGCCAAGCGCTTTTCCGGCCTGTGGCCGGGCGAGGCCCCGCACCTGCGGCCGGCGGCGATCAGCCGTTGCCGGCGTCCGACAGCGTGGCCTGGCTCTGCGCCGCCTTCTCCAGGCACTCGGCCATCTGCGCGGTGCCCCAACTGAACTTCGAGCAATGGGCGGTGCCGACCGTGTAGTTGCCGGCCGGGCGTTGCGCCTCCGGCGGCGTGCTCGTGCTGGTGCAGCCGGCCAGGGCCAGAGTGATGATGGCGAGCGCCAGTCGCATCGGGTTCCTCCTTGCTGTGAAGCGGCGCATTAAGCCGCATGCCCCGCCCCGGTTTCAACCCGTGGCGGCCGCGTCCCGCCGCCCGACTGTGCAAATGCGGGCTCGATGCCCGCTGGACGCCCGCTACTTGGCCGCCTTGGTCATACCGAGATGGATCGCGTCGGCGAGTTCGGCCAGGCGGCCCTTCTTGCCGGTATAGTCCGTGCCCTGCACGACCGAGACCGTCTTGTCCTCGACCGCGATGCAGTAGACCGTCAGCGCGCCGACGCGCGGCGTGCCGCCGCTGAGCACGACGAGCTGGCCGGGAAAGCGCTGCGCCGCGATCGCGTACCCCGCAATGCCGGCCTCCTTCTCCGCCACCGCGGCACAGTCGTCGAGGCTGAGCTTGTCGGCGTCGCTGCGCTCGACATGGTAGGTGAGATTGAAATCGTCGGCCGCAGACGCGGGCGAAATTGCGGGTGACATGGCCGCCGCCATCACGACGCCGGCGAAAGCCAGCCGGCGGGGCAACGCGTGGCGCAGGGTCTGAGCGAGATCAATCATGCGGTTTCGTCCCTGGTTCCGGGCGGGCGATTCCCCCGCCCAGGCAATCAGGAACAACCGCAATGCGGCGAGAAGCGGGCCCGGCGGCGCCCGGGTGCGACAACGGCGCCCGCGCTGCGACGCGTCACTCTGGGAAGAGCATGGTGCCGGCGGAGAGGATCGAACTCCCGACCTTCGGTTTACAAAACTGTCGCGGCAGGACGCTAAATCAGCTGCTTACCCGCGAAATTCGCTCCTATGTACAGAATTTGTACAGGCCCGCAACGGGGCCCGGCAGGCTCATGCGGCCTGCCGAGGGTGCTCATGGCTTGTCTGTTCGGCCGAACAGGAGCTGCTCCATCGATTCGACATGGCCACGCCGGCGGGCCTTCGCCTGCTCGTCCTGGAAGAGGTGGCCATAGACGTCGAACGTCACCTGGATCGACGAATGGCCCATGCGGGTCATCACATCGAGAGGGGTGGCGCCGCTGCTGATGTATTGCGAGGCGTGAAAGTGCCTGAGCGAGTGCAGGGTGAAGTCGGCATCGATCCCGACATCGTCGTCATTGTCGCCCGGGACGACGCGGGCCGCTCCGATGCTGCGGAGCAGGGGTATCCAGAACCGACGCCGGAAATTTCCGTACCCCTCGGCTCCGCCCGAGGCGTTCGGGAACACCAGATCCAGATCCCCCTTCGGACGTTGCAGGATCCACTCGCGCAGCTCGCGCACCAGCTCGGCCGGTATCTCTATAGTCCTGTAGCCCGCCCGGGACTTCGGCTTGCCGAGCCGTCCCTTCTGGGACAGCCGCTGCGAAACCGTGATCGTGCCGGCATTGAGATCGACTTTGCTGCGCGGCAAGCCCAGCAGCTCCGAGATGCGCATGCCGGTGGCGATCGCTGTGCGGATCAGCATGTACAGCATTCGCCCGCGCTCCACCTTGAAGCGCGGGTTCGCCGTGATGCGGCCGCGTATGACGATGGCAGGTGGCGCCTTGCTCCACAGCCGCGCACGGTCCACCAGGTCGCGGACCTGCTCGATCGATGGCACCGAGACGCGCTCATCCTCCTCGTCCATGTCACGCGTGCGGGTGACGACCCTAACGTCCCGCGCGTTGTTGACCGCCACGAGCTCGCGGCTCTGGGCTTCGCCGAGCAACGCTCCAAGGTAGCTGAGAGCGCGCTTCGTCCGGAAGCGGCTCACTCCGTCCTCGAGCATCTGGTCACGATAGGCGGCGATCGCCGCGCGCGAGAGCTTGGTTAGCTTTACGCCGCCCAGCCGCGGTCGGATGTGGTTCTCGAAGACGTCCCTATAGGTATCGTAAGTCCGTTCCTCGACAGGCGCCCGGCCGTCCCGACCTGCGAGCGTCGCCTTCAACCAGATATCGCCCGCAGCAGCGACGGTGATGGTGTCCCGGTCATGGACGTGCGTCCCGGTGGCAACGGCCGATGTGACTGTGTTCCTGAACGCCTTGGCGTCCGACTGCTTCTTGAACTGCCGCGTCCTGGTTCGACCGCTCTGGTCGGCATAGACCACGCGCCAAGCGACCTTTTCTTCGCCGCTCGCGCTCGTCCATGTGCGCTTCTGCATCGATGCCATGGCCAGCCCTCCGCGCTGACTATGCCATGGCGTCGCGTTTCCCGCCACGCTGCACGATCTTCACCGGTTCCAGTTCGGCCAGCGCATCCGCTGAACCGGAGAGAGCAAGGCGCGCTCGGCGCGCCTGGTCACGTCCTTTCGCCGTTCGACACGAAACCCACTCGGAAAGAGTGGCGTGTCTCCGATCGCCGCCTGGGGTAACCAGCCGCCGGCGATAGCGAGGATCACATCGCCATGGCAGTCGACCGAAGCGGCGCACCAGCACGAGACGTCGCGGCCGCCAGCGGCGCCGAGGAAGGCTCTGCGGATTTCCTCGACGGTCGGCGGCGCCGGGTCCCCCAACGCCTTCAGCTCGGCAGAGGCCGCCGCGGCTATCGCCGCCGGCAGCGTCGCGAGCGAGCCGGCGACCCAGAGCGCGTAGAGCCGCGTCGCGGCCCATTGCAGACCCCGGTAGTGTTCGGCCTTGTGCAGCTGGGCGAACGCCATCGCGGCAGGCCCTGCGGCCCTGAACGGATTGCCCCAGCGACCGGCGGCGCCGCGACCCCGGCCGACATAGATCGCGGACTTGGAGTGGACGGCGCCGGGCTTGCGGCTGCGCTGCTCGCGTCTGCCGTAGCTCATGTCAGGATCTCCGGTCGGTGATGATGAGCTCGCGCGCCGGCTTCAGCTTGCGGCTGCCGGCGACGAAGTAGCTGAGGTCGACGGGCTCGATCCGTGCCCAGGCGAACATGTCCCGGATCTCCGGCACATCGTTGATCGACAGAATGAAGCGGCCCTGCAGGCCCCGGAGCGCGCTGGCAATAGCGGCGAACTCCTCGCGCGCGAAAAGCAGCTTGCCGTAATAGCTTTCGGTCCCCCAATAGGGCGGATCGAGGTAAAACAGGGTGCCGGGCCGATCCCAGCGGGCGATGAAGTCCGCCCAGGGCAAGCAATCGATCCAGACGCCAGCGAGGCGCTCGTGCGCCGCCTCGAGCAGAGGAGCCAGGCGCGTAATGTCGAAACGCGAGCTCGATGTGGTGGCGATCCCGAACGTCCTGCTGCTGACCTTGCCGCCGAAAGACAGGCGCTGAAGGTAGAGAAAGCGTGCCGCCCGTTCGAGGTCGGTCAGCGTCTCAGGATCCTGAGCGTTCAGGCGTTCGAACTCGGCGCGGCTCGCCACCTGCCACTTGAGCATGTCCAGGAACGCCTGGTGATGGCGCTGCAGGATTCGGAAGAAGATCGCGACATCGCGCGAATAGTCGTTGATGGCTTCGACCTTCGGCCGCGCCGGTCGACGCAGGAAGACCCCGCCCATTCCGACGAAGGGTTCGGCGTAGAGCGTGTGCTCAATCGCGCCGATCCGTTCGATGATTGTTCTCGCAAGCTGGCGCTTGCCTCCCACATAGCCGGCCAGAGGACTGACCGGACGCACGGCTTCCATCTTGTTTTCACCTCGGGAATCGCCGCCTCTGAGATGCGGCTTCGGCCGCCGCGGCGGCCGATGAGATTTCGCTCCATCGAGGCGGGTTGCCGGCAAGCTCTCCCGCCTGGCCGAACCGCGAGGTTCGGCCGTCGTCGCGCTAGCTGGACTTCGCCTTCCTGGCCTGATCTCGAGCCGCGTTCAGCTCGGCCATCATCGCGTCCGACCCGCCGCGGTCAGGGTGCCGCTCGGCCGCGAGGCGGCGATAGGCGGTCTCGATCGTCGTCAGATCGTCCGTCTCATTGACCTTCAGGACATCGCACCAGGTCTTCGCCCTCGGCGCCGGTAGCGCAGCGGCAAACCCCTCCATCGCGGCCTTGGCCATGAACACGCCGGCGTGACGCATCTCGGTTCGGCGCGCCTCGAGCACATGATGGATGGCCTGTAGGTTTTCCTCGGGCTTGGCGTAGAGGTCGACGGCGAAGCATCGCTGCTCGCCGTCCCAGCTGAACCAGACCGCGACGCCGGGATCTGCCGGCCGCTGCTGGCCCAGCGAGACGTTCGACGAGATCACCACGTTCGTAACGGCGCGGCCGCTGTCGCTCCCGAACAGCCGGAGGCTGCCCTGCACGTTCTTCAGCGCTCCGGCGAGGCTGGTCTTGAACTGGGAAGAGCGCCGGCTCTTCGCGCGGGGGAATCCAATGGGCCATACGAGCGGGAACGGGACGGTCATGCGAAGCCCTCTACCCATCGACGCAAGCCCGCAGCGTCGCCAGAAAGTGCGAGTCGCAGGCCGTCCGCCATGAGCAATTTGGTCGTCGGCAGCAGGGCGATCTGCCTGGTCTCCGGGTGCTTCGTCATATCGTTCAGCAGGCTCGCGACCGCACCGGCGAGGGCGCCGCAGTCGATGTCGAGGAGCGCGCGCTGTTTGCACCAGGCCATGTGCTCGGCCCGGGTGGTCAATGGACGGTCTCCCCGAGCTGCTCGCCGATCGTCTGGATGAACTCCATCACGGCGTGGCTGTGGTCGAGCCCCTTATTCTCGCGCTCGACCTCGTCGACCGCCGCCACGACATCGGCCGGGGCGATGCCGGTGCGGACGCCGGCGGCAAGGTCGCGGCGGAAGGCGATGCCCTTCGCGCGCTCGACGATGCCGACGAGCATGGCGCCGTTGACGATCCTCGCCAGATGCAGCGGATAGTCGCTCGCGTCCTTGCCGCGGCCGGTCCGGACGTTCCCAAGCACGCGGGAGGGACTGTAGAAAGCCGCGAGGGCGGCATCCGTCACGGCCTCGAGCTCGTCCTGGCCACCGGCCAGAGGCGCGCCGGCGAAGCCGCGCGACAGGATCTGGCGCGCGGCCTCGCGGGTCGGCCGCTCGACCCTGATCTTCCGGTCGCAGCGGCCGTCGCGCAGCAGGGCGGCGTCGATCGCGTCGGGCCGGTTCGTCGCCAAGATGACGAAGGCGCCGGAAGCCTCGAGCCCGTCCATCTCCGCGAGGAATGCCGCGACGTTGCTCGCGTGCCAGGGCGCGCTGCGCCCGTCGCGGGCGGGCAGGATCGCGTCGGCCTCGTCGATGAAGATCGTCAGCGGGTGGCCCTTCTCCTTCGCGTAGAGCCGCGCGAAGGCGAAGATGTCGCGGATCGTCTGCTCGGTGACGCCGACATAGGGACTCTGGATTTCGGGCCCGTTGATCTTGACGAGCTCGGCCGCCTTGCCATGGAGCCTGCCGATCACCGAGGCGGCCGCCCTGGCGAACATGGTCTTGCCGCAGCCCGGCGGGCCGTAGAGCAGAACGCCTTTGAGCGGCCTCTGGCCGTAATGGGCATAGAGCTCGGCATGAAGCCTTGGCGCTTCGATCGCCTCGACCAGCGCCGCGCGGGCCGCCTCGTTTCCGACGACGTCGTCCCAGGCGACGTCGAGCTCGGCGGTGAGCAGGTATTTCTCGACCTGCTTGCGCGCCGCACGGTAGGCGGCGGATTCTGCCGACTGCCCGTCACTGCCCTCTCGGGAAATGGCTAACTCGAAGGATATGCCAGCGGACCGCGAGATCTCTCTTAGCATGGATCGTCTGAATTCCTCGTAGGACGACCGCCGGTCCGACCCGCCGTCCCCGCCACCGCGCGTGCTCGACTGTGGCCTGCAGAGCTCGCAGGTGCAGCCCGCCGCCGGGCCATGGACCTGCTCGGCGTCGAGCCGAACCTCCGTGAAGCCCGGTGTCCCGGGGGTGCCGATCATTATCTTGCTTGGCTTGATGTCGAACTTGCTCATCTGGCTCCTCGGGATCTTCAGGGGCGGTGCCTTGTGCTTCTTCGCCATCAGCCGATCCGTTTGCGGCCGGCGTCAGGGCGTGGCAGCCTGATTCGATGAGCAGCGAATCGATGCCCGCGGGCTGGCAAGAAAACGCGGTGCAGATCGCCAGTGTCGCTTTGGCGACATCTGTTGCCGCGCTTGCGATGCAGGTTTTCAGCATGGCAGACAGAGTGCCGGACAATGACGGCTCGCTCCGTGCAGCCCTGGTGAACGTGGCGCCGGAAGTCTCCGACGTCGTCATCGACGCCGCGCTCGGCCTCGTGGTTCACGCGCTTCTGCAGGTCGAGCAGCTGCGTGCGAAGGGCATGCACAGACAGTAACCGGCCCTGTTTCATGCTTCGGTCCACTTCCAGAAGCCCTGCGCCCCGCGTGCCGGCGAAGGCGGCAGCACCTCCTCGATAGCGGTCAGCGGCCAGCCCCAGTTGAAAGCGCCGTCGCGGTCGCGGTCGTTCGCCGCGTCGAAGCCGAACTCCCGGGCGCAGTCGTCGCCGCGCTTCGGCCGGCCGAGGATCCCGGTGCAGACCACCGAGCTGAGCGGCAGGCGAAAAGCCGGCTCGCCGAAGATCGGCAGATCCTTGGCATCCAGCCCGGCCAACACCTGGCGCAGGAAGGGCTCGGCGATCGCGGCATACAGGCAGGGCGGCGGACCGTCGCCGCGGCCCTGCAGGCGCTCGAGGAGATCGGAGACCTCCGCCTTGCGCACCGGCCGCGCGCCGGCATGGATGGCGATGCGCCTCCCGATCATCGCCTTCGGCGGAACCCAGCCGCGGAACTCGTAGGGCTTGGCGCGGATCGCGATGAGGCTAGCCCAGGGCTGCCAGACGGTGATGCAGTCGAGGATCATGCCGCGCGCTCCTCGCGACGGGCGAGCGTGGCGAGGCGGGCACGCACGGAATTCGGCCGGCGGCCGAGTGCCTTGGCGATCTTGCCGATGCGCAGCCCCTCCGCCTCGAGCGCGAGCAGGCGGGCGTCCTCCTCGTCGGAGAAAATGCGCACGACATGCGCACCGCGCTGGATCACGGCGCCCGGCTTGATCGTGCTCGGCCGCGGTGGGGCGCCCGGCCGTTCGATGGCGTTGACCAGGCAGCACCAGGAGACGCTGCCCTCCGAGCAGCCGAGAGCCTCCGCGATCCGCTTGTGGCTCCAGCCCAGTCCCTCGCGCAGCTCCACGACGCGCTCGATGTCCACCTTCGCTCGCTTCGCCATCGTCAGCTCCCACACCAGTAGAGAACCCGGGCCGAGCGGGCGGCCGGGCCCGGCGCCCAGGGCAACGCCCTGCCCTCGGCGACCAGGACCTCGCCGAGATCACGCCCGCCGGCGACGAGCCGGGCGAGCGTGCGCCCGAACGGATCGCGGCAGCGGCCAGAGGCCTCGCAGCGGCGGATCTCGACGGGACCTGCGCGCAGCAGCTGCGCGAGGCGCTCCTTCGCCTTCAGTCCGGCGACGAGCTCCGCCTCGCAGCGGGCGCCGCGCGTCTCCGGCGCATCGATGTTGAGGATCCGAATCCGCTCGCCATCAGGCAGCACCACCGTGTCGCCATCGATGATGACGATGCGGGCGCCGTCGACCTGCTCGGCCCGGACAACGACCGCGAAAATCGTGAGGAAGGCCAGCACGAGCCCGGCGAGCGATATCTGGACGAGGCGGGCTCGGCGCAGCTCGCGGCGGTGCTCGGCCGAGCCCGGCCAGTCGTCGGTGCGGCGGGTCATGACAGCTGCCTGGGGAATGCGTGGTGGAGCTTGCCGTCGAGCAGGCGGCCGGCGGCCTTCTTGCCCATCCGCTCGACGAAGGCGGCGCCATTCTCCGGATAGAGTTCATGGGCCTTCGCGACGTGCGGATGCCCAGCAAAACACCGCCAGCCAGAGCGCGGATTGGCGTACGCCTGCTCCGGTGTCGACGGCGCCCACTCGCCCCACTGCTTGAAAAGGAAGGCGGTCCCGGCGGCCGCACACTGGTCGCGTACCGCCCGCGCCCAGTCGGGATGCATCGGGCGGGCCTCGTCGCCGCTCTCGCCGCCGCAGACGATCCAGTCGAGCACCGTGGCGCGCGGATGCGCGACGGCGGCGCCCTCGTCGTCGCCCGGGCGCCAGAGGCCGCGCAGCGCATCGTAGCTACCGCCGAAACCATAGCGGTTCACGACCTTCAACCGCGAAAAATCCGCCGGGCCGAGCGCCGGCTCATAGGAGACGCCGCGCCACTGGTTGCCGGTCATCGGCAGGTCGAGCAGCTTGGGAACATCGCGATCGATCTCGGCCTGGTTGACCGTAGTGATCATGATGCCGACATGGTCGAAGCCGCCATCGAGCCAGCCCTCGGGCAGCATGGCGGGCGCGTTACCGATGCGCTTCGTCACCAGGATCCAGCGCAGGTTTTTCGTCTCGCGCACGATCTGGTAGTGGTCCTTGCGCCAGGCCGGGTCGACGGCATTGTCGAAGATATCGCAGAGCGAGCCGGAGAAGACGCGGGGCCAGCGGCCGTGCCCGGCATGGAAGGCCGGCGCCGCCCGGTTCCAGCGCAGCGGGGCATTGCGCGTCGCCGGCGCGGTCCGGCGCCGCGGCGCCCCCGGGCCCCAATGGGCTCCGCCCTCGAAGCGGTTGTCGCGCGCCTCGGCATAGCAATGGTCGCAGCCGGGGCCGACCTTCTGGCAGCCGATCCAGGGATTGGCGGTGTGGTCGCACCATTCGATGGCGGAGAAGGCGCCCATCAGAGGCTGTGCCTTCCCGCGAAGAAGGCGAGCGCGACGGCGCCCGCGATCAGCGCCTCGCCGGCAAGGGCGAGCCGCCGGCCGCCCGCCTCCTCCTCGCCGAACATGGCAGCGGCGCCGGCGCCGATCAGAACTGTCCCGGCGAAGGCACCGACCGCGGCGAGGCAGAGCGTCAGGAGGACCGTCATCAGCGCACCATGGGCAGGATGGCGAGAAGGCCGACGGCCAGGCAGAGGATCAGCGCGGCCCGGCTCGCGCTAGAGGTCGCGTCGATGGCGCGTCGCTGCGCCATCAGCCGCAGCGCATCGACGGCCTCGATCGCGGAGACGGCGGTGGCGAGCAGGGCGAGGTTTGCGAGGGCCAGGCTCATGGCTCAGTCCTCACCGATGGCGGTGACGACCTCGTCCTCGTCGAGGATGATCTTCGAACCGCAGGCATAGGCTCCGAAGATCATCTTGCGCCAGCCGTGCATGCGGCCCATGACGATCGTCTCCTTGGCGTCGCGGCCGCCGATCACCAGGCCGTAGATCTTGCCATCGGAATCCAGCGCAATCTGAGCGTCGCAGGAGTGTTTCCGCTTGTCGGCCTCGGGGTCGATGTAGATGTGGCGGTAACCGGGGACGGCGCTGCTTTCCTCGACGATACAGGTGACGCTCTCGCCACGACGGTCCGCGTCCTGTTCCTCGCTCTCGACCAGTCGCCCGACGATCTCCGAGAGCTTCACCTCCTTCGGCGCCAGCTTCAGGATCTCGGTCATCTCGGCGGAGAGCTTCTCGTTGACCAGTTGGCCGAGCACCTCGTCCATCTTGGCCCGCAGCATCGCGGTGACCATGTGGCCGTAGCTCGGGACGTCGAGCGCTTCGCCGAGATCCAGCGCCTTCTCGACGGCCTTCGCGATCTTCTGGCCGACGCCGCCATAGGTACGCATGGAGTCGTCGACGGCGCGGGCGACAACGCCGCCGATCTTCTCGGCCACGACCTTGCGCAACGCCTCCTCGCTCGTCTGACGATGGACCTCGGCGAGGATGAAATCGGTGAGGTTCTGCTGCGCGGCCGCGGCGGGGTCAGGCGTGCTCGTCATCGGTCTCGTCCTCGTCCTGATGATCATCGTGCTCGGGGAATTCGTCCTCGTCCTCGTCCTCTCGGTAGGGCGCCGGCAGCGCGACTGGTGACGGACGGGCGTAAGGCCGATTGGCGCGGAGCGCCGAGGCCTCGTCGGTCGGCGTGACCGAGAAGATCGAGCCGCCGCCATAGAAGTGGCTGGCCCAGCCCGTCACGGCCTCGCCCTCGACACGAGGGACATCGACGCGCAGCATCCTGGCGCCGAAGCGGTCCTCCTCGCGGACGCGGCCGACATGGCGGCGATGGCCGAAGATCTCGACGACCATCCATTCCCAGCCCTCGCCCTCGGGCAGCAGGACCTCGGCCGCCGGCGCGGCGATCGACTCGTTCATGCTCCTGCTCCCTTGAACGGCGGCGTGACGCCGACGGCGCGCTGGCCGGCCTCGGTGACGGCGTAGAGGTCACAGGGCTGGCCGGGGCCGGCCCGGCGATGGAGGGTGGCGAGGCCCCGGCTGGCGAGCCTCATGAAGACCGTATGGTCAGGGCTGCCGGGCTCGGCGGCGAAGAAGTTGCGGAAGGGCCGGCGGGCACGGGTGAGACCGAGGGCGTGCTCGATGCAGTCGCGGTCGGCGCGTGTGAGCTCCACGCGGGCGCTTCCGGGGCCGGACATCGCTTGCTGCATCACGCCCTCCCTTTTGGCCGACGGGCGCGCAGCGCCTCGGCCCGGCTTTGCTGGGCGGAGCGCGTCGCCTCGACCTGCCAGGCGCGGACGGTCGCGATCAGCGCCGAGCGCATGATCAGGCGGCGACGGTCCGGCGCCTTGAAGAACGGCAGCTTGCTGTCTTCGGCGAGCCGGCGGACCTGGCGCTCGCTATAGGGCTCGCCGCCGGCCTGCGTGACGCCGAGGCGGGCGAGCTCGAGGCGGGCGCCCTCATAGTCGAGGGCGCGGTCGGGCTCCGCTGGCGCCGCGATCTGGTCAGGCCGCGGCGGGGCGACGGCCGCGGCCGTCATGCCGTTTCCCCGACCGCCTGAAGGTAGAGGTCCATGATGGCCTCCTCTTCCTTGCGCTCGTCGAGGTCGCGCTTGCGCAGCGCGATCACCTTGCGCAGCACCTTGGGGTCGTAGCCGCAGCCCTTGGCCTCCGCGTAGACCTCCTTGATGTCGTCGGCGATCGTCTGCTTCTCTTCCTCGAGGCGCTCGATGCGCTCGACGATGCTCTTCAGCTGATCGCCCTGAACCGGATCGTCCATCGTGGTCCTCACTGCTTTGCGTGGGTTGTGATTTCGACCGCGCGGCGCGTGTCGGCCGGCAGAGCGTCGATCAGCGCATGGCCGCGGCGAACCGTGTCGACGAGCAGCTCGATGCAGGCCTCTCTCGCCTCGGCAGTGAGACCCGCGGTCCGGGCTGACACGATCGACGCCGCGCGCTCGATCGCGGCCACGACGATGTGAGCGTCGGCGGTCCCACGCTCGACCTCGTCGGCGGTCCACTGGTCCGCGCCGAAGGTCGCCAGACCGAGGCGCGCCGAGACGCCGACCTGCCCCGGCATCCCTGCGCGGTGCTCCAGCATCGCGCGGTTCTGCGCCATGACGCTGGCGAGCTGTTCGCGGTCGACGATCTTCGCGTTCATCGGTGTTCTTTCTCGCATGGCGTGGACGGGGCCATGGCAAGCAGCGCCTCGGCCGTATCGGCGACATCTCGGGCAAGCCCGGGCGCGGCATTGCCGAACTCGTAGGAACGCAGGGCGTGAACCGCTCCCTGCAGGGCGAGGCGCGTGCGGAATGCGCCGGCCGCTGTCAGCACCGCGAATGCGATCGCGTGGGAGGATCCGTTCGCGTGCGCATAGCGAAGACAGGCGGTCTGGAAGGCCTCGTCCTGCGCGACACGGTCGAGAAAGGCGAGATCGAGGGCGAGCGGAGCGTTCGTCATTCCGCGCCATCCATGCCGATATCGACGCTGACGATGCATGTTTGGACGGAAGTGCCGGAGGCCCTGAAGGCATCCGATGGTAGTGGCGCGCAGCGCCCGCCGCGCCGCGCGATCCATTCGCGGAAAGCGACGGCCTTGCGGTTCTGGCGAAACCCGGTACCGGCCGACATGACCGATACGAGGCGCCCACCTGGCCGCACGCGTTTGGCCGCCCTAAGGACATGATCGATGTCAGCCTGACCGGCGAACGGTGGGTTCATGACGACGCGGTCGAAAAGGCCTAGACCATCCAGCGACAGGAAATCAGCCTCGATGACCGATCGCAGCCCAGCCTTCACCAGAGAGGCGCAGCGAGCGGGATCGATCTCGACGCACAGCACGTGATCCGTGAGCCGTGCCGCCGCCAGGGCGAGCGCACCCCGGCCGGCACTCGGTTCGAGGACCTGCATCGGCTGATCGATGCCGGCGAGTTCCATGACCGCTGCGACAACCTCGGCCGGCGAGTCGAATTGGCCGAGTTCCTGCTTCTTCGACCCCCCCCCGGTCAGGATGATTTGCTCAAGAGCTCCGGCGGCATCGCCCAGGAAGACATGCGCCCGTTCTTTCCTGCTCCACTTGCCGCCAGCCGCCTGCAGGACCTTGTCGACCTTCGTGTAGAGCGCCCGGTCGAGCGTACCCGTAAGCCGAACCGTGCTGCCCGCCACCAGCGCGGCGTCGAGCACTTGAAGCACCGCGGTCGGAATCGTCATCGGTTCTGCTCCTCGATGTCGAGGATCAGCTGAAAGAGCACCTCGAAGCGCTCGGGCGTCAGCTCGAACAGGAAGGCGAACGGCCGCGCGTCGAAGCGAGCGAAGGCGACAGCGTCCTCCGGATCGAGCACGCCGCTTGCGACCAGGATCTGGGGGCCGATGTCGGAGAGAATCCGCAAGCGGCGCTTGAAGGCCCCAAACTCCCCGCGCAGCTGGCCGGGATCCGGCGCCAGCATCAGCTCGGCACGGCGCTGGCGGTCCTTCTCCATCGCCTGCCAGAGGTCGCGGCAGACCAGGCGCATCTCGTCTCGGCCAACACTCGCCTCGCGTTCGACCGCGAGGTCGAGCTTGGCGACGGCGTCGCAGATCGCCCGGTCGGTCGGCGAGAGGGGGACCGTAACGTCAGCCATGCCCGCGGCCCTCCGCCGTGGCGAGGGCCGCGCGGGCGCGGTCCAGCAGGTCGCGCAGGATCTCGTCCTCGCCGCGATCCGCTTCGCGGTCCTCGAGCACTGCTTCCAGGATCGGCACCGCGTCGGCGATCACGCCGTGCATGTCGGCGAAGCTGTTGCAGGCACGGCGGATGAACGCGCCGTTCTGCAGGGCGGTCTTCTCGTCGCGGCCGATCTTGTGGATGCCGGCGACGGTGGTGCGGCTTTCGTCGCCGAGGAGGCGGACGAGATTGCCTGTCGTCAGCCGGTAGGGCGGCCTGGTGAAAGGGACGGGCGGCGCCATGTCAGGCCCCGGCGCCGAGCGCCGCCCAGGTCAGCACCATGGCGACGAAGAGGAGGACGCAGCCGGTCTCGACAAGGGTCCAGAGAGCGCGGCGCAGCAGCAGGCGGGCGGCAACAGGTGTCATGCGGATCAGCCCCGTCGTTCATCGACGGCCGCATGATTGCCTATTTGGCAAAATCAGGTCAAGCGGTAATTCGCCAAATAGGCAAAACTACCGGCTGCAAGCCTGCTGACTTTCCCTGATGACGCCGGAGATGAAGTCGCTGATCGGGCCGGCCGCACGATGAGGATCGACGACCTCGTAGGAGCTGCGCTGCCATGTGATCGTCCCACCAGCGGCAGAATCCCGCGCGTGACCGTTCATGGCAAAGAAGCGATCCGCGGCGCGGAGCACGAGCGAAATGCGATCCCCCGGCAACGCGTAACAGATGGCAACCAGGTCGCTCGTTCCGAAAATCGCGCGCTGGCCGACGACACCGATCCGATAGGTGCCGACCGGCGCGAACAGGCCGGCCTGGGTTCTCAGCTGCAGTTGCGAGGCCTCCGCCTGGCAGCCAAGAAACGGCAGCCCCGACGCCAGCGCGATCGCGATACCCCGAACGCGCATCTCTAGACGCTCGCCTCGTTAGCGGAACGGTCGAGCAGGCGGCGCGCAGGATTCCGAGGGACGATCGCCGTGACGATGCAGGCCCATTCGACCCGCCGGCCGCGCATCGTATCGACGGCCTGGTTCGAGCTTTCTAGGTCGAAAGTGCCGGGCTCGCGGCCATAATAGGGGAGCTTGACGACCACCTCATCGCCTTCGAGGCCGATCACGCAGGGCTGCCCGATCATGTCCTCGGTGATCTCCCCCCTGACGTCGTCATAGTAGACGTACCACCCATCGAAGGCGATGCCCCTCATTGAGTTCCCCCGAACCTCAAGCGCAACGGTCTGCGGCGTCCATAGCGGCGGGGCGGGCGCAGTCTCGGCGCTACCTTGGCCCATCCCGAAGATCACTGAAGCATTAGGCCCCGCGCCTGCCAAGCCCACGATCGGGACGTCCACCCTGTCCCGGCTGATCACACGTTCGCGCGGGACGCCGAAGGCCGCTGCGAACTTGTCGATGTTCTTCACCGACAGGTTCCGCTCGCCGCGCTCGAGGCGCTGCACATAGGACACCGATAGCCCCGTCGCCTCCGCGACCTGCTCCAGCGTCCAGCCACGCTCTTCGCGCAGCGACCTCAATGCGTTCGCGCTCATTCCCGCAGCCTTTGCCAAACAGGCAAAGCGACACCAGAGCCAAATAGGCAAAATGGCGCTTGACCTGAATTTGCCAAATAGGCAAAGTGTCCGCCATGAACGCTCTCGAGCAGTATTTCGCGGACCACCCCGGCGAGAACCTGAATCGCCTGGCGGCGCGCATCGGCTGCGCGGCGAGCACTCTGAGTCGGCCGATCGCCGGCAAGCGCAACCCGAGCGTCACGCTTGCGACCAAGGTCGAGGAGACCACCGGCGGCGCTGTCTCGGCTCAGGAATTCATCGCGATCTGCATCGCCGCGGCGAGAGCCGCGCGCGGCTCGAGGCAGAAACTGACCACGGTCGAGGCGATCTCGACCTGACGAGGGCTGAACCATGACGGACATGATGCTCGGGCTCCGTGACGGCGATGGCGCCGACGGCCCGTTCTGGCAGCGACGGGGCGGACCCGAAGCCGCGGTGGCCGGACGCGAGGCCCCGGGCCGAGGACGCAGGTCCCGCGCCACGGTCGCGCCGGACTGGAGCGCGCGGCTCGCCGCCTATCTCAGGCGCCTGCATCCGACCAAGACCGCCGAGGCGGTCTCCGCCCGCTGCCGCGGACGCATCAGCGTCGAGCAGGTGCGAAAATGGCTGAACCGTGGCTCCGCCCCCGGCGGCGAGGCGCTGCTGTGGCTCGCCACGGCCTATGGGCCGTCGCTGCTCGTCGCCTGCTTCGGGCCCTCGCCGGTCGCCGGCGGAGCGCCGGACTGGCTGGCCGTGGCGATGAGGGCGGAGCACGTCGACGATCTCACCGCGCGCCTGCAGGCGCTGCGGACCGAGCTCGACGAGACGCTGGCGCATTCGCGATGAGGCCGGCGCTTGCCGATCTGTGGGTCGCCTTCGCGTCCTGGCGGGCCTTTCGCTGGTTGATGATCTGGAAGCGGCGCCAGGACGCCGCCGAGTTCGCCCGCGAAAAGCACCGAGCCTGGCTGGCCTGCATCGCGCCGGAGCGCGAGGGCCCCGAACTCCACGACCGCGAGGGCTGAGCGATGACCTGCCTGACGATTTGGACCGAGGAAGAAGACGACTTCCTGCGCCGCGCGCTCGCCGGTGGCGCGAGCTACGCGGACATCGCGAGCGATCTCGACGCCGTTTTCGGCACCGGGCGCAGCAAGAATGCGCTGATCGGCCGCGCGCGGCGCAAGGGCTTTGCCGAGCCGCGTCGGACCAGCCCGCGGCCAAACGTGACGGTCGCTAAGCCGAAGCGCCCGCTCTCTGCCGGGAAAGCCACGCGCCCTGCGCGCCCATCCGGTTCACCGCTCCCGTCGCCGTCTCCGGCCGAGCCGAAGCGGCGCCGGCGTGAGGGTGATTTCCGCCCGGCCCGCACATTGGATCCGCTGTTCGACGCGGCTGAAGCTGAGCGGACGGCCGAGATCGCGGCGTTCGAGGCGAAGGTCGACGCGAACGGCGGGCTCAATCCGGGTGTGCGCTTCCTGGAGCGCGACCCGACGAAGCACTGCGCCGCCTGGATGCCGGGCTGGGACGCTGCGGCGATCGGAGAGAAGCGCGTCTGCGGGGCGCCGGTGGAATGGCGCAGAGTTCAGCGTGCCGGGATCACCGAACTCCAGCCGACCTCGTGGTGCGAGGCCCATCGCAAGCGGTTCACCGTCGCGGCGACCGAGCGCAGGGCCGACCTCTCCGCCCTCGCCAACCTCGACAAGCCGGCGCGGAGGGCAGCATGACCGCGCTCGAAATCGCCGTTCTGCTACCGCCGGCATTGGTGCTGGGGACCGGAATTGCACTGCTGGTCCTGGCGGCGTTCAGGTTGGCGCAGGCCGACCGGTTGCTCGACGACTGCCGACGCCTGCGGGCCGAGAGCGTCGACAATACCGACCAGGAGCCTTCGCCGTGAACGCCGTGCTGCCCAACGGCGTCGGTGCAATGCTGGCGCGGATCGTTTCGCTCGGCCGGCGCTGCGGCCTCGCGCCCGAGGCGGTGCTGCTGCACGTTCTCGACGGCGCGCCACTGGCCGAGCAGGCGGCGGCCCACTGCGAGCGGCCCGACCGGGCTGGCGAGACCGTAGGCGAGAACAGCCAGGACGACACCGCGACCGACGCCCGGAAGGGCGAGCGCGTGCTCCAGCTCTACGGCACGACGGCGCTGTCGAATCCGGCGATCGCCCGCCTCGTCGAAACCAGTGCGCAGACCGTCTCCTGGTTCATTCGGCAGGGTCGACAGCGCGGCGACGAGCGGGCACGGGCTGGAGACCTCGCGCGCGGTCGCCTGACGCAGGACGAGCCGTGCATCCAGCAAGACGCGTATCGGGCCGAAGATCTCGCGGCCGAGGATGGCCTGCTGGTCGACACGACCGAAGCGGATCCTGCCGTCGTGCACCGCGATCAAGCGCGCCCCAACATCGTCGGCTGGAGCTCCAGCACGATCGCCGACCGGGTGTTGTATCTCTGGGCGAAGACCGAGCTCACCTATGGCGATATCGCCAGACTAACCGGCGTCGTCGTCGATGATGTCTATGACCTGATCCGCGCGGCGAAGGATGCCGGTGGTCGTCGTTTCCAGGACGGCTACGACCGCCGCCGCACGCCTCCGGTCCCGCTCTCGCCGCAGGCGGCCGAAGTCGCGCCCGAAGCCGCGCGGCACGCGACCGACATGCCTGTCGCAAACGTCACTCCGATCGGGGAGGCGCCGGCGAGCAAGGATCCCCAGCCGGCAGCTGGGCCGGCCAATGCAGGAGGCGATCATGACGTAGCGCAACAGCAGCAACCCGACGTAACTGGGCGCGCAACCGGGGAGCCCGCCAGCATGGGCGTCGATCCGGTTGCGCTGGAGAATTCGGCCGAGACGGCCAACGAAGCGCCCATGGCGGTAGTTTCGCCCGAACGGGCAACGGAAGTCGCCGGCGAGCCCGAGGCCAGTCCTCCCGCCTCGGATCGCGCAGATCCCCCCGCCCCGCCGCCGGTCTCTCCACCGGCGGAAAAGGGGACAGTCCGTCGCGCAAGCGACAGCGCCGTGCGGCCGGCGCGACCGGGGCCAGATACTGAGACTGCAGAGACAGCGCCCGCGCCTGCTGCTGACCACATCGTCACGGTCGACGCGATGACGATCGTCGGGCCGCGCGGGACGCTGAAGGGCTTTCCGCTCGTCAACGCCATCCTGCAGGTGCTGTCACCCGGTGCGCTGCTGCCGGCCGCCTCGGTCGCACAACGGGCTGGGGCGCGCAGCCCGGCCGCCGTGCAGGCCGTGCTGAAGCAATGGGCCGACGACCTCTCCAGCATCGGCATCGAGATCGTGCACTTCGGCGAGAGCATCCGCCTGCGCCGGGCGGCTGCGCCATGAGCCGGGAACCCGAGACGCAAGGCTCGCCGCGCAAGCGCATCGCGGAGATGACTGCGCTCGCGCTCGCGACCTGCGGCGTCGCGCCCGAACGCCTCGCCATGGTCGAGCCCGACCCCGGCGTGCTGCAGGTGCGGCGGCTCGCGGCATGGCTGATGCGCCGGCGTGCCGGGCTCGGCAGTGCAGACATCGCCGCCGCGCTCGGCGTCGATCCGGCTTTCGTCAACCAGACCCTGTTCCTCGCGCGGATCGGCATCGCGGCGCGCGGGTTGCGCATAAACGGCCCGATCGCGGAGGTCGCCGCCAGCCTCGCCCGGGTGTTCGCCGCGCGTGAGGGCGAACCTGGCCATGTCGATGCCGCCAGCCTCGCCGAGGTGCGCGAGGCAGTGCTGAAGGCCTTCGGCCTGTCGCTGGCTTCCTTCACCGGCGAAGGCCGCGGCGCGCGCGAAGCCAGGGCGCGTCAGTCCTTCGCATGGCTCGCCGAGCAGCTGACACCGGCGGCGCCGAAGGAGATTGGCCGCTGGATGAACCGCGAGCGCACCACGGTCTCGGCAGGGCTGGCGCGGGTCGACCGCATCGGCGGCGTCGCCGATCTGCGCCGCCAGATTCTCGCCAGGCTGGCCGAAGGCCGGCCGGACCGGGCGATGCTCGACGACTTCGCCACGGCGCTCGAGCGCCTTGGCGCCCCGCAACCCAGATGATGAGGCTGACATCATGAGCGACGCAGCAACCGCCGCGAACGGTTTCGCGGAAGATCCCTGGCCGCGCGACAGCGAGGCCGGGCAGGCCCAGGCACCGCGCCTGACCGTGCCGCTCGACCGCCTCGACGAGGGCGGGCAGGTCAATGTCCGCACCTCCGCGACCAAGGCGGAGATCGCCAGCCTCGCGGCCTCGATCCTGCACCGGGGCCTGCTGCAGCCGCTCGTCGTCGCGGAGACCGGCGAGCGCTACCGGGTCGGCGCCGGCAACCGGCGCCTGCGCGCCTTCCAGCTGCTGCGCAAGCAGGGCAAGATCCCGAAGGATCACCTGGTCTGGGTCACGCTCGCGCAGGAAGACGAGCTGCACGAGATCTCGCTGACCGAGAACGTCATGCGCGTCGCGCTGCACCCGGTCGACGAGTTCGAGGCCTTCTCCGGCCTGGTCGAGGAGGGGCTCGCCGTCGCCGCGATCGCCGACCGGTTCGGGCTGACCGAAAAGGCGGTGCGCCAGCGCCTGGCACTCGGCCGCCTCGCCCCCGAAATCCGCAAGGCCTGGCGCGACGGCAAAATCGGCCAGGAACAGGCGCAGCTCTTCACGATGTCGGAGAGCCACGACGTGCAGCGCGCGGCGCTCAAGGTCGCAACCGAGCACAAGGGCCATTTCAACGAATGGCAGGCGGCGTCGGTCCTGCGCGGCGAGCGAACGCGCGCTGAATCCGGCAGCTTCCGCTTCGTCGGCCGGGAGGCCTATCTGGCCGCTGGCGGCGCGCTCACCGAGAATCTATTCGGCGACGATGTTCTGGTCGAGGATCCGGCGATCCTGGAGCGGCTGGCGCATGAGAAAATCGCCGCGATCTGCGCCGCGCTCGTCACCGAGCAGGGCTGGGCCTGGGCGGAGCCGAGATCGAGCAACCACTACAGCTACGGCACGCTCGACCTGCTGCCTTTCGCATCTCCCTTAGAGAAGGAGCTGCTGACCGGCCGAGATCGCAACGGAAGCGAGGCCTGGAAGGCGAAGCGCGGCCTGCACGAGCGCGCAGCCGCCCTGCCCGCAGCGCGGGCGGCCTCGGGCGTGCTGGTCGATATCGGCCATAACGGCGAGGTCGAACTCTCGACGCTGCGGCTGCGGCCGGAGCAGGCCGACTCCACCGGCGACGATGACGATGACGATGACGGCGAGGACGAACGCGGCACCAGCGCCCATAGCGGGCCGGAAGGCGAGGAAGCCGAAGCTGACGACGCAGAGCCGGAGCACGGCCTGTCGAAGGCACTCGTCGAGGATCTCAGCGAGCAGCTCGGCCAGGCGGTGGCGCAGTGCCTCGTCCAGGATCCCGAGCTCGCCCTCGCGGCGACCGTCGCGGCCCTGACTTCCTCGCGCTGGGGCAACCCGTTCAAGGTGACGCTCGACGGCTCGGCCGCGCGCAAGCCGCCCGTGCGGAACGCAGCCTTCCAGGCTCGGCTCGCGGAATGCCTCGCGCTGGACCGCCATGCGCTGCTGACCGAGCTCGCCCGGGCGATCGGCGGGGCGCTCAACATCACCGCCCTCACCTGCTCTATCGACCGCAAGCTCCCCGCCGGCCGGGACGCGCTGATCGGCGCCTTCGACGGACCCGCCTTCCGCGGGGCCGTGGCGGAGGCCTTCCTGCCGGCCGAGTTCTTCGCCCGGGCGCCCGGCAAGGTCGCGAAGGCGGCGGCGCACGAGGCGAAAGGCTGGGCGATCGCCGGCAAGAAGGACGAACTCGCCAAGACCGCGACCGCGATCGCGGAGGAGACCGGCTGGCTGCCGGGCCCGCTGCGGACGGTGCATTACGAGGCGCTGGCGGGAGGGACGGCATGAAAACCGTCAGCATCCCAGCGATGCTCGACGGCCGGCAGCTCGAGGCCGCGGCCGAGGCCGCCTGGTCGACCTTTCACGACCTTCTGCGGCAATCGAACCCCGGTTTCCCGCCCAAGCAGCCGTGGCGAACTGAACAAGCAAAGGTCAAGGCGCTCTATCGCAGGATGGTGCTGGCGGCCCATGCGGCGATCGTGGCGGCCTCCGCCGCCTCCACAGGAGAGACGGAATGACCGCGTCCTTCCACTGGGCGGTGCCGGGCGCGCGCTGCGTCTGCATCGATGACGATTGGTTCGCGGTCGAGCGCGGCGGCTATGCCGTCCCGACCCGCCAGCCGATGATCGGCGAGGTCCTGACGGTGCGCAGCGCACGTCGAGGCTCGCCCGACAGCGACATCGTCAGCGTCGGCGAGATCTATCTCGACTTCTGGGAGATCCCGGTCCAGCAGCGCGACGGGCCGCTTTCGGCGATCGTGCACTGGCTCGCGAGCCAGTTCCGGCCGCTCGTCGAGGAGGAGACCGATATCTCGGTGTTCGCTTCGATGCTCGGTGGAGCGCCGGCGGCGCCGGAAACGGTGCAGGCATGACGGCGGCCGCCCTCACCTATGCGATCGCCGACCTGCACGGGCGGCTCGACCTGCTCGAGCTGGCCTATGACGCGATTTCGGCCGACAGCGCCGGCCGCCCGGCGACGATCGTGCATCTCGGCGACTATGTCGACCGCGGGCCACAGAGCCGCGGCGTGCTCGAATGGCTGATGGAAGATCCGGCGCTGCCGCCCTGGATCAGACGCATCTGCCTGCGCGGCAACCACGAGGACATCATGCTCGCCTGCGCCCGCGACGCCGGGCTCGCCGGGCGCTGGTGGATGCCGAACGGTGGCGGCGCGACGCTCCTCTCCTATGGCGCGCGGATTGGCGACAGCATCGCATCGGCCGTCGTTCACGTGCCGGCCGAGCATCTCGCCTGGCTCGCCGCCCTGCCGCGCCTGCATGTCGATCGCCATCGCGTCTTCGTCCATGCAGGCGTCGATCCGGCGCGGCCGCTCGATCGACAGGACGACGAGCGGATGGGCTGGATGCTCTACCCCGACGGCTGCGAGGACGGCCACGGCCAGCGCCATATCGTGCACGGCCACCATCAGCATGCGCAGGGGCCGCTGCTGTTCTCCGGACGGACCAATCTCGACACCTTCGCCTGGATGACCGGGCGCCTCGTCGTCGGCGTCTTCGACGACGCGCTCGCTGGCGGGCCGATCCGCACTCTCGAGGTCAAGGGAGCGCCGGCGTGAGCGCAGCATTCGCCGTTCTACTGCTGCTGATCATGGCCGTCGTGAATGCCCCGAGGCAAACCGGTCGCCTCATCGCCAAGGTTGTCATCGGCTTTCGCGCGCAGCTTCGCGACGAGGGAGAAGCATGACCATGACCACGCCGAACATGAAGGCTGGCGGAGGCGCGGGGATGCTGATCGCCCGCGCCCGCGCGCGCGCCATCGTCCGGCTGATCGAGAGCCTGCGGCTGCCGCTTTCAGACGAGAAGGCGCTGCAGGCGGCGCTCGAGCCGCATCTGCTGAAGCATTGCGGGCTCGCGCTGCGCGAGAACAATCTCGGCGATGGCGACATCATCGACTTCCTCGTCGACGGCGTCGGCGTCGAGATCAAGATCAAGGGCCAGCGCAGGGCGATTTTCCGGCAATGCCAGCGCTATTGCGCGCACGACTCGATCCAGGCGCTGGTCCTCGCCACCAATGCCGCCATGGGCCTGCCCACCACGATCGCCGGCAAGCCGGTCTTCGTCGCGAGCCTCGGCCGGGGTTGGCTGTGAACGCGATCGCCCGGCACGCCCAGGCCACGGCCGTCTATGGCGAGCTCGCCCATCTCGGCGGGCGCTGGGTGATGTCCGGCGCCCCGCCCCATGTCGCGCTGAAGCTCAAGGCGATGTTCCCGGCGATCCGCAAGGACCAGGTCGAGAGCTTCGGCTTCCGCGACACGCCGGAGGTCTGCGCCGATCTCGACTGGTTCACCCAGCGCTATCCGATGGCGATGAGCGCGCAGGACCGCAAGCGGCTGCGGACGGGCAAGGCGAGCTTCCAGCGTAGTCGGGACGAGATCGAGGCCATCCTGCTGCCGCAGTGGACACCGCCGCCCGGCCACGGCCTGCGCGAGGGCCGCGCGCTCTATCACGGCCAGGCTCAGGCGGTCGCGCTGCTGCTGCGCACCGGCCGGCTGCTCTGCATGGACGATGTCGGGCTCGGCAAGACGCTGGTCGCGCTCGGCGCACTCGCCTCGTCACCGCAGCATCTGCCGGCGGCGATCGTCGTGCAGGCGCATCTGCCCTCGCAATGGGTGAAGGAGTTCATCGCCCCCTTCACACATCTGCGGGCCCATATCGTCGAGGGCCGCACGCCCTACGACCTGCCGCCGGCCGATCTCTACATCTTCCGCTACTCGAACATCTGCGGCTGGGCCGACATCGCCGCGACCGGCTTCTTCAAGGCGGTGGTCTTCGACGAGATCCAGGAGCTCAGGCACGGCTCCAAGACGGCCAAGGGTGGGGCGGCGAAGGTCTTCTGCGATCACGCGCAGCTGCGGCTCGGCCTGTCGGCGACGCCGGTCTTCAACTACGGCTCCGAGATCTTCAACATCCTGGAGTTCCTGGCGCCGGGCCTGCTCGGCGACTGGGAGGACTTCGTTCGCGAATGGTGCAGCGGCCAGAGCGGAAAATGGGTGGTGCGCGACCCGGACGCGCTCGGCACCTATTTGCGCGAGATGCAGGTGGTGATCAGGCGCCGGCGGCAGGGGCGCAAGGTCAACAGCCTCGTCATCGATGTCGAGAGCGACGAGGCCGTTGAACAGGAGCATGAAGCGCTCGCCCGCTCGCTGGCCATGCGCGTCGTCAGCGGCTCCTTCGTCGATCGCGGCCAGGCGGCACGCGAGCTCGACGCCTTCGCGCGTATGGTCACCGGCGTCGCCAAGGCGAGAAGCGTCGCGGCCTATGTCCGCATCCTGCTCGAGGCCGGCACGCCGGTCATCCTCGCGGGCTGGCACCGCGACGTCTACGAGATCTGGCTGACGGAGCTCGCGGGCTTCCGGCCGGTTCTCTACACCGGCTCGGAAAGCCCGGCGCAGAAGGACAGTGCCAAGGCCGCCTTTATGGCCGGCGAGACCGACCTGTTCGTCATCTCGCTGCGCTCGGGCTCGGGGCTCGACGGGCTGCAACACCGCTGCGCGACCGTCTGCATCGGCGAGCTCGACTGGACGGCCGCGACTTATGAGCAGCTCGTCGGCCGCGTCGACCGGCCGGGCCAGAAAGCGGACGAGATCGACGCGCTCTATTTCGTCAGCGGCTCGGGCTCCGACCCGCTCGTCATCGAGGTCAACGGCCTGAAGAAGGCACAGGCCCGCGGCATCGTCGATCCCCTCGCCGGCGTCGCCGAGACCTACTCGAACGAGTCGCGCATCCGCCTGCTCGCGCAACGCTACCTTGACAGCAAGCACCGGGAGCCAGCACCGTGAGCGCCTTTCCCGCCACCGGGCCGATCGGGCTCGCCGAACTCGCCACGCGCCTGGAGCGCGCCGCGAGGGCCGAGACCTTCTCGATCAACGAGCTGGAGTTGCTCGCCGCGCGCGAGGACCTCTCCCGTCACCTGAGCCTCAGCGCCGGCGAGGTGCCGCGCGAGCCGCCCCTGTTCGGGCCCGCCTTGTCAGATGTCAGACGCCAGGCGCTGGCGCTCGCCATGGCGGCCACGATCGCCGAGGCGCTGCGGGCGCGGCCGGAGCTCGCGGTCGGGCTGGGGATCGCGCTGCCTGCGGCGACCGAGGCCGGGAGACTAGCGCCGTGATCCGCACCGGCCTGTTCCGCTATGTGCCGCATCCCGAGGTCGACGCCTACCACAGGCGCGGCTGGATGATCGTCGCAGACCTCGGCCCGACGCACGGCGCCTGGAGCGTTCTGATGTGGCGGTGCGACTGCCTGGTGTCAGACGCATCGGACGAAAAGACCCGCCGGCGCGAACCGGCGGGCCTCCAGGATCGTGCCGCCTCAGGCCGCCGGCTCGAAGCTGACCACGAGCCGTCCGCCAAGGGCGCGGGCGGCCTCGTCGAGATGCTCGAGCTTCGTGCCATGGCGCGGATCGAGGATGCGGCGGACCACACTCTCGTCGCGCGCGAGGCGCTGGGCGAGCTCGGTCTTACGCAGACCGCTCGCCTTCCATGCGACATAGACCGCGGCCTTGGCCGCGAGCCCGGCCGGGAGCGGCACGGCGTGCTCCCCCGGCAGGACGGCGGTGGGATCGGGGAGCGGTTCGTCGTCGTCCATACGGCCGGCGACGACCACTTCGATCGCGTCGGTGGCGAGCGCCAGTGCCTCCTCGAGGGAAGCCCCGGAGGTGACCACCTCCGGGAGATCACGCACGCTCACCACCCAATCGTCAGCCTCGCGCGTGACCGCGACGCCGAAAGTGAGGGTCATGCATTTAGTCCTTCTCCTTGCTGTGGAGAGCAGAGTCTCGCCGGGAACCATCTACCGCCGGGGGGGCCTCGCCGATCAGAGATCGGCGAGGTTCACTCCAAGCTGTTTCAGAAAGCGCTCGATCCGTCCGGGATTGAGGTCGTTCTGAAGGGTCGAGACCTTGTCGCCAAGCCTGACCCGGTAGTGCGATCCGGAGCCCTTCTTCGTGTCCACCTCGAACCGGATGCTCCGGTTTCGGGCGTAGCGGCGAAGGCTGCGGATCAACTGGTCCCGATTCATCTCTCCTCTCCGTTTCCGATGAAAAGAGTATCGGGCACATATGCCCGATTGTCAATCATGGTCGGGCAAAAATGTCCGATCTATCGGCGCTGGCGTAGCGTGAGGGCGGCATGAGCGAGCCTCAACGCCCTCTTCTGCGCTGGCATGGCGGCAAATGGCTGCTGGCACCATGGATCATCGGCCATTTTCCGCGTCACCGGATTTATGTCGAGCCGTTCGGTGGCGCGGCCTCGGTGCTGCTGCGGAAAGCGCCGGCCTATGCGGAGGTCTACAACGACCTCGACGCGGAGCTTGTGAACCTGTTCCGCGTGTTGCGCGGGCCGGACTCCGCGCGTCTCGGCGAGCAGCTCGCGTTGACGCCGTTCGCGCGGGCCGAATTCATGGCAGCCTATGAGCCGTCCGACGAGCCTGTCGAGCAGGCCCGGCGCCTGATCATCCGCAGCCTGATGGGCTTCGGCAACACAGGTGCGCTCGGTCGTTCGACGGGCTTCCGGGCGGACAGCAACAAAAGCGGCACGACGCCGGCACATGATTGGGCGAACTACCCTGCTCTGCTGCCGGACATCGTCGCGCGGCTCTCCGGCGTGGTCATCGAAAGTCGGGACGCGGTCGCGGTCATGCGCGCACATGACCGAGCCGAGGCGCTGCACTATGTCGATCCACCCTATGTCCATGAGACGCGATCGGGCGGGAATCCCTACTGCGCCAAGCACAAGTATCGGCACGAATTGACGGATGCTGATCATGTCATGCTCCTCGAGGCGCTCCGCTCGCTCAAGGGCATGGTGGTGCTCTCGGGTTATCCCTCGCCGCTCTATGACCGTCTGCTGGATGGATGGTTGCGCGTAGAGCGCGCAGCGCTTGCCGACGGCGCCCGCGAGCGCACCGAGGTTCTCTGGATCAACCCCGCATGTGCGGCCGCGTTGGAGCGAGAGAAGGCCGGCGCAGGGGCTCCCCTGTTCGACTATCAGGAGGCGGCGGAGTGATCGTCCGGCGGCGCCGCACCAAGAACTTCACGGTCGTCGAGAACGAGGTCTTCGACGATGAGCGGCTCTCGCTCGAGGCGATGGCGCTGCTCGCCTGGCTGCGCTCGCGGCCGGACGACTGGGCGCTCTCGGTCGAGCATCTGCGCGGGCGGTTCAAGGTCGGCATCAACAAGATGCACAACCTCGTCCGCGAGCTCGTCGAACTCGGATGGGTGACGCGCGAGCGCAAGCGCGATCCCGTCACCAAGGCCTTCGTCGGCATGGAATATGTCGTGCTCGACGAGGCGGCGCCGCCCGAGCCGGAGCAGGAAGAGGCGCGCGAATCCAGCGGCTTGCCGGCCGAGCCATCTCATGAAAATCATGACGTGGCTCAGGCTTCGTTCCCGCTTTGTGCCGAGCCACGTCATGATTTGCCACGTCTGGCAAATCATGACGACATACTAAGAACTGACTCTAACCAAGAACTATCCCACACCCCCTTACCCCCGCAGCCTCGGCCCGCAGAGGTTGTGGGTCGATCGATCCTCGACGAGGTGACGATCAGGTCCGCCGAGCCCGAGCCGCCGCCGGCGCGCTGGGTCGATCTCGCTGCGATCTGGCCGTGGGAGGACGGTGAGAGCCGGATCCAGGCCGAGGCGCGCTTCGAGGGGCTGGACCGGGCGAACCGGCGCCATGTGCTCGTCGCGGCGCCGGCCTATCTTCGGGCCATGACGCTGGGGCCGCGCAGCAAGCGCTGCCACCTGAAGACCTTCATCGCCGAGCGGCTCTATCTCGACTATCCGGCCGATGGCGAGGTTCCGCCGCCGCCGGCGAAGCAGGTCTTCGTCGCCGTCGGGACACCGGCCTTCGCCGCCTGGGACCGGGCGTACCGTGCAGCGGGCCGGCCCGGCATGCCGGCCGGATCCTCGCACAACGGCCGCAACGGATGGTGGCGACCTTCGCTGTTCCCGGCGCAGGATTGGAGCTATGACCGCGAGGTCGCCGCGCGCCGCGCGCGGGAGGGGCCGGGAGCGGCGGCCTGACCGACAACCTCAGGGGCTGAACCATGGGGACCGTGATGACGTGCAGCAGAACAATCCAGCGGCGAGACGACCGGGGCGCAGGCGCAAGGATCCGCTGAAGGTCAGGCGCGACAAGGCCGGGCGCATCCTCCAGACCGCCGAGCGCGCCGGAAGCGCCGCGCGGCGCCAGGCACAGGCCCAACGCTTCCGCCAGCTCGGCGCCGAGGGCGTGCTCGATCCGCGGCTCGGCTCGACGCTCGGCCTCATGTTCGTGCTCGGCGTACCGGTCAAGATCGGCCCCCAGGAGTACGACGCCGCCTGCTGGCTGGCGGACCGGCTGCGCGCCTACGACGAGACGGTGCTCGCGCTGCGGCGGTCGCCGCCCTCCAACGTGATCGAGAAGGGCGCCGGCGGCATCCGCATGACGCCGCTCGAACTGGAAGCGAGCGCGCGTAAGGGCCGGTTGGATCCGGACGAGATCAAGCTGCATGGCGCAGCGCTGGCCATGGCCGAGCAGGTCGCCGGCATCCGAGCCGATGTCGACATGGCCAAGGCCGCCATGGGCGACGGCCCGCTCGGCCGGATGCGATGGCAGGCGCTCACCGCGGCCTGTCGCAGCGAGCCGATCCCGGCCGGCGACGGCCTGCGCCATTTCGTCGACGCGGTGGTCGACCTCGCCTTCGCCGGGGGCTTCTACGACCAGAAGCGGCGCCGCGCGAAGAACCAGAAGCAGGCCTGGGGCCATGACGTCGCGGCCATCGAGATCATCCGCGTGGTGAAGGGCGAGGGAGGAGGCGATGGCGAAAGGTGACCGCAAGCAGCTCGTCCTGCCGGAGCTCGAGCGCGCGACCCGCAAGGTGCGCGACCTCAAGCCCTATGCGCAGAACGCGCGGACGCACACGGCCGATCAGGTCGAGAAGATCGCAGCGTCGATGCGGACCTTCGGCTGGACCAATGCGGTGCTCGTGGACGAGGAGGACACGATCATCGCCGGCCACGGCCGTGTACTCGCCGGCGATCTCCTCGGGGTCGAGGACGCGCCCGTCGTGGTCGCGCGCGGCTGGTCGGCCGAGATGATCCGCGCCTACGTCATCGCCGACAACAAGCTCGCGCTGGACGCCGGCTGGGACGACGAGATCCTGAAGGCCGAGCTCGCCGCGCTCGAGCTGGCGCGGTTCGACATGGCGCTGACCGGCTTCGGCGAGGGCGAGCTGGAGGCAATCCTCCGCGCCGAGGAGGAAGCCGAGGACGAGGACGACGAGCCAGAGGAGGACGAGCCGGAGCAGACCTGCATGCAATGCGGTCGCGTCGTCGTGCCCGACAAGGACCTCACCCGCAGGGCGAAGAAGCGCCGGAAGGTCAGGCAGGCGCGCAGGGTGGACGATTCGGACCAGGAGCAGGGTGAGCCGTGACCTGTGCAGAACAGCACGATCGGGCTGATCCGGTCGCGGCGCGGCACGGCGCGGCAAGCGCTCAGGGCGCGGCGCGGGGGATAGCGCGGGAGGCGACGATAACCGCCATGCTGGTCTTGCCGGGAGCGCACGGTATCTGCGATCAGAAATGCAGCGTGAAGTCCTGCGCCCCGTGTCCGCCTCACGGGGTTCGGTCTTCCTCTCGACGCGTCCCGCGGATTCAGCCCCGGCGGGACGCGTTTCGTTTTCACACGGAGTACCAGCCGATGACCACGGTCCGCCTGCCCAGATGTGGCGGGGGCGCCGCGGTAGTCGGCTGGTCGTGCGGCCAGGGCCGCAAGGCCCGCGGGTCCTTCCGACGGGCCGCCCCCTACGGAGCGCGCAGCACCCCGCTGTATCGCTCAAGTTGTTTCGCCCTAGGGGGTTCCGCCGCCAGAATCGGGGGCCGGTGATGCGATGGCGCCGCCGGCGAAGCCAGCTTCCGGCATCGACGAGCTGACCCTCGCGAAGCTCCTGGACTGTTCCGATCGCAACGTCCGGGACCTCGCCAAGCGCGGTCTGGTCGTGAAAATCGCGCCAGGGCGCTACGACCTCGGCAAATCCGTCCAGACATTCGTCCGCCACCTCCGCGGACAGGCGGCGGGTCATCGGTCAGGAGAGGACGATCTCGTCGCCGAACGCGCCAGGCTCACCCGGGCCCAGGCAGAACGGGTCGAGCGCGACAATGCACTGGCGCGGGGCGAGGCGATCGAGGTGGACGCGATCGCCCCGGCGCTCGAGCGCATCGTCCGAGCCGCGCAGCTCTCGCTGCTGTCGGTTCCAGTCAAGGCGGCGGGGCGCCTGCCCCACCTGACCCGGGCGGATATCGGCGTCATCGACGCCCTCCTGCGCGAGGCGCTCGCGGACGCGGCCACCGAGAAGCTCCAGGAGGCAGTGGATACCGCCCGCAAGGCCAGAAAAGCGAGGAAGTGACGAAGCACGTATCGGCGGAGGACCTGCTCGTCGAGCGGGTGCTGGCGCTGTTCGCCCCGCCGCCCCGGCTGACCCTGTCGGACTGGGCGGCGCAGAATTTCCGTCTGGCGGAGCGCGCTTCCTCCGAGCCCGGGCGCTTCAAGCCTTGGCCCTATCAGCGATTCATCCTGGACGCGATCGGGGATCCGGCCATCGAGCGCGTCACGGTGCTGAAGGCGGCGCGCGTCGGCTTCACCAAGTGCCTGATGGCAGCGATTGGCGCCTCGGCGGCGACGCAGCCGGCCTCTATCATCCTGCTGGTGCCGACCGACGACGACGCCCGGGGCTTCGCCGTCGACGAGATCGAGCCGGCCTTTCAGGAATCGCCAGCGCTGGCCGGGCTGTTGCGGACGGGTCGAAACGACGGCCGCAACACCATGGTGATGAAGGCCTTCGCCGGCGGTGGATCGCTCAAGATCCTCGCAGCGCGCAGCCCCCGCAACCTGCGCCGCCACGACGCGAAACGCCTCTTCATCGACGAGGCCGACGCGATGGAGGTGACCGTCGAGGGCGACCCGATCGCCCTCGCCGAGAAGCGGACATTCGCCCATGCCGATCGCAAGATCGTCCTGGGCTCGACACCGACGCTGGAGAACGTCTCCAATGTCGAGAAGAGCTGGAAGCTCTCGAACCAGACAGTGTTCGAGTGTCCCTGCCCACAATGCAGCGAGTTCTTCGAGCTGCAGTGGGAGCAGCTGAAATGGGACGCCGGCAAGCCGGAGACCGTCCACCTGGTCTGTCCATGCTCCGGCTGCATCATCAGCCACGAGCAGAAGGCCGGGATGATCGAGGGCATGCGGGCCCGCCCGATGAAGCCCGAAATCAGGGACCACGCGGGCTTCAGGCTCTCGGCCCTGCTGTCGCTCTTTGCCAACGCCGCCTGGCCCCGCCTCGTCGCCGAGTACGAGAAGGCGAAGGCTGCTGGGCCGAGCGAGATGCAGGTGTTCACCAACACCGTTCTCGGCCGGCCCTTCAGGCTCACGCAGGCGCAGGTCGACGAGGACACTCTGCTGGCGCGTGCCGAGCCGTTCGGCCTGGTATTCGATCGAGATAGAGGCACCTGGTCGGCCAGCCTGCCGGCTGAGACGCTCTACGTCACCGCCGGCGTCGACGTTCAGCATGATCGTCTCGAGGTCGGGCTCTGGGGCTGGTGCCTCGGCGGCGTCCAGGCACTCGGCCATGAGGTGCTCACCGGCGACACCAGCTTCGCCGAGGTCTGGGAAGAACTCGACACGCTGCTGCAGCAGCGCTGGGCGCATCCGCTCGGCGGCACGGTCGGCATCGAGGTCGCATGCATCGATGCGGGCGACTCCTCGGGACGACAGCGTAGTGAGCGATTGATGGCCTTTGCGATGGCGCGGCACGGCGGCTGCCGCACCTATGCGATCAAGGGCGCATCGAACCCTCAGAACGAGCCGGTGAAGAAAGCCGCGAAGTTGAAGATGCGTGGCAAGCTGTTCCTGCTCGCGACCGAGCAGTTCAAGGCCGATCTCTGGTCGCGCCTCGAACTGCCGACGCCCCAACCTGGCTGGATGCGCTTCTCGAACGCTTTCGGCCGCGAATGGTACGAGCAGCTCCTCTCCGAGCCGCCGCAGATCGTCTATCGCCGCGGCCGTCCTGAGCGGGAGTTCGTGCGAATCCCGAACCGCCGCGCCGAGGTGATGGACTGCTTCGTCTATGCATCCGCGGCGCGTCATTTCTTCCGGCCGGACTGGGAGCGCCGCCTAGCGGAGCTCTCCGCCGCCGGATCCGCCGCCCCGAAGAAGCCGGACGCCAACGCCAAGGCCCGCGAGCTCGCGGCGCTGCTGCGGCGAAAGTGACCCCGTAAATCCGAGGACCGATCATGTGTAACTGTGCCAAGCGCCGCGGCGATATCGCCGCTGGCGCCCGCGCGCTCCTGCGCGGCGATATCGGCGAGGCCGCCCGCCGCGCCGCGGAGGTCTCTCGCTCCGCCCGCATCGATCTGGAACTGGCGCGCAGGGCCGCGTCTGCTCGCGCCATCGGGCTGATCCGCCGCTGATGGCCGTTTTCATGGCACAGCGCACCGGCGGCGTCGTCGCCGGCAATTCGCTGCGCGATTTCGGCGCGAGCCGGAAGAACGCCGGCGGCGGCGCCGGGCTGGTGATCGACGTCAACGCCGCCGGAATCGGCGGTGTAGCCGAGGCCTTCCAACGAGCCGCCGCGCTCTCTCCGGTCGCCGTCGCCCGCGCACTGAATGCGACGAACGCCAAGGTGCAGACGCAGATCGTGCGGGCTTTGCCCAAACAGACCGGGCTCAAGGCTGGCCGGATCAGGGCGGCGTTGAAGCGAGAGGCCGCCAGCGCCGGCCATCTCTCCGCGGCAGTCCGGGCTCGCGGGCCGTACATCCCGCTGAAGGAGTTCGGCGCGCGCGAAACCGCCAAGGGCGTCAGCGCCGCCCCCTGGGGCAAACGCCGCGTCTTCGCCGGCGCCTTCTCCCGCGGTGGCAGGTTCCCGAACCGCGTCGCCCTCGCGCTCGGCGGTCATGTCTTCAAGCGCCTCGGTAAGAAGAGACTGAAGATCGCCATCACCTATGGCCCGGCGATCCCGGTCGAGATGGTGAAGGACGCCAGCAAGGCGGCCTATGAAGCGACTGTCGCCCGCGAGCTTCCGATCGACCTGAACCGGGCGCTCGGCTCGGTGCTCCGGGGCTTCTGATGACGCTATCGTCCGAAGACATCGCGGCCCTGCAGCTTCGGTTGCGCGAGGCGAAGGCCGCTCGCCACCAGCTGCTGACCGTCGGCGGCGTCGTCAAGACCATGTCGAAATCGCTCGACTCCGTCCAGGAGATCCAGTGGACGCCGGCGAGGCTAGCGGATCTCGAGCGCTACATAGCCGAGATGGAGCGCGAGCTCGGCCTCTGCCCGTCCGTGACACGCGCACGTTCGCGCCGGGTAGTGTTCTGATGGCGCTGCTCGACGCCTACGGTCTCCCAGTCAGGGCGCAGGCGCCGGGGCGCGACCGCCCGCATGTCGCGGCGTCTCGCACCCATCCCGATCTCGCCGGCTGGCGCCCTCCCCGCGTCGCCGGCCGGGCCGCCGTCGCCTGGGATCGCGGAGAGGTCAACGCGCGCGTCCACGATCTAGCCCGTAACGACGGCTGGGCCTCGGGCGGCGTCAGCCGCGTCGTCGACTCGATCATCGGGTCGGGCTGGCGCTGCTCCTCGACGCCGAACGCCGACCTCCTCGGGATCACGCCGGACGCAGCCGACGAGATCGCGACGCGGATCGAGGCGATCTGGACCGATTACGCCACAGACCCCAGCAATTGGTGCGACGCCGCTCGCCGTCTGCCTGTAGGCGGCCTGCTGGCCCTCGCCTATCGACACTTCATGTGGGACGGCGAGGCGCTCGGCGTGCTGCGCTGGCGTCGTTCGCCGGCACCGTGGCGTACCGCCCTGCAGATCGTCGACCCGGACCGCCTCTCGAATCCGACCGGCCAGCCCGACAGCGATGTCCTTTACCAGGGCGTCGAGCTCGGCGGCTGGGGTGAGCCGCTCGCCTATCACATCGGTGTCCGCCACCCGGCGGACCATGCGATTACGACCTCTTTCGGCCGGCACGAGCGTATCGAGCGCGAAACGGCCTGGGGCCGCGCCATCGTGCTGCACCATTTCGAGCCCGAGCGCGCCGGCGAGGTCCGCGGCATCTCGCGGTTGAAGACCGTGGTGAAGAAGCTTCGCATGCTCGGGCGCTATGACGAGGCCGAGCTCCAGGCCGCCGTGCTGAACGCCACGCTCGCCGCCTTCTTGAAATCCGATTTCGACCACAAGGCCCTGCTCGATTCGCTCGGCCAGATGGACAGTTCCGATCTCGCGGGCAGCATGGAAGCCTACAACGCCGCCCGCGTCGACTATTGGCGCGATACCGCGATCGACCTACCCGGCGTCAAGGTCACCTCGCTCTACACCAACGAGGACATCGTCTTCCCGAACGCTGCGCGCCCGGCCGCACAGTTCGAGATGTTCGAGCGCGCCTGCCTACGCAACATCGCCACCGCGCTCGGCACCACCTACGAGCAGCTCTCGATGGACTGGGGCCAGGTCAACTATTCCTCGGCCCGCGCCGCGCTGCTCGAGGTCTGGCGCGGCTTCTATGCCCGCCAGTGGTTCTTCGGCCACGGCTTCCTCGCCCCCTGGTTCGCGGCGGTGCTGGAGGAGGCCGTCGACGATGGCCGTCTCGTCCTGCCGGCCGGCGCGCCGTCCTTCCAGGAGGCCCGCTCTGCCTGGTGTCAGGCCCGCTGGATCGGCCCCGGCCGGGGCTGGGTCGATCCGATGAAGGAGGCGCAGGCCGCCGAGAAGCGCCTGCAGACCGGCATCTCGACGCTGGAGCGAGAATCCAACGAGCAGGGCCATGACTGGCAGGAGAACATGAAGCAGCAGGCTCGCGAGAACGCCTATGCACGGCGCCACGGGCTGCCGCTGCCGCATGTCAATCGCAATCCGCCGAAGCCCGCCGCCGGCGAGCCCGCCGATAGCGAGGATGAGCTCGAGAAGGTCGCGGCGTGACCGGCCAGCTCTTCCGCATCGCCGAGCTCGCCTTCAACCGGCCGCTGCTGATTGAGCCGGAGGCCGCGGCGATCGCCGCCTCGGTGCTGCTGCCGCGCATCGGCGCCGAGCAACTGGTCGATCTCGACGGCGAGATGCCGGATACGGAGGCCTCGGCCTTCGTCGGCACGCCGGTGCGGCGGGCCGACGGGAGTTATGCCGGCTATCGCATGGCCGGGGACGGCGTCGCCATCGCCCAGATGCGCGGCAAGCTCGTCAACCGCGGCGCCTGGATCGGCGCCTCGTCGGGACTGACCAGCTACGAAGGGCTTGGCGCCCTCTTCTCGGTGATGCGTGCCGATACTGCCGTCAGCCGCGTTGTCCTCGACGTCGATTCGCCCGGCGGCGAGGCGGCCGGCGCCTTCGAGGCCGCCGCAGCGCTGCGCGCCCTCGATGCCGAGAAGCCGGTCACGGTGCTGGTCAACGCGGTCTGCTGCTCGGCCGCATTCCTCGTCTCGTCAGGCGCATCCGAGATCCTGGTCACGCCGACCGCCTCGGTCGGCAGCGTCGGCGTCATCATCGTGCACCTCGACCGGTCCGCCTCGCTGGAAAAGGCTGGACTGCGGCCGACCATCATTCACGCCGGCGCCGGCAAAGCCGATTTCAACCCGTTCGAGCCGCTGCCGGAAGCCGTGCGCGCCGACGTGCAGCGCGAGGTCGACACGCTCTACGGCGAATTCGTCGCCACGGTCGCGGCCCATCGGCCGAAGCGCCTCACCGAGGAAGCCATACGCACCGCCGGCGCCCGCGTCTTCCGCGGCCGGGCGGCCGTCGAAGCCGGCCTCGCTGATCGTGTCGCCACCCTCGACGACATCCTGAAGACGCCTGCCGCGCGATCCCGCGCAATCACCGGAGCCAGAGGAGCCCAGATGTCCGGTCAGACCGAGAACCAGCCCGCGCCCGACGCGGGAATCCCCCGCGCCGAGCACGAGGCGGCGCTGACGGCGGCGCGCACCGAGGCCAGGGCCGAAGGCGTCGCCGAGGGCCAGAAGGCCGGCGCCACCGCCGAACGTGCGCGGCTGAAGGGCATCATGGCGCTCGACGGCGCGAAGGTCTCGCCGGCCGCTGCGCTCGCACTCGCGCTCGACACCGACGTCAGCGCCGACCAGGCGGCGGCGGTGCTCGCCGCCGCCCCGGCTCCCAAGACGGGCCTCGCTCAGGCGATGGCCGGCCAGCCCGATCACGATCTCGGCCCCGGCACGAAGCCGGGGACCGCCGCGGCGAGCGGCTCTCTCGCCGACAAGATGGCCAAGCGCTTCGGCGCCGGCGCCCGTAGCTGAGGAGGCGCACATGGCCCTGCGCGGAACCGAGCCGAGGCGCGCCTCGGACGTCCTGAAGCACCACGACCCTGTCTACTCGCTGGAGGAGCGCATCGTCGCCTCCGGCTCCGGCAAGATCGAGATCGGCCAGGTCCTCGGCCTGGTCCGGAGCGGCACGGCGAGCGCCGTCGCCAAGGCCGGCGGCAATACCGGCAACGGCACGATCTCGGCCGTGACGGTGTCCGGCCGGGCGAAGGCGGGCACGTACAGCGTCCGCTTCACCGGGGCGACCGCGTTCGACCTGTCTGATCCCGGCGGCGACGTCGTCGCCTCGGGCGCGACCGGCGTCGCGGTCGCCGACGATCTCGGTTTCACCATCACGGTGGGCGGCACGGCCTTCGTCGCCGGCGACGGCTTCGACATCGCCGTGGTGCCGACCGGCAAGAAGGCCAAGCCCTATGCGCCCGCCGCGGCCGATGGCTCGCAGATCGCGGCCGAGATCGCGATCGGCGCCTGCGACGCCACCTTGGCCGACGCCAAGGTCGTCACCGTCGCCCGCAAGGCCGTCGTCGTCCGCAACGAGCTCGTCTTCGCCGGCGGCGTGACGACCGACCAGAAAGCCGTCGCTGTCGAGCATCTCGAAAAGGCCGGCATCCTTTCGGCTCAGGGGGCCTGAACGCTCATGAACTCCACCGTCCTCGACCTCCTCGACGATCCGGTCTTCGCCACGCGCAACCTCGTCGACTCGGTTAACATCGTCCCCAACACCTATGGCCGCATCAACGAACTCGGCCTCTTCCCGATCCGCGGGGTCGCGACGACCTATGTCGAGATCGAGTATAAGAACGGCGTGCTCAACCTGTTGCGCACGGCCGAGCGCGGCGCGCGCGGCACCGCCGCCATCCGTGGCCGTCGCAACGTGCGGATCTTCAAGGTGCCGCACATCCCGCACCTGGACGCGCTGGCGTCCGGCGACCTGCAGAACCGGATTCCCTACGGCGCGACCGACGTGCTGGACCGCGTCCAGAACGCGGTCAACGAGAAGCTCGAGGACATCGCCGGCAAGTTCCACATCACGCTGGAAGCCCTGCGGGCGTCGGCGCTGAACGGTGTCCTGCTCGATGCCGACGGCTCGGTCATCATCGACTACTTCGCCGAATTCGGGATCACCGAGAAGGTCGTCGACTTCGATCTGACGAATCCGGCGACGAAGATGATGACGAAAAATAACGAGGTCATGCGGTATCTCGAGGACAATCTTCACGGCGAGACCATGGTTCGCGCCCATGGCCTGTGCTCGCCGGAGTTCTTCGACGCCTATGTCGGCCACGCTGACGTCGAGAAGGCGTACATGTATTACACCTCCCAGGCGGAGCCGCTGCGCCAGGATGTCCGCAAGGGCTTCCTGCACCGCGGGATCATGTGGGAGGAGTACCGCGGCAATGCGAACTACCTCGCCGAGGACGGCACGACGGTGAACCGCAAGTTTATCCCGGCCGGCGAGGCCAGGATCTACCCCACCGGCACGCGCGAGACTTTCCAGACCTATCTCGCGCCCCCGACCGCGCTCTCCGAGGTCAACTCGGCGCCGCGCGAGGACCAGATGATCTTCGTCACCCAGAAGCGCCTGGATCACGACGAGGGCATCGAGTTCAAGGCGCAGGCCAATCCCCTGCCCATCGTCAAGCGCCCGGCCCTGCTGGTGCGCGCGACGATGACCTGAGGAGGCCTCGATGCAGATCAAGATGATCGGGACCTTCTCCTATGACGTGGTGCCTGGCCTGACCCGCCGCACGCTGCATGCCGGCCTCGTCCTCGACGAGCCGGTCGACGTGGCGAAGGCCGCGATCGCGGACGGAAAGGCCGTCCGCTGGCCGCCGCTGCCGCACGAGCCGATCGTCGGCATCATCGACGAGAACGACGGAGACGACGATTCGGCTGGGCAGGGCGAGGACCCGCCGGGCCCTGCGGCGGATTCTGAGGCAGCGGGCAGCAAGGCCAAGCCGGCCAAGTCCGCTAAGGCCAAGCCGGCGGAGCCCGCCCAAGCCGCCGGCGAGCCGACCCCGGCCGAGGCGATCGAGCCCGGCGCCTGATGCCCTCGCTCTTCGCTGCACGGCACCGCGCCGTGCAGCCGATCCTCGACGAGCGCCATGGCGAGCCTTTCGCCATCCTGCCCCGGGCTGGGCGCGAGCCCGACCCGGCACGCTTCGCCCGCGAGACGCCTTTCGTGGCGATATTCCATGAGGCGCAGGCCGCTTCGCGCCACGCGATGAACGGCAAGGTGCCCGGCCTCAGCGTGCCTGGCCTCGCCGCCAGCACGCGCCAGGTCGCGATCTCGATCGACAAGGCGCTGATCCCTGCAGAATGGCGCTCCGCAGCTGCGCCGCTTGGGCTCAGGCGCGGCGACCTCTTCATCCGGGAGGACGGCACCGCGTGGGTGATCGAGGACGTCCTGCCGGCCGGCCCGGCGCGCATCGACTGCCGGGTCCTCGAGGCCAAGGCGCCCGTCTGATGTCGCTGACCCGTCTCGCCCTGCGGCTTTCGGCGATCGCCGCCGTGAAGGCCTCTCCGGCTCTCGCCGGGACCGACGTCCACGACACCGGATGGAGCAAGTTCGATCGGATCGGTGCCGGCGACTACCGGCCGGTGCTGATCATCTCGACCGAGGATGTCGCCGTCGAGGAGGAGGTCAGCCGCCACGAATCCGACCGGCGCGTCGACATGCTGGTCCAGATCGCCCTGGCGACCGTGGACGGCGCCCTCGCCGAGATCGCGCCCGACGACTGGGACACCGCCGAGGCCCTGATCGACATCATCGAGCAGGAGATCGACTGGGCGCTGGAGCGCGATCCGGTCTGGTCGGGCCTCGTCCAGCATGTCGAGCGAAACTCGACCACGGTGCGCGACGCCTCCGGCGCCAACAAAATGCCGATGCGGCTCATGGTCCTGAGCTGCCGGGTCTTCGCGGTCTGCGTCCCGCCCCCGGCGGTCGCACCGGACGTGCCGGCCCAGGGCCTCGCCCGCTTCGGCGCGGATATCGCCGCGATCGTCGGCGCGTTGCCCGAGGGCGACCGTGTCCGCGCCGTCGTCGAGAACGCGGCGGGCCTGACCCTCGCCGAGCAGGTCGGACGGCTCCGCGGGTTCAAGGTCACCGCCCGCCGGACCGACGCGGCGGCTGCGCGGGATACGCCGGCGCTCGAATTCGGGGTCTCCGGGCTCGACCTCCCGGATCCCGAACCCGAGCCCGACCCCACCCCCTGACCGCAGAGGACATTCCGCAGATGACCGGCACCATCAAGGTGATTCCGGCGGAGGGCGCCTGCGTCCGCCAGCCCGAACGCCTCATGGAACCCGTGCCCGCCACCGGCGGCCTGGTTCCGGACACCGCCTACTACCGGCGTTTCCTGCTCACCGGCGACCTTCTCGAGGCCGCCCCCGAGCTCCCGGCCGCCGCCGCGCCCGACGCGGCCCCGCCGCGCCGCCGCTTCGCCCCCCGTCCCTCCACCACCGAACAGGAGTGATCGCGCATGGTCGCGTTCAATGAGATTTCGTCGACCACGCGCTCCGGCCTCTTCCATGTCGAGGTCAGGAGCGGCGGCACCCCCTACCAGCAGCGCGGACGGATCATCTACATCGCCCAGAAGTTCGCCGGCGGCGCCGCGGCGGTCTCCGTGCCGGTCCTCGTCGCCTCCGAGCTCGAGGCCGACCGCCTGTTCGGTGCCGGCTCCGATCTGGCGCGGATGTGCCGTAACGGCATGCTGAACCGCCCGAGCGGCGAGTACTGGGCCGCGCCGATGCCGGACCCGACCGGCGCCGGCGCCGCGACCGGCAAGATCGCGCTCGCGGCTCTGCCGGGCGGCGGCATCGCCGGGCCGTGCATCGTCGAGATCGGCGGCGTCCAGGTCGTCTCGGCCGCGACCCGGGCCGACACGCTCGACCAGATCGGCACCGCCTTCGCCGCCGCGATCTCTGCCGCCCTGGTCGAGGTCGAGGCGACCTATGACGATGACGACAACGAGGTCCTGCTGACCGCCCGCCATCCGGGCGCTCTCGGCAACGACATCGACGTCTACGTCCCGCCGCAGGACAACGCGATCGCCGCGATCGCGACCGTCACGCCGATGACCGGCGGCACCGGCACGCCGACCGAAGCGCAGTGGACCACGCTGCTCGCCGGCCTCGGCGACGAGGAGTTCGACACCTGGGGCCAGCCCTGGGCGGATACCGTCTCGCTCAACGCTATCAAGGCCGAGATGGACGCGCGCTGGCACGACAACCAGCAGATCTACGGCCATATGATCACGGCCAAGAAGGCGTCGGTCGGCGCGCTGTCCGGCCTCGGCTCGGCGCGCAACAACAGCCACGAGAGCATCATCGGCTTCTACGGTTCGCCGACCGGCCCGCAGCTCTGGTGCTCGTCGGCGGCCGCGATCTCCTCCTTCCACCTGACCGATTCCGGCGCCGGCGAAATCTCCCGGCCGCTGCGCACGTTGGCGCTCGCCGGCGTCAAGCCGCCGCGCAACCGGATCGACCGCTTCACCAAGTCGAACAAGGAGACGCTGCTCTACGACGGCATCTCGACCTTCGACGTCACGCGCGATGGCACGGTCCAGATCGACCGCATCATCACGACGTATTCGCAGTCGCCCGCCGGCGCGATCGACTGGACCTGGCTCAACATTAACCAGATCTACCAGGCGATGTTCGTGGTGCGCTCGATCCGCAACGCGGTGCTGAACGCTCATGGCCGCCAGGGCCTGGCCTCGACTGACCGCTTCGACCTCGAGGCGATCACCACCCCCGCCGAGGCGCGTGCGACGCTGATTCACGAGTACGTCCGGCTCGAGGCCGAGGGCGTCGTCGAGAATTCGGCGCTCTTCGCCCAGTTGGTCCAGGTCGTCCGCAACGGCGTCGAGCCCGACATGCTCGATGTCTACCTGCCCTTCGACGTGGTCAACCAGCTCCACGTCTTCAGGACCGCGGCGGTGCTCTTCCGCCAGTTCCCGCAGCAGCTCGCCGCCTGACCGGCGCAACCTGAAAGGTAAGTCGCGATGACCTGCAAGCGCTTCGGCGGCAAGATGACGCTGTCCTATGCCGGCCGGAAATTCGAGATCATCGGCAATGTCGAGCTCGACACCACCGGCAAGACCCGCGAGACCAAGGCGACCTCGTCCGGCATGCTCTACTCGACCGAGGAGATGATGCCAGGCCTGCTCACCGTCGAGATCCTCGAGACGATCAGCGGCCCGAGCTTCAACGAGGTCTTTGACCTCTGCGACGAGAACCTGACGCTGATCGAGCAGACCGCGCGCGTCATGCATGTCTGCCCCCGCGCCACCATGACGGGCTCGGTGAAGCGCGACCGCAAGACCGGCGCGATCAGCGGCGTGATGTTCGCCTTCCGGGCCGATGAGTACCGGGAGACCTCGCTGTGAGCCGGACGGACGTCAAAATCCCGCTCGATCCGCCAGTCGTAATCGGCACGAAGCGCTACGAATACGTCAAGGTTCGGGCGCCCGGCTATCACGACTACATGGATTTCGGCGAGGTCCTGCAGGACCAGCGCAACAGCGAAGGCGTGCTCATCAGAGTCGAGCACATCGACCGGATCAAGGCCTATGCCGAGCGCCTCGTCACCACCGGCGACGACGAGAGCGCCGACCCTGCAGTGCTCCACGCCGCCGGCTTCCGGATCGCTCGGCGCGTGCACGAGGTGATCTGCGATTTTTTGTACTCCCAGCCGGACGCGACTGGGACGGCATCGCCGACCAGCTGATGTTCGGCCTTGGCTGGAAGCCTGCGGACATCATGACACTGCCCTTGCACCACATGCTTCGGCTCTATGTCCGCGCCGCGGCCTGGGTCGAAGAGCACAGGCAGCCATAGCCCATGGCGCGCGAGCTCCAGAGCAAGGTCGTCATCCTCGCCGACGACCGCACCGGCCAGGCCTTCAACTCGGTGGCGGCGAAACTGCGCCAGCTCTCCAACTCATCGAAGCAGGTCAAGGCGGTCACGACGCAGGTCGACGCTGTCAGGCAGTCCATGGCGAAGTACGCCAAGGCGGGCGATGACCTCGGCAAGATCAAGGTTTTTCGCGAGGCGGCACGGGGCGCACTCGAGCTCGGCCGCACGCATCGCGAGGCCCTGACCAGCCTGCGGGCGGTCAGCCGCGAGATGAACATGATCGGCCCGCCGACGCGGGTACAGACTGAGCGTTACAGACAGGTTCGTCAGCAGGTCCAGGAGACCGGTCGTGCGCTGGCGGCGCAGAAGGACGCGGTTCTCGCCGGACGCCAAGCGCTGCAGGCTGCCGGCATCAATGTCGAGCGGCTGGCAACGGCACAGCGCCGGCTCGAGCAGGACACGCGCCGCGCGACCGCCGCTATGCGGGCTCAGGCGACGAGCCCCTGGGGCACCGCCGCCAGATCCGGCTCCGGCGTGCCTCTCATCTCCCAGCGGCCGCACGAGACGCCCGGCCAGAAGCCCGGCCACGGCCCGTATATCGGCGTCGGCGGCGGCCTGGTCGCCGGCTACTATGCAAAGCAGGCGGTGAAAAAGACGGTCACGACCGCCGGCGAGATGGACTATGCGGTCAGACGCCAGAGGGCCTTCGCAGACCTCAGCGAGGACGAGCAGAACCGCATTTTGATTCCGCAGGCCAAGCGGATCGGCGCCGACACGAAGTTCACCAACATCGACGTCGTCGAGGCGCAGACCACGACGGCAAATCGCCTGCCAGCGCACATGAAGAACGCCCAGACCATCGCCCCGCTGGTCGGGCAGATGAAGAATTACGCCCTCTCGATGAAGGGCACCACGATGGACGACGCCGCTCAGGCGGTGACCGGATTCTTGCTCTCGACCGGCAAGGACATCTCAACCCCGGAAAAGGCCGATTTCGAGGCCAAACGCGCGTCGAACCTGCTCATTCGCATGGGCAAGCTCGGTGCGATGAGCCATCATGACCTGATGCCGTTCGTCCAGCGCGGTGTCTCCGCCGGGCGTATCGCCGGCCTCAGCGACGAGACTATGGGCGCGCTAGCCATCGGCATGAAGCGCTCGAACATTTCCGGCGACCAGGCCGGCACGGCGCTGCGCACCCTGTCGTCCAAACTCGTCGCTCCGACCAACAAGGGACTGGCCGCGCTCGCGACCGCCGGCGTCGACTACAGCAAGTATTCGAAGATGCCGGGCGGCCTCAGCGTCGACAGCCTCGAAGGCAAGTTCAAGCAGGATTTCGGCAAATCCTTCACCCCCGAGATCCGCGAGAAGCTGAACGACGCGCTCTCCGACACAGAGATCGTCGCTGACCGCGGGCGCTTTACCGAAGCGGTCACCGAGGCAGTCTCGTCGCTCTTCGCGCCGAAGAAGGACGGCACGATGAGAGCGGCCGACAGGAAGGCCGTGGCGAAGAAGGTCGGCGAGTTCCACAAGTTCTCGGCCGAAAGCGTCGATTCCGAAGGCCTGCTGCAGGCGATCCTCGCCAAGGACCCGACATTGGGCGTGCTCAACGCCTTCGCGACCGATAAGCACGGCAACAAGATCGGCCTGATCGCCAAGGCCTTCGAGCAGTTCGAGCGCGACCGGCAGGAACTGCGCACAACCCCCGGCGACTTTGGCGACAAGATCAGCACGACGATCACAGGCGGCCTTGGCGGTGCGCTGGAGCGACTGACGGGCGCGATCGAGACTGCCTATACCAACATTGGCACCGCCAATTCCGGCTGGTTGACCCCGTCGATCGACGCCTTGGGCAACACGATCGAGGCGCTCGGGAACCTTCCCGACAAGCTAATCGTCTTCGGAACCGCCGTCTCCACGGCCGCGGGCGTCTTGCTCGGTATCAAGACCGCGTCGACAGCCGCGACGATCGCCGGCGGCGGCGCGACGGCCGCAGGCGCTGCAGGAGCCGGCGCCGCGCTCACCAAGGCTGGCGGCATCGGATCGACCTTCGCGCGCTTCGGCGCGCGGAGCCTCGGATACGCTGGCCTAGCATATGGCGCGTACGAGCTGCTCAACTATACGATCGGCCAGGACAACGCGCGGCTGTACAAGGATGTCGCGCCTGGTGAGGTTCACAATCAGGGCCGCAACCGGCGCCGAGCTTACCATGAGGCTCTTCGAGCGCAGACCCAGCAGGTCCGGGCGCAGCACTCGCCGACGCTCGGCGATGCCGGCATCGTTCCACTAGGCCCATCCGGGCCGAGCTTCGGCCTTGCCGCTCCAGGGACCGCTCAGCGCGACACCATCCGCATGCCGCGCTGGTGGGACCGTGAGGCCGAGGCCAGCCGCCAGACCGAGATCGGCCGCGTCTCGGCCTATGAGAACGCCTTGCCGAAGGGCGGCGTGGCGCTGCCTGATCTCGGGTCAGCGCTGAAGAACGCGCAAATCGAGGCCAAGCTCGAGGGCTCGGCCGAGGTGAAGCTTATCGGCACGATCGGCCTCGAGCCCGGGCTGATGGCTAAGATCAATCAGACGATCACGGCCGTCGGGAACCTGAAGGCCGGTTCCGCCGCCGTCACTTCGGCAGGCTCGACCGGCAAGACCATGTCGGAAGCTGGCGGCGACTGATGGCCCGCCATCGCGACTGGGCGAGCACGCTCAGACCGGCCTCATTCCGTGGAGTGCCTTTCGAGGTCGACGACGAGGAAGTCAGAAACCTGCTGCGCCAGGCGGTCCACGAGGTTCCTAACGGGATGTGGCGGCTCGAGCGGCTCGGCCGCGGACCGACAGAGCTTTCTCTCGTCGGCTTCGTCGCGTCGCGCACTGCCGATGCCGAGGGCGACGCGGTCGCCGCGACCTTCCGGGACGACAAGCCCGGCATGCTGGTTATGCCAATGGTCGGCCCGGTCAAGGCCCGCCCGCTTTCGTGCACGCGCAGCCGGAAGGCGAGCCGCCACGGCTATGTCGCGCTCGACATGCGCTGGCTCGTCGAGCCGGTCCGGGGTGCCGCAGCCTCGCCGGCGCAGGCTGCGAACAACGTCTTCACCGCGACGTCCAACCTACTCGGATCGATTGCCGGCACCGCCGCCAGTGTCGTCGGCATGGCCCTGCAGATCGCCGGCACAGCCTCCTCGGCGATCGCCATGGTCGGCAACATCGTTTCTGCGGTCGTCGGCATTTACAACCTCGCGACGTCCATCGCCTCGGCCGCCACTGCGGTGACGACGACCGAGCTGTCCTTGCGCACCGGCGAGATTGGCCGGGGCACGGAGGCCGCGACGACGCTGCTCACCGATCTCGGCCAGGCCGCCATTGACCTCGGCTTCGGCATGGACCCGGTGGCGGTCGCTTCCGGCTCCTTCCGCCCGATGCTCGATGTCGCTCCATCGGCCCGGCCGAGCGCGGCACCCTCAGCCGCAGCGGCATTCTTTGCGGAATCCGGCCTTGCGAGCTTTGCTCATGTCGTCGCTGTCGCAGTAGAGGCAGAAGCGCTGGCGCGGCGCGACTGGCGCGACCAGCAGGAGGTCGGCGAGGCGCTCTCCAGCTTCCTGACCCACGTCGATAGCTGCGTCGAGGAGCTCTCCGGCCTCGGCAGGCTCTCTGCGCCGCTCCGGCCTGGCTTCTCCGGAGTGCTCGCGGCACCTTCGCGCAGCGACGCGGTCACGCCGGCCGGGACCACCAGCGCCGGCGCCGCGCTCGACGCGCTGCGCAGCGCCGTCGTCGAGTACCTGTCCATCGTCAGCCGTGATCTCGCACCGCTGGTCTTCGTGGAAACCAATCGCTCGCAGCCGGCGATCGTCTGGGCCTATGCGCTCTACGAAGAGCCCGGACGCGCCGGCGAGCTGGCTCGGTCGAACCGGGTGCGCAGCCCCTCCTTCATGCCGCTCCGTTTCCGGGCGAAAGCCCCGGCGGGCCCCGTTGCGGGCGAAATCTGATGCTCGTCGAGATCCGCGAGGACGTGCTGATCCGGGTCAGCGGTCAGCTCTGGCGCGATTGGGAAAGCCTGACTTGGACGGCCGCCATCAACGAGGCGGCGCGCGGGCTGACCTTCGAGATTGCGGCCTCCGACGACACGCTGAAGGAGGTGCACAGGACCTTCAACGGCCGCGTCCCGATCGAGGTCACATCGAACGGCGAGACAGTCTTCTCCGGGAAGATGGACTTTAAGCACCCGAGGATCACCGCCGATCGCCGGTCGATGACAGTCTCGGCGCGCGGCCATGGGGCGGCGCTGGTCGACGCCTCGGCCGTCCACAAGACGGGCGGCTTCCGCAAGAAGACCCCGGAGGAGATCGTCCGCGAGCTGGACGAGGCGCGCTGCAAGGTCTCGACGGATCCCGGCATCAAGGTGGTGCTCCCGAAGTTCCAGCTCACGCCTGGCGAGACCCCGTTTCGCGCCCTCGAGCGCATGCTCAAGGATCAGCGCCTGACGCTGCGCGGCGACGCAGACGGCGGCACCACCATCACGAAGGGCCCGACGGGCCGCCGCCATGCCGGAGGGCTGAAGGAAGGCGAGTTCCTCGGCGAGGGCGGCGCCAAGCACGACTACTCGCGCCGCTACGGCAAGTACAAGGTGATCGGCCAGGCGTCTGAGGGCAGCGGCGCCGAGGCGACCGAGATCGAGGGCGAATCCGAGGATCCCGGCGTCGAGGGGCCGCGCACCCGCATTGTCGTCGTCGACAAGGACCTCTCGAAAGAGGGCGCGAAGGAATACGCCCGCCATCTGCGCGACCGCGCCGCCGGCGAGGCCCTGCGCGCCCAGGCCCTGGTCGCCGGCTGGCGCGACGCCGCCGGCAAGCTCTACGAGCCCGGCAATCTCTACTGGTGCGAGTCGCAATGGCTCGATCTCGCGCAGGACATGCTGATCGAGAAGATCAGCTGCACGCAGCGCAAGACCGCCGGCGGCGGTGGCGGCTCCTCCACGCAGTTCGAGCTCGTCGACCCGCGCAGCTACGGCGGGAGGAAGAGCAAGGGGAACAAGTCTGGCGCCGGCTGGAACCAGGGAGAGGACTGATGCAGGACCAGCTCCGCAACATGATCTCGCGCGGCCGGATGCTGTCGGGCGACGACAGCGGCGACTATCACCGGATCAAGGTGCGCGGCCTGCCCGGCGAGGAGATCGACGGCGTCATTCGGCATCAGCAGCATGGGATCTCTTCGAACCCGGGCGACGGAGCGGAGGGGCTCCTGCTGCGGCTCGGCGGGCGGGCCGAGCGCACCTTCGCCATCGGATTCGAGCTCAAAGGCAAGCGCCCGCGCGACCTGCCCGTTGGCGCGACCGCGCTCTACGACGAATTCGGCCAGGTGCTGAAGATGGTCCCGACCAAGGCCGACTGGGACCATGCCGGCAAGCACAGCCACCTGCGCGGGATCAGCCGTCAAAAGGTCGAGGCCACCGAATGGATATGGCTCGATTGCGAGGCGATCTATCTCGGCAAGGGGCCGTGGTTCCCGGTCGTTACCACGGGCGGCCCCTCGCAGAGCGTCTATGCTTCGGTCGCCCCGGCAAAGCCCGACAGCCCGACACCGGCCGAGATCTGATATGCAGATCCGCATAGTGCGCGACGGCGCCCTCGCGCCGCTCTCCGGTTACTGGGACACGGTCTGGTCGAACGAGTTCGGCGAGGGCGACTGGGCGCTGGATGATCCAGGCGGCACCAGCGGCAGCCGCGGCGGCCTGCAGGCGAAGGCCGGCCTCGCCACCGCGATCATCATCGCGCTGTTCACGGACAAGCGTGCGCCGGAAGGCGCCATGCTCGATGACGGCGACCGGCGCGGCTGGTTCGGCGACCGGATCGACGTCCGCGAGGATCTCGGCGAGGCCGATCTAGGCTCCTGGATCTGGCTCTACGAGCGCTCGGCGCTGACCGATGCCCTGCCCGCCCGGGTTCGCGATGCCGCTGTCGAGGCGCTGGAGCCGATCCGCCTGCAGGGCGCCGTCGCCCGCTTCGACGTCAGCGTCGAGATGGATCGTGCCGCCGACCGGCTCGACCTCCTGGTCGACGCCTTCAGCCAGGACGGAACGAAGAGCTTCAGCCAGCGCTTCGCGCTGCTGTGGAACCAGGTGAACTAGGAAGCCCGACGCATGCCATTCTCGATCAGGACACCCGGAGAGATCGCGGCGCAGCTGCGCACCGCCTTCGACGGGGCGCTCGAGGGCGCGCTCGCCCGGCTCTGGCCGAACAATGTCGCGATTTCGGCCAAGGCCTACGGCGGCGCGGTCGGCGGCGCCTACGATCATCAGGACTGGATCGCCCGGCAGATTTTCGTTCACTCCTGTGACGATGAGGTCCTCGAGGACCATGGCGCCGATCTCGAGCTGCCTATTCGGCAGGCGAGCGCCGCCTCGGGCGAGGTGGTCGCCACGGCCGCGGCGGCAGCGGCGATCGCGCGGGGCACGATCTTGACCCGCGCCGACGGACGCGCCTATCGCCTCGCGACCGACGTCTTCGCGGCCGGGCCAGGCGAGGTCGCGCTGCCGGTGGTCGCGCTTGAGGCGGGCAGCGCCAGCGTTGCGCTGCCCGGCGTCGCGCTGGCGCTGCAGGGCGTTCCGGAGATCACCGGGGCGGTGGTCGGAGCATCCGGGCTGACAGGCGGCGCGGATCGCGAAAGCTTCGCGGCCTATCGCGCTCGCCTGAAGTTCTTCAAGGCCTACCGCCCTGGCCACGCTCGCCCGTCCGACTATGTGATCTGGGCCAGCGAGGTCAGCGGGGTCAGCCGAGTCTTCGTCGAGCGCCGTCCGTTCGGGCCCGGGACGGTGCGGCTGTACCCGCTCTTCGACGGCATCTACGAGAACGGCATTGCGCCGGCCGGCGAGATCGCCCGAGTGAAGTCGCATCTCGAGCTCGTCGGGGCCTCAGGCGTCGCCGACATCATTGTCGCCGCGCCCGAAGCCCTGCCGGTCGATGTGACGATCTCCGGCCTCAGCCCGAACAAGATCGCGACCCGCAACGCGATCGAGATCGAGATCGTCGAGATGTTCGCCCGGCGCGCGCGCGTCGCCGGCATCGATCCAGGACATCCGGCGATGCCGTTCCTCGCCACGAGCCAGACGTTCTCACGCTCCTGGATCGGTCAGGCCGTGGCCAATGCTGCTGGCGAAGACAGGCACGTGCTTGTCGAGCCTGGGAGCGACGTCGCCGTGGCGGCAGGCCGCCTCCCGGTCCCCGGCGCTCTTACGTTCTCCGGATGATGCTCGGCCGCGACTGCCGCAGTGAGAGCGAGGTCCGCGAGGCCGTTCTCGCGCATCTTCCGCCCGGCCGGGCCTGGCAGACGCGGACGGGCGGCCCGCACGAGGGGTCCGTCCTCTTCGCCTACTGGTCGGCCGCCGCGAGCGCGCTGCACGGGCTCTACCTGCGGGCCTGCGCGCTGGAACGCGAGCTACTCTGCTCGACCGCGATCGAGACCAGGCCCGAATGGTTGCGCGAGTTCGGCCTGCCGGACGCGTGCGGCGTCGAGCAGAATCCTTGCGCGCGCGGTCTGCCGATCATCGACGATCTCTGCGACCTCCTGGTTCGCATGGCCGAGGCGGCCGGCTTCCGTGTCCGCTGCGACAGGCTCGCCCGCTATTGCGGCGAACGCGCCGGGCGAGCCCGCGCCGGGAAGGCCCGGGCGGGAGGCACCGGCCGCCCCCCGTCCACCATCGTGCTGCGGGTCGATGTCTCGGACCAGCCCCGCATCCGGCCGGCCCTGACCGGCCGCTACCGCGCGGGGCGCGTGCGCCGCTGTGCCTTCGATGTCGCCCGCCTGCGCTGCGTCGTCGAGCCCTTCATCCCGGCCCATGCCGACCTCGTCATCGTGACCTTCGGAGACTGACTTTCATGGTGAAACCGCTCGTCCCACCGATGGTCGACATCCTCGGCCCCTATACCTCGACGCCCGAGCACGCGCTCGCGCGCCCTGGCCGTGCAGGGGACGCCGCTGGTGCCGGCTTCTCCTGGTTGAAGGACTGCACCGACGACAATGCCGAGGACGGCACGCCACTGACCGCCGAGCATATCAACAACTACAAGGCGCAGTTCCTGACGCTCTTCCAAGCGAGCGGCATCCCCATCGACGATCTCGACGAGATGCTGGCCTACGCTGTGCAGAGCGGACGAATGAACTTCGCCGTGGCAGGCGGTTCGGCCAACGCCTGGTCGATTGATCCCGCACTTGCCATTCCCGCCTACGCCGCCGGCCGCGTCCTCTGGGTCAAGGCGCCCGGCACGAACACGAGCACGACCGTCTATGCGAACACCAGCGGCCGCGGAAATCGCCTGGTCAAGAAGGCAGACGGCTCTGACCCGGTCGTCGGGGATCTGGTCGCGGGCCGGTGGTATCCGACACTCGACGATGGCACCGCGATCTGCGTCATCGCGCCGCTTCCGTCCGAGATCCGTGCGGCGTCCTTCCTAACCACGCGCGTCATCGTCACCGCGACGGGCGGTGGGACATTCGTTGTCCCGGCCGGCGTGTACCGAATTCGCGTTTCGGCCTGGGGTGCGGGCGGCGGTGGCGGTTACTCGACCGTCGGCGCGGCTTCGGGCGGAGGCTCCGGCGCGTATGTCCAGCGCTCCTTCGACGTGTCTCCTGGCGATGTCGTGTCGTTCTCGGTCGGCGCCGGCGGGCTCGGAGGGGCGGGCTCTCCTGCCCGCGCCGGCCAGCCAGGCGATGCGACCACGGTCACGGTCAACGGCACCACAATTACGGCGGGTGGCGGCGGTGGCGGCCTCAACGGCACGACGACCAACGGCAGCGCGAACTCGCCAAACGGGGGTGCTGCGGTGGGCGGCGACATCAACCTGGCCGGTTCGAATGGCGACTACGGCTATGTCGTGTATGGCCCGGCCATTCTCGGAGGCAACGGCTCGGCCTCGCCAAATGGCGGCCAGCGCGTGATGGGCGGAGCCGGTGCGTCCGCGAATGGTCGAGTGCCTGGAGGCGGGGCCTCGGCCAGCGGCGGAGCCAGCTACGTGGGTGGAACTGGCGCTCGTGGCGAAGTCTGGCTCGAATACTGAGGGATCGCAGCATGCACGCAGTCATCGTCAGCGGCGGCCTTGTGACGGCTGTCATCGACATCACGGGCAAGACCATCGATCCGGACGGCCGTGCCGCGCGCGGCCCGGCGACCTATTCGGTTGAGGGGCCGGGAGGCGCCGAGGAGGTCACCTATGAGGCGGTGATCGAGGCTCCGGACGGAGCAATCCTCGTCGCCACCGAGGAGGCCGCGCCCGGCTGGACCTGGGACGGCCACGATTTCGCGTCGCCAGATCCCGATCCGGAGCCCGAAATCCCGCTTCGTCCGATCACACGTCGGCAGCTCCGGCTCACGCTGCTAGCGCACGGCGTGCTGGATCAGGTCGAGCCCGCGATCCTCAGCCTGGCCGAGCCGGATCGCTCAATCGCGACGATCGAATGGCAGGACGCCAGTGAATATCGCCGCGACCACCCGCTCATAGCCCAGATCGGGACCGCGCTCGATCTCGACGAGCCGACGATCGACGAGCTGTGGCGCGAGGCGATGGCGCGCTAGCCGTCCTGACCAGCCGCCTTCGGGCGGCTTTTCATTATCCGGAGCACCGACATGACCGGGACCCTGAAGCGGGGCAGCCGTGGCGCTGCCGTCCGCACCCTGCAGCTCGACCTGAATTCTGCTGGGGCATCGCCCGCGCTGATCGCAGATAGCGACTTCGGAGCGGCGACCGAGCGAGCCGTCATCGCCTTCCAGCGCGGCCACGGGCTCGTCGACGACGGTATCGCCGGTCCGCAGACGAAGACAGCGCTGAAGCAGGCGATCACCGCGCCGATGCCCGGCCGCGGCGAGCCGGACAAGTCGGCCATGGCGCAGCCGGCGCCGTCTGCCCCGGCGGCCGCCAGTACGATTGCTGTACCCCCGCCGAACGCCGCCAGCCTCCAGCTGCTCGCCACGGCCCGGGCGATCGACGAGATCATCTGGCACTGCGCGGCGACGGCGGAGGGCAAGGACTTCACCGTCGCCGACATCCGCGCCTGGCACAAGCAGCGTGGCTTCAGCGACATCGGCTACCATTACGTCGTCTACCGCGACGGCCGGATCATGCTCGGCCGGCCAGTCGGTCAGCAGGGCGCGCACTGCGCCGACGGCGGCAAGAACCGCGGCACGATCGGCTGCTGCTATATCGGCGGGGTCGCCGCCGACGGGAAGACGCCGAAGGATACCAGGACCGCCGCGCAGCGCGCCTCGATGCTCTGGCTGACGCGCGAGCTCGCCCGCAAGCATCGCGGCGTGAGACGCGTCAACGGCCACAACGACTACACGAACGCCAAGGCCTGCCCTTCCTTCAAGGTCGGCAAGGATGATCTGGGGCGGGCGATCTGATGCTGGCGGCCCTTCTGCGCGAGGCCTTCCCGCCGATCAGTGCGGCGGTCTGGCTCCTCCACTTTCACCGGCCGCCGTCCAAACGTCGGTGAACCCCGCCGGCGGCCGGCCGCCGCCATCCCTGACATCGGAGCACCACCATGAAGCACCGCATCATTGCGGCGGCCGCGCTCGCCTGCGCGCTCGCGCTCGGCGCCTGCACCTCGCACACCACGGCCACCAGCTGGCAGCAGATCGCCGCCGGCGTCGGCGCCGTGATCGGCGAGACCAGAATCGACCCGCAGATCGCGAAGGTCAGCGCGAAGCTCGCCCGCTACTGCGCGGAGGTCCAGACTGCGACGCTCGCCGTCGACATCTTCGCGCCGGAGAAGGCGCAGCGCGCCGCGCAGGACGCGCGGATCGTCGTCGCGACCTTCTGCGCCGCGCCGCCCAGGAACCTCGCGACGGCCCTCGCCAGCCTCGCCTCGGCCTATGCCGCGCTCGACGCGGCACGCAGAACCTGACTGGAGCATCGTCATGGATTTCATCAAGCCTCTCCTGCCGACACTCCGCGTATGGCTCTTCGGCGCAGTCGTCTGGCTGCTGGCCCGGCTCGGGATCGAGACCGGCTACGCCGGCGCGGTCACGGACTGGATCATGCAGGGCGTCGTGCTTCTGCTGACGATCGCCTACGGCGCCTGGGCTTCCTGGCGCGACACTCGGGCGAACCTCGTCGCGCGCGCGGCCGCACTCTCCGAGGTCGCCAGGATCGTCACCACGCCGGAAATCGCGGCGAAGGTCGACAATCCATCCACCGTCGTCACCCGCGGCTGACCGAACCCGCTCCGGAGACGGCCCCGATGCCCCCACCGAACCCCACCGATGTCCCGCCGAGCTATGCAATGGTCAACCTGGCTGATCTCGACCGCATGGCCACGGCGGCGGCCGAGCGCGCCGCCGTGCTGTTCAAGCGCGATGCGCTCAAGCCCGAAGACGTCGAGGGTATGGTCGAGGAGGGGATACAGCGTTTCCTCGATCGGGTCGGGATCGACGATATCCCGGCCTTCCGCAAGGACCTGACCGCGATGCGCGCCGCCCGCGAGACGCGGGAGGCGCTCGTCAGCCACGGGCTCAAGGCCGTCGTCACGGTGCTGCTCGGCGGCATCTGCACGGCGGTCTGGCTCGCGATCAAGGGAGCGAAGTGATGCTCGGCGCGCGAACGGTCGCGGCTGTGGCGGTGTGGGCGGTCGCCGGCATCATTGGGACGACGCTGTTCCTCTACGCCACGCCGATGCTCGAGGCGCGCTTCGCGCCGGTCTTGACCGAGCAGCGCGTCGAGATCGACCAGCAGGATCGATCGCCGGGCCGCATGTGCTGGGCCTGGTACTGGACCAAGGTCCGCTATGCGCAGCCGATCGTCGTCTCCTGGTCCATCACGGTAGAGGGGACCGCTGTCGAGTTCCCGGCGATCACCGAACGCCAGCGCGACGGGGCCGTTTTGCGCAACCCGCAGGCCAGTGCGCTCGGACCAGGGCGGAACGAGCTCTGCGTCGTCATCCCCGTCGATCTCGACCGCGTGCCGGGCCTCATCATCCGCGGACAGATCAACTACCGCATGCCGCACGGTCTCTGGACGATCTGGCAGGAGCTGCCGCAGATTCGGGTCCCGCCATTGCCGGGCTGACGCCCCGCGATCGCCTGGCCGGCGCAACCGGCCCCTCCCCGACTACCCGGCCTCGCTCACGCGGGGCCGGGCCTTTTTCGCGTTTCCCGTGCGCGAGGTGGCTGGCAACGGTCTCGGGCTGGATCTCGCGGCCATCCGCATCATAGGCCCGGCGCGGGTTTCGCCTCACAGCGCGCGGATCTGCTCTTCGAACTCGTCCGGGATGGCGCCGTGGCGCGCCAGTACCTCGATCGCGCCGACCTCGCCGGTCTCATCGTCGGCGACGACGTGAATTACCGCGACGCCTTCGGCCGTACGCGCCAGCCGCTCGCCATCATTGATGGCGTGATGCTTCGTCTTCGCGGGCACGCGCTGAGCCGGCACCAGGCGCTTGCGGTGCGTCTTGAAGGGCTGGAGGAAGAAGGCATCGACGGCGGCCATGGCTTGACTCCTAGCTGAGTTTTGTTCTTTTTTCGTTCTCATAATCAGCGGACGAAATCAATGGCAGCCCAGCCGATCGAACAGCCGGAAGACGACACCTGCATGGATGCGGAGATCACCGGCCTGGTCGGCGATCTGCTCGACGAGTATGGGTCTGAAGCTGCAGCGCTGCGGGCGCTAGCGCAGAGCTTCATCGTGCTCCTGGCGGATGCGGATCGGTCGGTCTCGCGCGGGTTCGTGCGCGGCGTGTTCTCACAGGGCGCGCGGCCAGAGCGTGATGGCTGACGAGCCGCCAGACGAGGACACGCTGCTGCGCCGCTATCCCTGGGTGGTCGTGCGCTTCGCCTGCCATTTTTGCCGGCGCGGCGGCGATGTGCGGCTAGCGGTCCTGGCCGCCAAGTTCGGGGCCGACGTGACCATGGGCCGGCTCGTCGGCCGGTTCATCGCCGGTTGCGAATGGGCGCCATACAATCCGACGCGCAAGCCGCAAAAGTACGGGATGAAGTGCGGCGGCTATTGCCCGGATCTGCGGCGCCGCGGCCCGCCGGACCTGCCGCCGTCCCTTTCAGGACTGACCTTGATCGAGGGCGGCCGGCGCGACATGCTGCCTGCAGAGCCGGCGCCGCTCGAGCGCCGGCGGCGGATCGGGGAGGCTGACGATGGAGGTTGAGGGTTGGCGGGATATGGAAACAGCTCCCCGCGACGGATCTCTCGTCGAGGGGATGGTGCCTAACAGGATCCCTGAAGTGCAGCGAATGCGTTTCTCCGAAGGGCTTTGGGTATCGGAGGACAATGAGATGCTGCAGCCCGTGTTCTGGCGCGCCTGCTCGGACCGCGACGAGGATGTGTAACCTCTACAGCCACACAATGCCGGTCGAAGCCATGCGCAAGCTCTTCGCCAGCTTTGACGATGGCGGGATGAACCTGCCGCCGCAGACCGGCATCTTTCCCGATTACGAGGCGCCGATCGTGCGCAACGGCGACGGCGTCCCGCGCCTTGCGAAAGCCCGCTGGGGCATGCCGTCGCCTGCCTTCGCTCTCGAAGGTCGCAAGACCGATCCGGGCGTCACCAATGTCCGCAACACCAAAAGCCCGCACTGGCGTCGGTGGCTCGGCGTCGAACATCGGTGCCTGGTGCCGTTCACGTCGTTCTCGGAGTTCAACAAGGCCGCCGGCGGCGACATCTGGTTCGCCTTCGACGAGAGCCGGCCGACCGCCTTCTTCGCCGGGATCTGGACGCCGCAGTGGAAGTCGGTCCGCAAGCTCAAGGAAGGAGAGGTCGAGGCCGACCTCTATGCGTTCCTGACGACCGAGCCGAATGCAGAGGTGAAGGCGATCCATCCGAAGGCGATGCCGGTGATCCTGACGACGGCGGAGCAGTGCGCGACCTGGATGACCGCTGACTGGCCGGTCGCGAGCTACCTGCAGCGGCCCCTGCCGGACGATAGCCTCAAGATCGTGGCGCGCGGGCGCAAGAAGGACGGTCCGGACGATCTGAGCCTTTGATCGGCCGGTATCACCTCGACGGGCGGAGGTCGGGGCTTAGCGGTCATGGGGCAGTCCCCAACGGTGCTTCGCGAACCTCACCCGCATCCAGCAGACCGTCCTACCGCATCCGGTAATGGGCTGCGACGCGCCTCTATGCGCTCTGGATCGCCGGCGCCCTCGGGACGCTGCCCGAGTCGATCGCCGACATGGCTCGGGCCGAGCTGCGCGCCGAGGGCGATCCTGCACCGCCGACCGTGGCGGAGATCCTGCGCGACCTCCGGAGCGCCGCCGGCGGCCGCGACGTCTCGTGCTGGTGTCCGAAGACCGTCGACTGCCATCGCGACGTCATCCTGGCGATCGCCGCCAGCTGGTCAGCCCTGATGGCGATCGGCGACATCGCGATCTTCCCGAGCGGCTTCCGCTGCGAGCGCGTGCGCGACGAGAGCAAGAGAGCTGAGCGAGCCTACCACTCGCCGACCCAGCGAATCCGCTGGCCGAACTGGAACCGGTGAGGCGAGAACAGAGCGGGGCCGCCATGTACAGAATTTGTATAGGCGCGAAGCGGCGGGGGGCGGCGCGGGGCGGTTTGTTCACGGTTTGGCGCGGGTTCGGCCGGTCGACGGGAAGAGCCCAAAAGGGCAAAAACCTCCAATGATTTCCGGGTGTGCTCACCCTAAGTCGTTGAATTATCTGCACTGCCTCCGTTGGGGTGGAATGGTGCCGGCGGAGAGGATCGAACTCCCGACCTTCGGTTTACAAAACCGCTGCACTACCGCTGTGCTACGCCGGCCCGCCGCTGCGGTTACCAGCCCGGCGCGGCGAGGGCAAGGGCGGGCTGGAATCGCCTGAAAGCCCCCGATTTTTGCCGGTGCCGTCGCGCGGTAGCGGGGCTGACCGGCGCAAGGCGCGGGCATGCGCCCGTGCCGCCGGCGCGGCAGCCCTCGATGCGACGCCGGCGGCATTCATTCGGTCGTAACCATCTAAGTCGATGCTTTTGCAAACCTTAGACCGAGTGAGTTCCGATGCTGACCCGCCGCGCCTTTACCATACCCGCCCTCTCAGCCGCCGCCGCGGGCCTCGCCGGCTGCGGCAGCAGCAGCATCGTCGCGCTGCCGGAGATCGCCGCGCCACGCCGGGATCCGACGCGCACGCTGTCGCGGCCGAACTATGCCGAGGTCTACATGGCCTATCCGGGCGAGCGCTTCCCGGTGCCGGCGATCGACTATGAGCGCATCGAGCCGCGCTATCTGCGCCAGACCGTCGAGTTCCGCCGCGGCGAGGCGCCCGGCTCCATCATCGTCGATCCCGGCTCCTACCACCTCTATTTCGTCGAATCGCCCGGCGTCGCCACGCGCTACGGCGTCGGCGTCGGCCGCGAGGGCTTCGGCTGGACCGGCGCGGCCCGCATCAACATGAAGCGCGACTGGGCCGACTGGGTGCCGCCGCCGGAAATGATCGAGCGCGAGCCGGAGATCAGGGCGCAGCTCGAGAAGACCCCGCGCGGGCTCGGCGTCCGCGGCGGCTCCAAGAGCCCGCTCGGCGCCCGCACGCTCTACCTCTTCGGCGAGGGCCGCGATCTCGGCTACCGCATCCACGGCACCTTCGAGCCCTACACGGTCGGCACCAACGTCTCCTCGGGCTGCATCCGGATGATCAACCAGGATATCATCCACCTCTACGCCCGCGTCGCGCTCGGCACGCCGGTGACCGTGCTGCCGGCCTGAGCCGGCCGGCCGCAGGCGCGACCGCCAACGTCAAAGGCCCCGCCCTTTCGGGCGGGGCCTTCTTGTTTCAGGCTAAGGCGTGATGCCCGCCGCCTCAATGGTCGTAGGTCATGATGTCGCGATCCTTCGTCTCGGGAACGAAGAGCATGCCGATGACGAAGGTCATCATGGCGATCACGATCGGGTACCAGAGGCCGTAATAGATGTCGCCGGTGCCGGCCACCATGGCGAACGAGGTCGCCGGCAGCAGGCCGCCGAACCAGCCATTGCCGATATGGTAGGGCAGCGACATGCCGGTATAGCGGATGCGGGTCGGGAAGAGCTCGACCAGCGCGGCCGCGATCGGGCCGTAGACCATGGTCACGTAGATCACCAGCACCGTCAGGATGGCGATGATCGTCAGCGACTGGGTGTTGAACAGCGCGCCCATGAAGCCGGTCTTGACGATGCGGGCATCGCCGGCGGCCGGATAGCCGGCGGCAACCGCCTCGGTGGCCAGCGCCTTGGCGAAGCCGGCGTCGATCACGAGGTCCTTGCCGTTGACGGTGACCTTGGCCGGGGTGCCGGCCGGGGCGGGCTTGGTCGTGTAGACGATCGCCTGCTGGGCCAGCGTGCGGCGGGCGATGTCGCAGGGCTGCGTGAAGGTGCGCACGCCGACCGGATCGAACACCGAGCCGCAGGTGGTGGGATCGGCGACGACCTCGACCTTGACGTTCTCATGCGCCGCGGCGAGGCCCGGATTGGCGGCCTTGGTCAGGGCGCCGAACAGCGGGAAATAGGTTAGCGCCGCGATGAGGCAGCCGAACAGGATGATCGGCTTGCGGCCGATCCGGTCCGACAGCGAGCCGAACAGGATGAAGCCGCCGGTGCCGAGGATCAGCGCCCAGGCGATCAGCACGTTGGCCGAGTAGAGGTCGACCTTCAGGATGCTCTGGATGAAGAACAGCGCGTAGAACTGGCCGGTGTACCAGACCACCGCCTGGCCGGCGGTGAGGCCGAACAGCGCCAGCAGCGCGATCTTGGCGTTCTTCCACTGGCCGAAGGCCTCGGACAGAGGCGCCTTGGAGCCCGTGCCCTCCGCCTTCATCTTCTTGAAGGCGGGCGATTCCTGCATCTGGAGACGAATCCAGACCGAGATGGCGAGCAGGAAGATCGAGAGCAGGAACGGAATGCGCCAGCCCCAGGCGGCGAAGTCCGCCTCGCCCATCGTCGTGCGGATGCCGAGGATGACGACCAGCGACAGCAGCAGGCCGAGCGTCGCCGTGGTCTGGATCCACGAGGTGTAGAAGCCGCGACGGCCCACCGGCGCGTGCTCGGCGACATAGACCGCGGCGCCGCCATATTCGCCGCCGAGCGCGAGGCCCTGCAGCATGCGCAGCACGATCAGGATGACCGGCGCCGCCCAACCGATCGTGTTGTAGCCGGGCAGCAGGCCGACCAGGAAGGTCGAGGCGCCCATGATCAGGATGGTGATGAGGAAGGTGTACTTGCGGCCGATCAGGTCACCCAGGCGGCCGAAGAAAAGCGCGCCGAACGGGCGCACCAGAAAGCCCGCCGCGAACGCCAGCAGCGCGAAGATCGCGCGCGTGTTCGGGTCGAAGGCGGAGAAGAAGTGCGCGCCGATCATCACGGCCAGCGAGCCGTAGAGGTAGAAATCGTACCATTCGAAGACCGTGCCCAAGGAGGAGGCGAGAATGACCCGCTTCTCTTCCTTGGTCATCGGGCGTGGCGTCGAAGCCGCCGATGCATGTGCCATGCTCATGAAGCGCTCCCGTCTTAACGTTCCTCCAGGGGGCGATCCGGACCATCCGCCGCCCTCCGGCCGCCTTTTCGGCGGTCTTGCGTTGGAGCCGGACAGGGCCGACCCAGGACGTGGCCTTGGAACGGCCACTGTTCTGGGTGTAGGAATGAAACTGCCCCTCCCCTGCGACAAGCGAGCACTTGGTCTTGCACCGAAAGGCGTAAGACGAACGGCGGATGCACGCGCGGCCGATGGCTGAACGCCCTATCGGCTCGGACTCCGGGTGTCGGCGAGGGCGACGCGGCGCGCTGAAGCCGGCGCGTTCAGTGCCTGCAAAGGCTGCGGACAGCGCTGCCGGACGCCACAGCGCCCGGCTTGCCGGGTCAGTCCGCGCGGCTCGCGGCGTAGAGCGCGATCGCCGTGGCGTTCGAGACGTTGAGGCTCTTGATCGCGCCCGGCATGTCGAGCCGCACGAGATGGTCGCAGAGCTCGCGGGTGCGCTGGCGCAAGCCCTTGCCCTCGGCCCCCATCACCAGCACCAGCGGACGGCGCAGGGTGACGCCTTCGAAGGGCTCGCTGCCTTCCGAATCGAAGCCGATGCGCATGAAGCCGCGGCGGCCCAGCATATCGAGCGCATCGCCGAGATTGCGCACCGCCACCAGCGGCACATGCTCCAGCGCGCCGGAGGCAGACTTGGCCAGCACGCCGGTCGCCGCCGGCGAATGGCGCACCGTCACGATCACCGCCGCGACCGCGAAGGCGGCGGCCGAGCGCAGGATCGCCCCGACATTGTGCGGATCGGTGACCTGATCGAGCGCCAGCACCACCGCGTCCTGCGGCAGCGCATCGAGATCCGGCGAGGGCAGAGGATCGCAGACGAGATAGAGCCCCTGATGCACCGCATCGGGCGTCAACAGCCGGTCGATCTCCGAAGGGCGCACCATCTCGGGCGCCAGGGGCAGCTCGCCCACCTCCTCCGTCAGCCGCCGCAGGCCGTTCTCCGTCGCCAGCAGCTTGCGGAAACGTCGCGCCGGGTTGCGCAGCGCCTCGATGACCGGATGGGCGCCGTAGAGCACCGCCTCGTCGATATCGCCGGGGCGATGCGGCAGCGGGCCGGAAGGGCGCTTCGGGCGCCCGGCATGGCGGGCGGCGGGACGGGGACGTGAGGGCGAGGACATCGCGGCTTCCGACGAGGATGGAGCCCCAGCCCTGCCACGCCGCACCGCGCTTGGCCAGCCCGCAGCGGCGACGACACCCGCCTTCCTTCACACGAGATCCGCGAGGCCAAGGAGCCGACAGCATGACCGACCTGCCCTATTACGCCGTCACCGGCGGCCCCGGCGCGGGCAAGACCACCCTCCTCGACGCCCTCGCGGCCGCCGGCCATGCGGTGATGCCCGAGGCCGGCCGCGCCGTGATCCGCGACCAGCAGGCGATCGACGGCCCGGCCCTTCCCTGGCGCGATCCCGCCGCCTTCGCTGAGCAGATGCTCGGCTTCGACCTGCGCTCGCATCGCGAGGCGGCGGCCTTGCCGGGCCCGGTATTCTTCGACCGCGGGCTGCCCGACATCGTCGGCTATCTCAGGCTGACCGGCCTGCCCGTGCCGGACCATCTCATGCGGGCGGCCGCCACGCTGCGTTATCGCGCCGTCTTCCTGGCGCCGTTCTGGCCGGAGATCTACACACGCGACACCGAGCGCCGGCAGGGCCGCGCCGAGGCGGAACGGACCTGCGAAGCGGTCGCCGCCGCCTGGCGCTCCTTCGGCTACGTGCCGGTGCCGCTGCCCCGCGCACCGGTAGCCGAGCGCCGAGCCTTCGTGCTGTCGCAGCTCGACGCCGCGCGCCATGGCATCGCGCCCCGGAGGTAACGCCAGTTTGCGGAAAGATCGGGCGTCGCAGCCATGCCCTCGGTCATGGTTCCCGCCTCCGTTCAGCGGCGCGGCGATCGAGCGACAGCCGGCGAGGCGTGCACAGGGTTTCGGAAGCCGGCGGCCTTTTTGGCGTTGACATGGGCGCGGCCGGTCACCATAAGTCCGGCCGCGCCCGCTGCTTCACGCAAGTGAGACAGACGGTTGCGAGCCGGCCCTCAGGCCGGATCGCAGGCAGGGCGGGGGAATGTCCCGAGCGGCAAAGGGGGCGGACTGTAAATCCGCTGGCTATGCCTTCGTAGGTTCGAGTCCTACTTCCCCCACCATCCTGCCCTGCCCGCGCTGACGGGCACGACACCTCGCAGCGACCTAGCCGCACATCGAGCAGAGACGAGGCACAGCGCCTTTCGCCTCGGCCGGTATCGTCGTGCCCACCGCACCTGAGACTGACCGGGCCAGCTGCGAATCGTTCCTTGCCGCCGCCGATTCGCCTCGCCCCGCCCGGACGCACCTCCGCCAAGCTGCCGCGATGACGGCCCGCGCCGTCTTCGCGCGCCTCAAGCGCACCGCGCCGAAGAAGCAGGTTGACACCACCCCCTCCGATGCGGAATTTGGCGCCCGATGCGGGTGTAGCTCAATGGTAGAGCAGCAGCCTTCCAAGCTGAATACCCGGGTTCGATTCCCGGTACCCGCTCCAGCCTTTTCTCCATGACTGTTTATCGGGCGATGGCCGTGTCAGGGCGTGCCGCCGGCCGCCTCGATCTCCCCGTCGCCGCCCGACCGTGCACGCGCCTGCCCGGAGCGCCCGGCAGCCTCGGGGCCGATCAGGGTGCGGAGCGCGTTGAGGATCACCGCGATGTCGATGCCCTGCTGCAGCAGGGCGCCCGCCACCGGCGGGATATAGCCGAACCCGGCGACGATCATCGCGATCCCCGACAGGCCGAGCCCGACGACGATGCTCTGGCGCGCGATCGCATGGGTGCGCCGGGCGATCGCGACCGCCAGCGCGACGCGCTCGACCCGGTCGACGAGAATGACGACATCGGCGGCCTCCGACGAGGCCGTCGCGCCGCGCGCGCCCATCGCCACGCCGATATCGGCGGCCGCGAGCGCCGGCGCGTCGTTGAGTCCGTCGCCGACCATCATCGTCGGCTGCCGGGCCTTTTCCGCACGGATCGCCTGCACCTTCTCGGCCGGGCTGCATTGCGCGCGGACCGCATCGATCGGCAGGCCGGCAGCGATGGCGGCCGCGGTCTGCGCATCGTCGCCGGTCACCATCAGGATGCGATCGATCCCGAGGCCGCGCAGCCGGGCCAATGTCCCGAGCGCGTCGGGCCTGAGCGCGTCAGCCATCACCAGTTGCGCCACCGGCTCGCCGTCCAGCGCGACCAGGATGGTGAGCGCACCTGTGCTGCCGCTTGCGGGCTCCGGCAGGATCCAGCCCGGCAACAGCGCCTCGCCCAGCACGAGGCGCCGCGATCCGGCGATGAGTCTGCGCCCGTCCACAATCCCTTCGAGGCCGGAGCCGCGGTATTCCCTGACCTGCGTGGGCTGAACCAGCGCGAGGCCCCTCTGGCGCGCCAGCGCCACCAGCGTCTCTGCGAGGACGTGGTGCGAGGCCTGTTCGAGCGAAGCGACGAGTCGCAGGATCTCGTCGGGCGCGACGCCTGGCGCGACATGGAGCGCGATCAGCCGGGCACCGCCCTCGGTCAACGTGCCGGTCTTGTCGAAGATCGCGGTGCGTACCCGCCCCAGCCCCTCGATCGCCGCACTGCCCTTGATCAGCACCCCGGAACGCGCCGCACGCGACACCCCGCCGATGAAGGCCACCGGCGCCGCGAGGATCAGCGGACAGGGCGTCGCCACCACCAGCACCGCCAGCGCCCGCACCGGATCGTCCGAGAGCCACCAGGCCAGCCCGGCCACCAGCAGCGTGCCTGGCAGCAGGAGCAGCGCGAAGCGGTCGGCCATGCGGATGAAGGGCGCCTTCGCCGTCTGCGCCGCCTCGACCATCCGCACGATGCCGGCATAGGTGCTCTCGCGCGCCGCGGCCGACGCCCGGTACCGGAAGGCCTCGCCGGCATTGACAGTACCGCTGCGCAACGGGTCGCCCTTCACCCTGGTCTCGGGCAGCGGCTCGCCGCTGACCGCGGATTCGTCGAGCTTGACGCGCGCGTCGAGAAGTTCGCCGTCGACCGGCAGAAGCTCGCCGGCCCGCACCAGCAACTCGTCGCCCGCGACGACAGCCTCGGCTTCGATGTCGACCAGCGCCTCGCCCTCGCGGCGGTGCGCGATGCGGGGGGTGCGGTCGCGCAGGGAGCGCAGCTCGCGTTCCGCCCGCCCGCGCGCATAATCCTCGAGCAGATTTCCGCCCGCATACATCATCGCCACCACGGTGCCGGCCAGCGGCTCGCCGAGGGCGATCGAGGCGACCATGGCGACGAGCGCGATCGCGTCGACGCCGACGCGCCCGGTCAGGAGATCCCGCAGGATCGCGACCGCCAGGGCGAGGGCGACGGGAATCGTCGCCGCGCTCCAGATCAGCGCCGCCGGGAGCGGCCAGTCGAGATGCTGGGCGAGAAGGCCTGCGACGGCGCCGGCGAAGGCGACCGCGAGCAGCCCGAGATGGATCGTGAGCGCGGCCATGGTCCCTCGCCGGCAGGGCTGCTGAGGGTGCGGATCGTCGGACGAGATGAGCATCGCACGACGCCCAAGCCAAGAGGGCGCAAGCGGCGAATCTCTGCTTCGCGGGCGACCTAGAGTTACCGCATGGATGACGCAGGGGAATCGACCGCAACACCGCCGCCGGCGCATGACAGGGCGCGCCGGCGCCAGCGCAAAACGTGTCCCGGGCGCCGCACCATCGCCAAATGCATGCAGTTGGGCAGGCGACCGATTGACGGCGGAACGGAGTGCCGTCGATCTTGCGCCGTCACGGCCTGATCGGCTGCGGCCTTCCCGTTTCTCGTGCTCGCGGCCTTCCCCTATGCGGTCCTCGCTCTTTGTCCACCGGCTCCGTCTGGCAGCCGGCGTTTCCCTGACTGCGCTTCTGCTCCCGCTGGCCGCATCGGCGGCGTGCCCAAACCCCGCCGCAAACACGTTCGTGGGCACCATCAGCCCGTTCCCGCTCAGCTATGGCGGCGCGCCCGTCGCCGTGGAGATCGGCGACGGCACCGGGAATGTCGCGGCCGAGTTCCAGGGCCTGCTGTCTTTCAGTGATACGGGTGGCACCGATTTCACCTTCGCGACGACCACGCCGCCCAGCGTCTTCAACGGCGCCGGCGGGATTCTCGTCGAGCAGAGCCCGTCCTCGACCTGTGCCGTCAACCTCACCGGCATGAACGCCACGATGAGCCTGACCGGCGGCAACGGCATCGAGATCCAGGCCGATACCACCGGCGCCACCACGATCTCGACCGTCACGACGGGCACGATCTCGACGCCGTCGGGCGTCGGCATCCTCTATCGCAACGTCAACGCGGCGCCGGGCGACGCCACCATCACCGTCGGCGCCGCGATTGCGACCGGCGCCTCCGGCATCGGCGTCCAGGTCGTGACGCAGGGTCCGTCGACCAACACGGTCAGCCTCGGCGCCAACGTCCAGGGGGCGGTGCGCTTCGAGGGCAGCGGCGTCGAGACGGCACGGTTGTCGATCGCCGACGGCGTCACGCTCTCGCCGGGCGACGCGACCCAGGCCACGGTCGCGATCCTCGACCAGCGCAACGCCACGATCAGCAATGCCGGCACCATCGTCGGCGGCACCACGGCGGTCTCGACGAATTCCAACGCCACGCTGACCAACCTGGCGAGCGGCGTGATCGACGGCACCGGCTACGCCTTCCGCCAGACCGGCGCCGGCCGGCAGCTCACGGTCGACAATGCCGGCCTGATCGCAGGCGCCGGCGCCAACGTCGCCGGCTCGACCGTGGCGATCGCCAACAGCGGGGTCTGGCGCCCGAATCGCGACAGCGCCTTCTCCGGCACGGCCAGCCTCGCCAACACCGGCAGCTTCAACGCGGGCAGCTGGCGCACGGCCCTGACCTCGGTCGACAATGCCGGCCGCGTCGAGATCGCCACCGGCGGCACGCTGGCGGCGAGCTCCGGCTACCGGCAGACGGCCGGCGCCACCATCGTGAACGGCAGCCTCGTCACCCCGGCGCTGACGCTGGACGGCGGCGTGCTCTCCGGCACCGGCAGCGTGATCGGCAACGTCGCCGCGAATGCCGGCTCGACCATCTCGCCCGGAACCTCGCCCGGCACGCTGACCATCCGCGGCAACCTGAGCTTCGCCGCCGGCTCGACCTATCTGGCCGAGGTGCAGGGCGCGACCGCCGACCGGCTCGACGTGAGCGGCACCGCCAGCCTCGCCGGCACGCTCAGGCTGGTGCCGCTGGGCGGCAGCTACAGCTTCGACAATCCCTACACGCTGCTCTCGGCCGCCGGCGGCCGCAGTGGCACCTTCGCGACCGTGGACAGCACGGGTTCCTTCGGCGACGGCGTCGCGACGGTGGTGAGCTACACCGGAAGCGAGGTCCTGCTGACGCTGCGGCCGCGGCAGATCATCTCCGTGCTCGCCCCCGACGCCCAATCGGCCAACGGGCTCGCCATCGCCGCCGCCATCGACGCGGCGGCCGCGCGCGGCCTCGACGTCTCGGGGCTCTTCCCGATCTACAACCTGCCGGCGGCGGCGATCCCGGGCGCGCTGCGGCAGCTGACCGGCGAGGTCCATACCGCCTCGGCCGCAGTCACCGAAATCTCGTCCGACCGCTTCCTCGGTGCGATGCTCGACCCGATGGCCGCCGGCCGCCTCGACGATGGCGGTCCCGGCCCCGGCATGGCCAGCTTCTCCGGCACGGTCAGCAAGGGCGCAGACATGCCGGCTGCTCCGGCGCGGCTCGACGCACCGCGCTATGCGGTCTGGGGCTCGGCCTCGGGCTCGACCGGCCGCACCGATGGCGATGCGGCCGCCGGCTCCGCCCGCCGCCGCATCGAGGACGCCCATATCGCCACCGGCGTCGACATCCGCCTGATGCCCGGCACGATCGCCGGCATCGCCGTCTCGGCCGGGCGCGCGCACGCCTCGATGCCGGGCGGGCTCGGCCGCGCCGAGGCCGACATCTACCAGCTCGGCCTCTATGGCAGCACGAAGCTCGGCCCGCTGAAGCTCGCGGCCTCCGGCAGCTATGCCGTGCTCGACACCGATGTCCGCCGCGCCATCCGGGCGCTCGGCACCGCCGTGACCTCCTCCTATCAGGCCACAGCCTGGAGCGGGCGTCTTCAGGCCAATCTCGCGGCGCTGGAGTGGAACGGCATCAGCCTGTCGCCGCTGGCGGCCGTGCAGGCCACCCGCTCGCGCACGCCGGCGATCGTCGAGACCAACTGGACGGGCGTCACGGTCGGAGCGCTGACCCTGACACGGCGCAGCGACGTCACCTCGCGCGGCGAGATCGGCCTGCAGCTCGACGCCAGGACGACCCTGTTCGGCATCGGCGTCACCGGCTATGTGCGCGGCGCCTGGGCGCATTACTTCCAGCGCGGCGAGGCCCTCTCGGCCAGCCTGATCGCCCTGCCGGGCACGGCCTTCTCGACCCGCGGCGCGACGATGGACCGCAACAGCGCGCTCGTCTCGACCGGCATCAGCGCCCGCCTGACCGAGAGCGTCACACTCGGCCTCAACCTGGACGGCGAATTCGCCGCCCGCAGCAACCGCCTCGGCGGCACCGCCCAGCTACGCGTCGCCTTCTGAGTCGAACCCGCTCGGCAGCATCGGCGGGCGCCGGGGCTCTCCCGGCGCCCTTCTCGTTTTTTGGCCGGTCAGGCGCCGGCGTCGCCCGCCGCCTTGTGGCCGTCGACATGGCCGAGGCTGCGCTGCGGATCGAGCCGGTCGCGCACGCGCTGCTTCAATTGCTTCGAATCGGGGAAGCCGCCATCGACCGCGCGATCCCAGATCAGCGCGTCGTCGTAGTGGATCAGGAAGATGCCGCCGGTGCGCGGGATCAGCGCGACCTCGCCGAGATCCTGCCCGAAGGTCTGGAGCAGCTCCTGCGCCATCCAGGCGGAGCGGAGCATCCAGTTGCACATGCTGCAATAGGTTATGGCGATACGGGGGCGCGGGGCAGTCTCGGTCATCTCGTCGTCCTGTCTCCGGGCGGCCGTGGCGCCGCCGCAGCGGCGCCGTCTTACGGCATCCTGCCGCGATTGCGCCAGAGCGGCGCCTTAGCTTCGTCGCGCTTGCCGGCATGCTGCGCCGCCTCAGCAACCGCAAGGGACGACGATGATGACCGACCTCCGTTCCGATGGCTCCAGCGACATGGGCACCGATCTGGGCGCCGAGGCGCGCGGCGATTTCGCCCTTGCCCTGTTCGTCGAGCTCGGCCGCGAGCTCGAGGCCGCGAGCTTCTATGCCGAGGCCTTCGGCGCCGAGCGCGGCGAGGTCCACCGGGTCGACGGCGTGCCGACCTCCGTCGAGATGCGGATCGGCGGCATGCTGATCCATGTCGCAGGCGTCGATCCCGCCAGGATGCCGGCGCCGGAGCGCGGCGGCCCGTTCTTCCCGAAGGCGCCGGGCGCCGTCAGCACGATCTTCCATCTCGGCGTCGACAATGTCGGCACCGCCGTCGGGCAGGCCATCGCGGCCGGCGCGACCCTGCGCGATCCGGTGCAGAACGACCTCTACGGACGCCGCGTCGCCTCGCTCTTCGACCCGTTCGGCCATGTCTGGGCGCTTGTTGCGCGCGAGCGCGCGGGCTCGCGCAGGGCGGCCTGAGCCGGGCGCGCGTCGCAAACCCTTGCATCGCGCGGCGAAACCCCCTAATTCGACCGCGTTTTTCCGCCCCGCGAGGGCGTCGTCAGGAACAAGG